>JAHDVH010000002.1:315626-631252 GCA_023382385.1 bacterium | reverse complement strand
CCGAACTCGGAGAGTTTCACATCACGATGGAATTCAAATCGCTGGTGGAGCTGGAGAACACGTTCGGCGACGTCGCCAAGCGCACCGGCGAGATGGAGGATTTACACCGCAAGGTGTTTGTCATGGTAACGGATTTCAAATCGGCGCTGTACCGCGATTTTCCAGATCCGGGACGCAGCACGAATGTTGAAGAATAAAGGAGTAGCAGCATGAAAAGCAGGTTATTGATGATCGCTTTTGCGGCCTTTCTGTTAAGCGGCGCGGCAATGCTGTCCGCCCAGACAGACCAGTCCGCACAGCCCACACAGGCCGAAGCACTGAAAATGCAAGCAGATTCGCTCGAAGCGCGCCGCCGCGCACTGCGGGAAGAAGGCACCGCGCTCGATCGCCGCGAGTTTGAACTCAAGCAGGAAATCGCGGACCTGACCGGCCGCTTAAAGGCCGCAAAACTCGAACTCAAGCGCAATGCCGTCGAGAAGAAGGACCACAAGATGCGCATGAAAGAGCTGAAGCTCGACAAGAAAGAGCACAAGACCGACAAGAAAGAAGCCAAGCGGGCCGCAAAAGAAGCGAAGCGATCCGCAAAGTAAACGGACGGATTACCAACTTTATGTCTGATCAGAAGCTGAAACCCGGCTGGCAGCCGGTGGACGATGTCAACTGGGACGCATTCGAACGCGCCATCGGCGAATGCAAAAACAAGCAGCAAATCCTTGCGCACCTGCGCAACTTGTTTGAGCAAAAGGGCTACGCGAACATGATTCGCGCGGCACAAGTCGCCTACAATAAACTTGTGGAAGTGCTGCCCGGCAACAAGTCTTCCATCGGCGTGCATACTTACGTGGACGGGAAGGAAATCTACTGCAACTTCCGCTTTGAGCCTGCCGGCGGCAAGCAGGATAAGGATTCCTTTGACTACTGAGCGAAACATAGCATGAGCGACAATCCTTCGGCATTCTTTCTGGAGACGAGTCAAGCGTTCTTGCGCGAGTACTACGGCAAGATTGAAGAAGCGGTGAACCGCCTGAACGACAAGCAGGTGTGGGAGCGGCCCAATCCGGCGTCGAACTCAATCGGAAACCTGCTGCTGCATCTTGCGGGAAACCTGCGGCAGCACATTATCTCAGGCTGCGGCGGGCAAACCGACGTGCGCAAGCGTTCGCAGGAATTCGCCGTCCACTACGATGAAGCACTTGCTCCAACGAAAGGCGTGCTGCTGAGCGATCTTGAACAAACCGTTCAGGAGGCATGTGACGTGCTTGCGGCGCTCGATCCGGATCTCTTGATGGAAACGCGCGTGATCCAGAACAAGGAGGTCGTCCTCCTGCAGGATATCTATCATGCGGTGGAACACTTCTCGTATCACACGGGACAGATTATCATCCGCGTGAAGGATATGACATCAGAAGGTTTTCGCTGGTATTCTTACTTGGAGGGGACATGAAAAGGGTGAATAGGCGGTCGATGGCGGGAGAGATCATGCAGTCAATCATAACACGATAGCACATGTCCGACAAAGACAATCTGGAATTGCAGCTGGCCGGTAACGGCAACGGGAACGGCGAAAACCGCATCATCCCGGTGAATGTCGAAGACGAAATGAAGTCTTCGTACATCAATTACTCCATGTCCGTGATCGTATCGCGGGCGCTGCCTGATGTGCGTGACGGCCTGAAGCCTGTGCACCGTCGCATCCTCTACGGCATGCTCGAACTGGGCTTGGGTGCAGGCAGGTCGTATAAGAAGTGCGCGCGTATCGTCGGCGACGTGATGGGTAAGTATCATCCGCACGGAGACGCGGCGATTTACGATACGCTCGTGCGCATGGTGCAGGATTTCAGCTTGCGCTACCCGCTTGTGGACGGTCAGGGCAACTTCGGATCGGTGGACGGCGACGGCGCGGCGGCGATGCGATATACCGAAGCGCGAATGAACCGCATCGCGGAAGAGATGCTGGCGGACATCGATAAGAATACGGTGGACTTCGTTCCGAACTACGACGAATCAATCATGATTCCCTCCGTGATGCCGTCGAAGATTCCCAACCTGCTGGTCAACGGTTCGGACGGAATTGCGGTCGGAATGGCCACGCGCATTCCGCCGCATAATCTGAATGAAGTGTGTGACGCCGCGATTGCGATGATCGCCGACGACACAATTACCACCGAAGGCTTGATGCAATATGTGACCGCGCCGGACTTTCCGACGGGCGGCATCATTTTCGGCAAGCAGGGAATCCGCGACGCATACTTGACGGGACGAGGCAAGATCGTTGTGCGCGCGAAAGCGAATATCGAACAGCCGGAAAAGGCCAACGCGCGGGTAAAGATTGTTGTCAGCGAGATTCCCTATCAGGTGAACAAGACTCGCCTGATCGAGCGCATTGTCGACCTTGTGAACGACAAAAAGATTGAGGGCATTGCAGACATCCGCGACGAATCGGATCGGGACGGCATGCGACTGGTTATCGAGCTAAAACGCGAAGCGGTCGCCGAAGTCGTGATGAACGCTCTGTACAAGCACACACCGATGCAGGAATCGTTCGGCGTCATTATGCTCGCGCTGGTGAAGGGTGTGCCGCGCGTATTGACGCTGCGGGATCTGATCGGCGAGTTTATCGAACACCGCAACGAAGTCACGCTGCGGCGCGTGCGCTTTGAGCTGCAGCAGGCGATGGATAGGCTGCATATCCTTGAAGGTTTGCAGATTGCCGTCGATCACATTGATGAGGTCATCAGCATCATTCGCGGCGCGTCGTCACCGGATACGGCGGCGATGGAGCTGCGCGACCGTTTTGGATTGTCGGAGAAGCAGGCGAAGGCAATTCTCGATATGCGTCTGGCGCGACTGACGGGTCTCGAACGGCAGAAGCTTGCAGACGAAATCCGTGAAATCAAGGCAAAGATCGCGGAACTTGAGCCGCTGGCCAAAGACGAGAACCGTAAACTGCGACTCGAAGTAGTAAGAAAAGAGCTTGAAGAGGTCAAGGAGAAATACGGCGACAAGCGACGCACGGAAGTCGTGGAAGACGAAGCGGAAGTCACGGTTGAGGATTTGATTGCTCCGGAGGATATGGTCGTGACGATTTCACACTCCGGCTATGTCAAGCGCTTTCCGGTTTCGGGTTTCCGAAAGCAGGGACGTGGCGGACGCGGCTCGCAGGGAGCGACCACCAAGGAAGAGGACTGGGTGGAAACGCTGTTTATCGCATCCACGCATGACTACATACTCTTCTTTACAGACCGCGGGAAGTGCTATTGGCTGAAGGTTTACCAGATTCCGCAGATGGGCCGCGGCACGCGCGGCAAGGCTCTGGTGAATCTCATCGAGCGCAGCGCAGACGAGAAAGTTCGCGCGTACGTTACGGTCAAGGAATTCGCCGATGACCAGTACGTGTTGATGTGCACGAAGCGCGGCACGGTCAAGAAGACCGCGCTGTCCGAGTTTTCCAATCCGCGCTCGACTGGTATTATCGCGATTAATATTTCGGAAGGCGATGAGTTGCTGGATGCCGCGCTGACCGATGGCGACAACGAAGTGATCATCGGCACAACGGAAGGCAAGGCCGTCCGCTTCCACGAAAGCGACGTGCGGGCGATGGGCCGCACGGCGACCGGCGTGCGCGGAGTGCTCTTGAAACCTCATGTGGACGCAGTCGGTATGATTGTGGTGCGCGGTGACTCCACAATTCTGACCGTTACAGAGAAGGGCTACGGCAAACGTTCGGGAGTTGCAGATTATCGCCTGACGAAACGCGGCGCGGGCGGCGTGCTGGCCCTCAAGACGACCGACAAGACGGGTCGTATGGTTGCCATGAAGGAGGTCGGCGACGCAGACGACCTGATTATCATCACCGTGCAAGGTGTCGTCATCCGGCAAAGCGTGAAGGACATCCGCGCGATGAGCCGCGTGACGCAGGGCGTGCGCGTGATCAGACTGGACGACGGCGACAAAGTTTCCGATGTCGCGAAGATCGTGAATGAAGAAGACGAAGAAATTGAACTGGATACGGAAGCGTAATTCCGAAGCACACTTTGCACGAAATGGCGAATCCGGGAGCAATGAAATCCGGGCAATCGAACTCGCTGCATCATAAGGCGACGCGTTCATCGCGTCAACGATCGCTGCTCTCTTCCTTCTGGCTGCCGATGGCAGGCAGCGGAATGGACTTCTTCGGTGTGCTTGCCGCGTCGCTGCTCGCCTTTTATATTCGCTTTTTCGGACCGGTCTACGAGGTATTTCACTCATACTGGGTGCCGAGCGCGCTGGAGTATCTGTCGTTCGGCGCGCTGCTCGGCCTGACTTACATTTTGATAGGCTGGTCCTATCATCACTACGCGACCGAAGTCACGGTTCCGCTGGATCAGGAAATCGCGCGGATCATTCGCGGATCGGTGCTCGCGATGGGGCTGGTGATGGCGGGAATCTTCTTCTACCGCGAGTTCTCCTATTCGCGGCTGGTGTTCCTGCTTACGCTCGTGCTGATGATTCCGATGCTGGTTGTTTCAAGAGCGATTTACCAAAGGATGCGCCGCTCGCTGTTCAAGCGCGGCATCGGCGTGTCGAGAATCGCCATCTGGGGCAGCGGATCGGAAGCGGCGAAACTCTGGAATAGCCTAATGGGCGAACGCGGCCGCGGCTTTGAGTTGGTTGGCGCGCTCGGGCCTTCTCCTGTTCCTGACGGACCGAGCCTCGGCGACATTCACGCGCTGCGGAATCTCTGGCAGGAACATGAACTCGACGCACTGATGCTTGCTCCGTCGCCGGAAGAAGAGCATGAGCTCGGCGAAGTTGCCCGCGCGGCCGAAGGCACGCCGCTTGAATTGCTCTACGTTTCGGCGGCGGTGGACATGACACGTTCACGCGTGCAGGTGACCGAAATCGGCGGCAAGCCCGTTCTTAAACTTAAGACGTTGGCAATGTCGGGAATCGGTTACGTCATGAAACGCATTCTGGACTTTGTGTTTTCCGCGCTGTTCCTGATCGCCTTCTCGTGGCTCTATGCGATTATTGCGCTGGCCGTCTATCTTGACAGCGGGAAACCGCTCTTTTACAGACAACGGCGTGTCGGGATGGACGGGAAGGAATTTGATATGATCAAGTTCCGCTCCATGCGCACCGACGCCGAATCCAAGACCGGTGCAGTATGGGCGGTGCGCGGCGATCCGAGAGTGACACGCGTCGGCAAATTTATTCGGCGGTGGTCACTCGATGAGATTCCCCAGTTTTGGAGCGTGCTGCGCGGCGATATGTCGCTCGTGGGACCGCGTCCGGAGCGGCCCGAGTTTGTGCACAAGTTCGCGGAATATATTCCCAATTATCTTGACCGGCATCGAGTGAAATCGGGATTGACGGGTTGGGCGGTAGTGAACGGATTCCGCGGCAGCGATACGACAATCGAGGAGCGCACGGAATACGATCTGTTTTATGTCGAAAATTGGAGCCTCTGGCTCGACTTGCGGATAATGCTGCGCACGATTGCGGCGGTAATTTCCGGCAAAGGTGCAATGTAAGGAAGGGTTATGGCTGCTGAGCAGACAAAGAAGAAAGTTGCGGCGAAGTCACGCCGCAAGGCGCGCAAACCCGTTGCGCGGCCCAAGAAGCAGAAGAATTCGAATCACGTTTCCGACGCGACGGTTAAGCGACTCTCGAAATACTATCGAACACTGCAGACCGCGTTAAGTTCGGAAAAGACCACGATCTCTTCGGAAGAAATCGGGAAGCTAAACGGCCTCACCGCCGCGCAGGTGCGGAAAGACCTCTCGTTTTTCGGCGCGTTCGGCAGACGAGGGCTCGGATACAGCGTCGTGGATTTGCATCGCGCTATCAGCCGCATTCTGGGACTACACCGCACGTGGCACGTCTGTCTGGTCGGAGTCGGGAATATCGGAACCGCGCTTGTGCACTTCAAACAGTTTGCCGAGCAGGGATTTCTGATCCGCGCGGTGTTTGACAGCGACCCCCAGAAGGTCGGCCATGAAGTCGGCGGACTTGTCGTTCAGGATTTTGCAAGTCTGAAACGAGTCCTTGAAGAGGAGAACATTAAGATCGCAATTGTGGCGGTTCCCGCGTTTGCCGCGCAGCGCGTCGTCGATCAACTTGTGGAAGCGGGAATTCGCGCTATCCTGAACTTTGCTCCTGTTTCCATTTTTGTGCCGAAAGGCGTCGCGGTGCGCTACGAAAACATGGCGATCGAGATTGAAGCGCTGTCCTATGCGCTTTCGAGCAAAGGAGTCAAGCCGAGACAAATTCTGGGAGAGTAATCCCGTTGTGCTTTGAATCAAGAACCCCGGTGATGAGCCGGGGTTTTCTTGTTTAGCAGTTAAGATCAAAGTGATCTATTCCACGCCCACCTTTGGGCAGAACTTCGTCAACGTGCACTCCGCGCAGTTAGGTTTACGTGCGCTACAGACGCGGCGGCCATGCCAGATCATGGCGTGCGAGAAGTTTATCCAGTGCTCCTGCGGGAGCAGCGCAATCAAATCTCGCTCGATTTTCACGGCATCCTCGCTCTTCGTAAGTCCCATGCGAGCGGAAAGCCGAGAGACGTGAGTGTCCACAACGACACCTGATGCGATGCCGTAGGCCGTGCCGAGAATAACATTCGCCGTTTTACGGCCAATGCCGGGCAAGGTGATCAGCGTCTCCAAGTCTTGAGGCACGTTTCCCCCGAATTGATTCACGATCGCGTTCGCGAAGCCCAGAATGTTTTTGGCTTTGTTGCGGAAGAAGCCGGTAGACTTGATAATCTCTTCGATGTCTTCCTGAGTTGCCGCGGCGAGCTTCGCCGGAGTTGGAAACTTCCTGAACAGCACGGGCGTAACCATGTTGACGCGCTCGTCGGTGCATTGCGCGGAGAGTATCGTCGCGACCGCAAGCTCGAACGCATTGGCATGCGTCAAGGCACACTCGGGCTGCGGATAGAGTCGGAACAACTCTTCAGTAATCCGTGCCGCGCGAGCCTTCGGCGAGAGCTTCGGCACGCTATTTCAGCAACGTCAATTTGCGAACGATCGTCTCACGTGCGGCGTCCACACGCAGGAAGTAGATTCCCGACGACAAACCGGAGCCGTCAAACACAATCGTATGCGAACCGGCATCGCGCTCCGCGTCCAGCACGGTAGCGACTGTTTGACCGAGCTGATTTGTCACGCGAACGGTGACGTGTGTGCGTGTCGGCAGATCAAGCGTAAATTGTGTCGAAGGATTGAAGGGGTTGGGATAGACTTCGCCGACCTGAAAGGCTGTGGGTAGCGGCCGGTCGCTGACCGACGCGCCGCCTTCAATCGTGAAGTCGCCCGCACTCTCAACGTAGGTTCCCAGTGGATCCAGCGGTGTTGCCAGTCGGATTCGCGCGCGAGTAGTTGAGGCACCGCGCGGTGTCCAGAGCCAGCTGCCGTCGTTTTCCGTGACGCTTGTTAACAATTCCCAGTTGCCATCCGGATAGCTGCGGTTCAACATTACGCGGAATGTGCCCGGATATTCGGCAGCGCCCCAAGTGATCTCATAAGGCTGATCCACAACGACGACCTCGCCGCCATTCGGCGAGAGCACCGTCATCTGCGGCGCGCGCATGATGAAGTCCGTCTCGGACATGTCGTTCAGCCACGGCTGCTCGTCGCTCGTTACGCGAATCCGGCAGCGTTCACCACCGGGCTGTAGCACGCGCCAGAGATAGGAATCCGCGCCTGAGTAATTCTCGGCAAGCATCTGCCAGTTGCCGCTCGGGTAATCCCGATTGAGTTCTATCGAGACGCTTCCTTCCACGAGCACGCGCTCAAAACGGATTGTGTCATTCGTTCCGGTCAAGACGGTCTGTCCGCCATTCAAAGATAACAGATTCAGCGCAGGATTGACGATGCGCGAATCGGCGTTGGAAGTGTCTGACAGATCGCCTTGTGTCAGATGTGTGATGCGAAAGCGCGCGTGATCCGTCACAGGTCCGGAGACGATAAGTGCATGAATTCCGTCATTCGGAGTCGACGCGACAATCGTTTCCCATGCGCCGCTCGGATAGTTGCGATTCAACGAGAGACTGACGTTGCCGCCGAACGTCGTGCCGGACCAGCGTATCTGAATCGTGCTGCCAACCGCGAGCAGTTCCGTACCGTTCGGATAGAGCATCGCGAGCGTCGTTGAACCGGTCGGAATTTCCCACATGCCGCGTCCGTGCGTCGCCGCGCGCAACACGCCCGATTGGGTCTGCATATCCATATCATCCACGCGCACCGCCGGCAATCCGTCTCCGAAGATGTGCCAGCTTTGCCCGCCGTTCTCAGTGCGAAATACGCCGATGTCCCCGCCCGCATAAAGCACCGCCGGATCATTCAAGTCCACAATCACATCTTGAAACGGCACATTAGGCAAATTACCGGTGATATCCGTCCACGTGGTTCCCGATGTCACCGATTTCCATACGTGGCCGCCCGAGAATCCGGATTTTGTAACATACACCGTGTTGGGGTCATACGGGTCGGGCGTGATGCGCGTCGTATACGTTCCCGGAAGATTGCCGGAAACATTGATCCACTGTCCGTCCTGCGTGTCATAGCGAAAGACCGAGGAGCTGCTGCCAAGATAAAGTCTTCCCGGCAACGCGGGAGATGCGGCCAGCACTTGATTGGAGCTGCCGACCGGTCCGAGGTTCACCCAATTTCCGTTGCGCCCCTGAGTGGGCGACATCCAGACGCTGGCGCCCGTGCCATTGGTCGTTGTGTAGATCGTATTCGGGGCGAAGGGATCCTGAACGATTGGCGTCACCCACGGCCCTGTTCCCGAAATGCCGGGATTGATTTCCGAGAAGTTGTGTCCGCCGTCGTCCGAGCGATAGCGATTGCCGTTCTGATACTCTACGTATATTGTGTTGTTATTTGTGTAGTCCACCACACAATAGCCGCCGTCGCCTCCGAACACCATATCCCAATCCCCGTCGCCATCGTAACGAGACGTGCCGTTATCCTGCGTGCCGCCGTAAGCCAATGCCGTATCGAGCGTCGCATTCCCCATCGCATAATATTGATAGGTGTCGAATCCCGTATTTTTCTCATTCCATGTCTGACCGTTGTCGTAAGAGACAAAAATCCCGCCGTCGTTGACATCCCAGAGTTGATTGGGATCGGTCGGATGAAAAATCAACTCGTGATGATCGGCATGCGAGAAGGTCGGTTCACCAAATGAGTGGTGCCACCACGAGCGACGCGACCAGTTCTGCCCGCCATTCACCGAACGATAGACATCCAGCCCGGCATTGAAGACGACTTCCGGATCGTTCGGTTTGACCGCGATGGCCATGTCATACCAACCCTGACTGGCGTAGTGGTTCTCTTCTCCCGGCACCGACATCTGTTCCCACGTCACGCCGTTATCCAGCGACCGAAACACGCCGATCATCTGCGATCCGTTGTAATCGAAATCTCCGCACACTCCGCAATACACCACCAGCGAATACTCGCGGAAGAAATCAATCACGTAGCGACCCGTAATAGAGGATGACGGCAGACCCGTTGACGACGGCAGCCACGTCGCGCCGTTGTCCGTCGAGCGATAGACTCCGTTCTGTGTCGCGCCCCACGGGTAGCCCGCCGCGCACAGCAGCACATCCGGATTCTGCGGATCGCGCTTTAGTTCGTTGATGTTGCCCGAGCGCACCAGATCAAAACTCGCGCCGCCGTTCGTCGAGCGATACAATCCGTCGTTCGTGGACGCGAGCACGTTGTTTGAGTTGCGCGGGTCGATGCTGATCTTCAGAATGGATTTGCCCTGCGAGTAGGTGTAATTCAGGCTCGTCAGGTTCCACGTTACCCCTCCGTCCACAGACTTCAGCAATCCGATACCTTTGATGGCGTCGCCGTTGAAGTAGCCCTCTCCCGTCCCCATGAACATGATATTGGGATTGCTTAATGAGATTTCGAAACATCCCACCGCAAGATTGGGCAGCGCATCCGTCAAGGGATACCAACTCTCGCCCGCATTGTCGCTGCGATAGAGTCCGCCGCCGACGGAACCCGCAAACATAATGTTCGGATTATTCGGATGAAATCTCAGCACACGAGTTCGGCCGCCGTGATTGAACGGCCCTAATGCGCGCCACGGTTCATCGAGCGACACGCGCTCCATCCGCTGCATTTCCTCCCACGCGCGCCAACGCGCGCCTGCGGGAATTGTGCCGTCGGGATACGCACGCTGTTCCACGTCATACAGGTAGCGCATATACGGCTTCCAGCCGTGCGAGCGCGGCCACTCCGCGCGGGATTCATAATATTGTTTGAACGGCGCAAGGTCGTTCTGAACATTGATCTGCACGTCCGCCGTCTGCGCGAACGTCAGGGAAGAAACTATCACTATCCAAAGCAGTGCGAGAAGCTGTAACATTGCTATCGAACCTTAATTAGGAGAAATCTTGATATGTGTGCGGCCGTCCGCAAAAAATTTACCCCGTGAGCAGGGGCCCAATTTGTTCCAGTAGCTCGTCATACGCGCGCGCGCCCGTCCAATCACCGACCAGCACTCCGGCTCGATCCACAAGAACGGACCTCGGAATCACGGACGGCTGGCCCAATCTCTCGCGCACGCTCTCGCCAAAGACTCCGGAGATATACTCGACATGATTCTCTGCAAGGTAGGCAAGCACATCCGTGAGACCGTGAGTTGCGAGAGCGATTCCGATGATAACCAGCCCCTCGTTGTGATGCTCCGCGAACAGCCGGTTCAAATCATCCTGTTCAGCATGACAGGCCCCGCACCGCGTATCCCAGAAATTGATGAGCACCACCGAACCGAAGAACCCGGCTACATCAATCACCTTGCCGTTGACGAGCTCCAGACTGAAATCCAGAGCCGTACCCGCTCCTTCGCGCGTGTCCTCAATGTGGCAGGCAGAATTGCCCAAGAGAATTCCGGCGGCCAGAAGAAGAAAGCACCGGCGACGGATTCGCTGGCCGATACGCGCTATCCTATATATAGTCTGCATCGCTCCACCTTGCCTTTCTGAGCAGATTTCGGCAAATTCGAGCAGTTGCAATGACTTAAGATACGGAAATCTCCGGCCCAGAGCAATGAATACAGGATTTATGTGCTTTTCTCACAGGCGGAAATCTCCCCAAATTCGAGTGTGCAAGACCTGTTCCGATACGTATAAACAATAGGTTAAATGTCCCTAAGTCGTGCAAACCCTGCGGACGGCCCGCAAGCAATGCAGAAACTCGCTGCGCGGCCGATCCTGCTGGACGGTGCGCTCGGGACCGAACTTGAGGCTCGCGGCGCGGCTTGCAGGCTTCCTTTATGGACTGCCGAAACGTTGCGGGAGGCCCCGGAGCTTGTTTCGGAAGTGCATCGCGCTTATGTCCAGGCGGGCGCGCACGTTCTCACGGCCGGGACATTTCGGACATCAAGATACACGCTTTCGAAAGTCGGACTTGCCGAGCATGCCGCCGAGTTGACGAAGCAGGCTGTCGCGCTCGCGCGCGCCGCCGCTCCTGAACATGTGCCGATCGCGGGTTCGATGGCCCCGCTTGAAGATTGTTTTCATCCGGAACTCGCACCCGGCGACTTGGTGCTCCGCGCGGAACATCGGCACAACGCGCAGCTACTCGCCGAAGCGGGAGTGGATATTATTCTGGTCGAAACCCAGAATTCCATTCGCGAAGCGAAGATTGCCACACACTTCGCTCGCGCCACAGGCATTCCCGTCTGGACATCCTTTGTGATGAAGTCGGACTCGGAGCTGCTGAACGGCGATTCTTTGCGCGAAGCCGCGCGCACCGTTGTCAAGTTCGGAGCAGCCGCCGTGCTCATTAACTGCACACCGCTGCCCATCGCCGCGCAGGCCGTGATGAATCTATCAATGCACGTGCACGGCGGCATCGCCATCGGCGTCTATCCCAACGCGCTCGACCAGTCCATCACTCCGGACGAATTTGCCGACTGGGGCGTGCGCATCAAATCCATCGCGGACATTATCGGCGGCTGTTGCGGGATTGGGCCGGAGCATATCCGGGCGCTTGCAAAAAGGCTTTAGGAGTTTCCACGTCGAACTTCTTGTCGCGACGTTCAATCGGATAAGTTGTCTCACCAAATAGAGAAAGCACATCACCATGAAAACTATTGCCATGATTGTGATTGCGGCGTCGGTGTTTACACGGGCCTGTCAAGGACCGGAGAGCGGCGAACCCAAAACCGCGCCGGAAGGATTCGGCACAGCGCAGAAGAGCGATCTTGTGATCGAGGCTCAGCAAAGTTCCATGCAGGTTGAATGGGGTAAGACGGCGGACTTTGCTTTAAACGTCTCGTGGAAAGCCGGACAAAAATACGCCGTACAGGTTGCACCCGCTGCGGGCACGCCAGAGTGGCTGAATGTCTCCGTCAAGCCCGTGATTCTCGATCCGCCGGGTGTTGTGACGGTCACCGTCGCGCCCGAACTCGGTTGGGCCAAGCGCGGTAAACACAAGGTCACATTACAGGCTACGGCTTTTGGCTTGAAGAGTCCTGTCGAAACAGAAATCGAAATCGAAGTTGTGCGGCAGTCGGGAGCACTCGAAGCTTTGCAGACGCTCAACTCCTCCGTGGAGTGCCGCAACATCTGCGCGAAGGTGACAAACGGTAAGCTTGCGTTCTATGATTTGCTGAAGGAAAAGGGACAGGAATGCGATGACAAAAGCAAGCTGCCGGACAATCAGCGCATCGGGTCTCGGCAGTTTTCGGTTTCCTCGAAGGGTTATGGCTTCGGCAGAACGTGCGCGATTGCGGGCGTGTGGGAGAACACCGGCGCGCTGACTTTGGTGAATGTCGGCTTCTTTGAGCGCACCATTCCGCGCGGCGACGCGTTTATGACGATTCGCAATGCCGAGCGGGTGTGGCTCTCTCCCGACAATACGATTGCCATCGCGCAGAGCGGCTCGGCGTTCACGCCCTATGATGTTTTGACGGGCAATCAAATCGGCGAGCTCTGCCGTTCAACCGGTGATGTCACTGGTATTCGTTTTGATGCGAATCGGTTGGTCGTCTTCTCCTCGAAAGACTGCGAGTGGGAAGTGAAGTAGAAGATCGAGATTCGAAAACGCTAACAGACAAAACATACGGGGCGGCCAACTGGCCGCCCCGCTCGTGCTTTGGTGCTTGCTGTGCTACTTCAGCAGCGTCAGCTTGTGCACCGTCGAAAGTCCGGTGGTCGTTTCCAGTTTTGCAAAATAGAGTCCGCTCGGATACGCGCTTGCGTCCCACACCATCGAATACTCTCCCGCCGCCAAGGGTGCATCGAACAGCACTTCGGCGGCCTGTCCCAACACGTTAAAGACGGTCAATTTCACGCCGGCGGTTTGCGGCAGAGTAAAACTCAAGCTCGTGCTCGGATTGAACGGATTCGGATAGGCCGTGAGAAAAAGGGATTCCGGCACAAATTGAACAACGTCGCGGTCGCGCGCGCTCAAGCTCACTTCAGAAAGAACTTGCGCGTAGACATTGTTGAAAACATCTCCCACCGCACCCGCTCCGCAGCAGCGTCCGGGATTACTCGAGCGCAAATCCTTCCACAATGCGAGCGCGGACCCGTTGGCCCACGGCACAAGCACGGCTTCCTGCTGATACGTGGGAATCGCGCAAACCGGATGTCCGTCCGCCGGCCATGTGAAGCCTCCGATGCTGGCGAAGTTTCCCTGACCGTCAATGTGCGTTCCGTAAAGGTCGACTTCCTGATATTCGTCGCTGTTGCGGAAATCTTCCCAGAGTATCCACGCGCCGCCGTTGTTGTCGTGTGTCATGACCAATCGTGTCTGGTCAAGCGGATGCGAGCAGACGAGCCGCTCGACTCCGTCCCATTGCGCCACACCGTCGTCGTTGTAACGTGCAAGATATAAGTGTGTGGCGTTGTTGCGGTAATCTTCATAGCCCAGGAGAAATCCACCCGTGCCGTCTTCGGTGACGACGTGTCTGATGACTGCGGATTCCTGAGCGGAAAGTCTACGGCCCTGCTGTCCCCACAATGCGTCGCCCGCCGGACTCAAGAGCACGCCGCGCACGTCGTAAGTCGCCGCGCCGTCCGACTGCGGACGTTCGTAGGTCATGAGCACGTTGCCGCTCACCATAGCGAGTGACGGAGTGCGGTCGCGCTCGCCTGTGCCGCCGAAGATGCGGCCATTGCCGGTCCAGTTTTCTCCGAATGTGCCGTCCTGATTGACGTGGAAGATTACTGGATCCGTGTCCGTCCACGGGCCGGTGATGCCCGCCAAGTAACATCCACCCTGACCGTCGGCAATCGCGGCGTGCAGGATGGCATCATTGCCGGGCGTGCCGGGAAACTCATGATAGTCGCCGACCCAACTTGTCTGCCCCGCCGCGTTCACATGCGCAACACTGATGCGCGCGACAAACGCCTGTGTGAATCGGGAGAAGGCGACAAACACTCCGCCATTGCCGTCCGGCACGAGTCGCGTTTGACCGTAGAATCCGTTTTGCGAGCGAATCTTCGCGGGTTCGGCCCATATTTGATTTCCGCTGCCGTCAATACGATGAACATGGATTATGTGAGTGTAGGCCATCGAGTCGCCGATCCAACAGAGCAGCGCGCCGCCCTGTCCGTCCGATTCCACCGAGGGCGCAGCGTAACTCGAAAACTGACCGGGCACTTCAAGCTTGCGGCCCTGCGGTTCGAGTAACGGAGCACCGTTTCCATCAAGCAGCTGATAGTATACATCGCGGTCGAAGCGTGTTCGCGTGTCCGTCCAGATGACGGCTAATTTCTGCTCGCCGATGCGCGCGATGCGTGCGTCATTACTGTCGTATGTCCACCCGCCGCTGATAAACTCGGCTTGACCGGACAACTCGCCGGAACTGGAAAGCTCTCCGACGAACAGACTCTCCGGCTGCGCGATGAATCGTCCTGAGACAATCACCACTCGCGCCGGACCCGCAGACGGTTTGACGATATTTGCACGCAGCTTCTTGCTTTCGCGAGACCAAAGCGTGCGGCCGTTCTCTCCCCACTGCTTGACTCCGTTCAGCGAGAGTTTCTGAGTGTGGAGCCGCTGTTCCGTATAATTAAACGTCTCCACCCACGCAATCACGAGATCGTTGTTCTGCCAATACCAGTCCACAGGAGAGGAGCGCTGCGCGGCGTTGCCAAAGCTGACAGGTCCCCATTCCAACGTGCCCGAACGGCTGTAGCGATAGAAACTCAATTCGGCTTCATCCGGGTCGAACTGATAGTCCGCAAGGGCCGCGACAATTCCACCGTCGGGAGCTTCGGTCATGGCCACCACAGACTGAGTATACGGACCGGAAGCGAGCAGAACACCTTCCATCGTCCAACCCGGCAGCGGTGTGCGGTCGAGGTTGAGCAAAGTGAAGCGCGCGTCGCCGTAGAAATCCACGCCGTTGCGTTCCGTCCACGCGAGCGCGAGCGCGTTATCGAGAGCAATCAATGTGCTGCGGCCATAGTCGGCGGGTTCTACCAACGCTTCGTCGTCGGGAAAGCCAATCTCTCCGGAAGGAGAGAGCTTCTGAATGACGAGTTCCTTGGTGACGTTGGTGACGTCGCACAAGATGTATGCGTCGCTGCCCACGCACACCACGCCGAGAGTGCTGTTGTAGTTTGCGATACGGTCCACGAGTTGAATACCATCGAGCGGACCGACGCGCTGACCTTGCGGAGTGAGAACTTGGGCATATGCGGAGAGACGCGTGTCGGCACCGGTGGTCAAGCGGTCATCGGTGAACGCGATGAAGGCGTAACCCTGATCGTTGAGTGCAAGATGCGCGTCAAACTGATCTCGATAGGCCTCGATGACTGCAACACCTGTAGACGGAGACCACATTGCATTGCCGTTCGCGTCATAACGCTGGGCCAGCAGGTCGCGGAAACGTCCCGATGCGTAGTCTTCCCACACCACCAAAACGCTGCCGTTGGGATAGGCCGCGACGACGGGTGCCCGCTGCTCGCTGATGTTGCCGGAGACGAGTCGTCCGTTCTGACCCCACAGATGCTCGCCGCTCGGAGCGATGCGCGTGCCCCAGACATCGCGGGTGCCGTCGCGTAGACAATCATAATAGAAGAGTGCGACGTCTTCTCCGGCTGCGATGGCCGCGCCGTTCCAGCCTAAATGGGCGCCCTGGCGGATAGCTACGCCGTTGTCCGGCCACTGAAACTGGGCGAAAACAAGCGCGGGAAGCAGCAAGGCGAGCCAAAACGCTCTATGTAAATCGTTCTTCTGGGGCATAATCGGATCCTGCGATTGGTTGCAGTGCAAGGGATAATCTACAATTTAACGAATTTTCCAGAAATGGCGTTCCATTTCCCTCGAGAAAAGTAGATTTCTATATCCCGAATTTTCAGGATTCCGCAACGACCTCAGAACATAAAAGATTTGATAATATTGGATTTGTTCTGTGGAATACCAGATCCCGTGGAGAGGATGTTGGTGTGTGGAGGCGTGGAATACAGATTGAACGTATGGGCAATCACCAAAGTTCCCGGAGGTTTCGACTGGCTGGAAACGTCTGTTGTGTGATGAAGTTTCTGAACTTAGAGTGTGAAGCGACTTGACTTTCGGCGAAATGAATATTATATTTCGACCCAACGAAATAATAAAGTCTACGTGATGAATATGCTGTCCACAGCCGCAGAAGATTGTTTATTATTTGCTTACAGACTCTCCGAGAGAGGAGAGGAGCTATCTATTTCGGCTTTAGCCAGAGGATTAGGGCTGGGAGACTCGACCGTGACAGCCATGATTCAGAAGCTGGCCAGACAAAAACTCGTTCACCATGTTCCGAGACGGGAAGTCTCCTTAAGTGATGTGGGAGTCGAGCTTGCCCGGAAGCTGATCCGCCGACACCGGCTGATAGAAAGCTATCTGCATGACAAGCTGGGCTACTCATGGGATGAGGTCCACGACGAGGCGGAGCGGATCGAGCATGCCGTCTCCGACCGATTTGTCGAAGCCATTGACCGTGAGCTGGGCTTCCCGAAGTTCGACCCGCACGGCGACCCGATTCCCGATGCGGAAGGACTCTTTGCCACGCGGAAGCTGCGCAGGCTCTCGGAAATGGGAGTCGGCGAACACGGCAAGGTCGCGCGCATTATTGAAGGAAAACGCGACGCGCTGCTCTATCTCACCAAACTCGGACTCGAACTCGGCACGGACGTCGAGGTGACCTACGCTCCCGCGCAGGATGAAATCGTACACATCTCCGTCGAAGGCGTGCAGCGCACATTAGGCGCAACCGTCGCGGCGAATATCTTAGTGGAGTGAGTTGAAAGTGGGAAGACACACTAAGCAGCCAGCGCCGGAACTGGTCTCGCTCTCCGAAGTCCACCGCTCCGTAACGATACCTGAAAAGACGAGTATTCTGCGGCGGCTGTTCGCATTCGCGGGACCAGCCTATCTCGTCAGCGTCGGCTATATGGACCCGGGCAACTGGGCCACTGACCTTGAAGGTGGTTCGCGCTTCGGCTACGCGCTGATCTGGGTGCTGCTGATGAGCAATCTGATGGCCGTGCTGCTTCAAGCCCTGTCCGCACGGCTGGGGATCGTCACGGGCCGTGACCTTGCGCGCGCCTGCCGCGAAGGCTATTCAAAGCCGGTCGGCTTTGTGTTGTGGGTTGTCTGCGAAATTGCAATCATCGCCTGCGACTTAGCCGAAGTCATCGGCTCAGCTATCGGATTGCATCTCCTGTTCGGTATTCCGCTCTTATGGGGAGTATTGATTACCGCCGTTGATGTTTTTCTGTTGCTCTACTTTCAGCATCTCGGGATTCGCAAAGTCGAAGCGTTTATCCTGACGCTGGTTGCGACTATCGGCATCTGTTTTCTATTGGAGATGGTTCTGGCCAAACCGGATGTCGCGGGCATCGTCTCCGGCTTCGTACCGAGCATCACACACGAGAGCCTGTATGTAGCCATCGGTATTCTCGGCGCGACGGTCATGCCCCACAATCTGTATCTGCATTCCGCCCTTGTGCAAACGCGCGCGGTCGGCGGCAGCATTGCGAACGTGCGGCAGGCCTGCAAATATAATCTGATTGACTCGGTGGTTGCGCTGAACGCGGCGTTCTTCGTGAATGCGGCGATTCTCGTGCTGGCGGCGGCGGTGTTCTACGAAAACGGCATTGAAGTGACCGAAATTCAGCAGGCACACGAACTGCTCGCGCCTTTGCTTGGAGCAAAAGTCGCCAGCACCGCATTCGCGATTGCCCTACTCGCGAGCGGCCAAAGCTCCACACTCACCGGAACGCTCGCCGGACAGGTGGTTATGGAAGGATTCATCAATCTGCGCATCCGGCCATGGCTGCGCAGAATGATCACGCGTTCGCTGGCGATTATTCCCGCCGCAGTGACTATCTGGATAATGGGAGACTCGGGAAGCTATCAGCTTCTGATTCTTTCGCAGGTCGTGCTCTCGATGCAATTGCCGTTTGCGGTTGTGCCGCTGATTCAATTCACGAGCGACCGCAGGTTAATGGGCGATTTCGCGAGCAAGCTGTGGGTGAAGATACTCGCGTGGAGTGCGGCGACCGTGATTATCAGTTTGAATGTCTGGCTGGTGACCGGTGTGCTGAGAGATTGGATTGCGGCGTCGCCCGAAGGACTGCAGTGGACGCACGTGCTGGTGCTGGCGATTGCGGTGGGACTTGGTGCTTTGCTGCTGTATCTGGTGACTATGCCGCTGTTCAAGCGGATGTTGCACGTGGATGCTGTCGCACCGGCGTTTGAACTGCCGGAGCCTGAACACGCACGTTACCAGCGTATCGCTGTGGCGTTGGAAGCAACAGAGAGCGACCGTGTGCTCGTGGCACGTGCGATGGCAATGGCCAAAGACAGCGGCGCGGAACTTCTGCTCGTGCACGTCGCCGACACGATGGCGCCGCGTGTCTGGAGTGAGAAAGCAGAAGACCGTGAAGTGCTTGCCGACGAAGCGTATCTCGAACACCTGAAAGTTGAACTCGCGCAGCGCGGAATCAGTGCGAAGCCGGTGATGGGTTACGGCAATCCGCCGGACGAAATCGTGCGGCTGCTCAAGGAAGAGCAGGCGGAACTGCTCATCATCGGAACGCACGGCCACCGCGCACTGAAAGACCTCCTGCTCGGCGCGACCGCCACCCGCGTGCGGCACCGTGTGGATATTCCGGTGTTCATGGTGCGCGTAGACCCGTAGCAACATCGCACGAAGATGTTCCAAATGAAAGCGCCGCGAAACTTCGCGGCGCTTTGCACGTCTAAAGACGACAAGCCTACTTCATCAGAATCATCTTGCGCGTCAGGCTGCCTTCGGGCGCATCGAGACGATAGATATACACACCGGAGGTCAGGTCGGGACCGGCGTCAAAGTTGGCCTGATAGATGCCGGGTGTCAAGTCGTTGTCAATCAGGGTGGCGACTTCGCGGCCCGTGATGTCATAGACCGTCAAGCTCGTGTGGCCGCCGCGCGTGATGGCAAATTCAATCTGCGTGCTCGGGTTGAAGGGATTCGGATAGTTCTGCGCAAGCTGGAACAACAACGGGACGAGAACTTCTTCTCCCGTTGAAAGGCTGCGCACCACGAGGGGATACGGTGCATAGTAACAATCAGAATGCGTCGGGTCGCTCACCTGCGCGAACGGCCAGCGCACCGAGCCGGCAATCATTCCGCTCACGTTCCACACCAGCGAATCCACACCAACTTCAGGACGGTTTGACCCGCCCGGAATCAGCGGCCCGAGACATCCGTTCGCATCGGTATCCGCATAAATGGAAACCGTTGCGTCGTCATCCGGATCCTGCAGGCTCCAGCGCAGCGTGCCCTGTCCATAAGCGAACAATGTGTCGCCCGTCGGAGAGAGCGGACCCGGAGCGAGCCACTCGAAGACCGGACGAACATTAGGCTCTTGAACGGAGAACGGATAGACGGCTGTGTTGTTGTTTTCGTTCGACTCGGCAACTTCCTGACCCGGATCAATCATCAACTGCAAATTGAAGTTGCCCGCCGCAGTCATCTCAATCGGTTCGGTAAACCACGTGAAGAATTGTCCGGGCTGACCATCCACGATGACGGAATCGAGAATCGGGTTTCCATCAATGGCAAGCATGACGTGAAACGGAGGATAATACAACACGCCGCCGTCACACAATCTGAACGAATATTGAAACACCACAGAGTCTCCCACTTCGATTACCGTGGGATAGGTAAGCGAGTCCGGATTCAAGATATTGAGTGAGCCCGCGAGCATGTCGATTTGGCCGTTGTCCCAAGCGATAATGACGTCATCCAAGAACGCGCCGCGTCCGCGCTGTTGATTGCTGTTGGAGCGGAACCACCAGTAGACATAGACGTCGGTGCGGCCCAATGCGGAGACGCTGTCGCGCGTGGCGTTGTTACGATAGAGGTCTTTTAAGTCCATCGTGAAATTCCGCCAGCCCGCTTCTTCGTGCGCCAATGTGCTGTCCAGCCAGATATGCGTCGTCGCGAGTGTGAACACCGAATCCGCGCCCCAGCAAATCGTGTCGCCGATATCCATAGCGTTGCGGAAATAGAGAGCGAACTGCACGCGCGCTTCCGTGGCCGTCGACAAATTGATGGGACCGTAGGTCACGTAGGTGTTCAAATTGGCCGGATAGTCGTCGAAGTTCGGATCTTCGGTACCCGGCCCGCCGAGCACCCAGATTGCCTGTTCATCATTGCAGAACGACTGCAAGCCGAGACTGTAGAAGCGGTCCTGCAGGCCCCACGTGAGTTGCGGGAGCGCAGGCGAAATGCGCCAGCGACGCACCGGATTCGCGCCGTAGGGTTTAGCCCACGGCCAAGCCGCGCGCGTCGAGTCGAAGCACTCGATCAGCACGTTGTTCCAACACGCCTCAGCCGTCGTCTGCCGCGACTCGCGCACAAACGGCCAGCAGAGCAGCAGCGCCAAGGCCAGCGCGCCGAGTAGCGGAACGGAAAAGTGTTTGTGATGGGAATTCATGGGTCCTTTCCCCTCCAGAGAAAAGGTGAAACGCCGCCCACCGTCACATCGCGGCAGGCGGCGCTTCAGGAATTAAAGGTGAGTTGTCAAGGAAACCGTGCCAGTCATCCGGCGGGGATTACTTCATCAAGACCAGTTTGCGCGTGCTTGAGAAGCTCTGCTCGCCGTTCTCGGCCTTTAGCGTGTAGAAATAGACACCGCTTGAGAGGTCGCTGCCGTTCCACGAGACGCTGTGCAGACCCGCTTCAAACGAACGATTTGCAAGTGTCGCCACTTCGCGGCCCAGCAGGTCGAACACCTTCAGGGTCACATTGGAACGCACCGGCAGAGCGAACGGAATGGTCGTCTCGGGGTTGAACGGATTCGGATAGTTCTGCAACAGGCTGAACTCGGTCGGCATCGTCTGCGGAGTCTCAGGCGAGCTGGTCGTTCCATAGAGCAGCCAGCCGATGGCGCGCTCCATCATCGCGTTGCGGTTCTGTTCCGTCGAAATGGCCTCAAAGCCGAAAGCGAGATACAGGATGCGGTAGTTGCCGTTGTCCACAGTCAAACCCGCGCCCTGTGTCTGGCCCTGGTATTCCTGCACGTAGTTGAACATCAGCGTCGCCTGCTCGTTGCGCGTCGCGATTGCGGACTGACGGTTCTGATTATTCGCGCCCGTGCCGCTGACAATCGTGAAGTTCAAGCCGTCGCCGACCGTGCCTGCAAGCCCCGTCACGCCCGTGCCGATCGGGAAGTTGCGCAGATACTGGGCGTGCATGTAGTCGATGAAGAACTGGTCGTTGCGCATGTCGAAGCCGATGCCCTGACCGGTCAGCATTAATTTGCCGCCGTTCTCCAGATAGTCCTGAAGATTCAGCTGGTCAAGCGGCGTCAGCGTTTCCTGCCATTGATTGCCGGTGAACCAGACGAGGACGTCCACGCCTTCGAAGAGGTTCACGTCCACTTCATCAAGGCTTGCATCCCACCATCCCCACACGACATTGATGGTCTCATCCACAGCGTCCAGCGCGGCCGCGTAGTAGGTTTCGTAGGTTTCGCCGCCATCACCGTCGATCACCAGCACATCCAAACCGGCCATCAGCCGCCACGAATACGATTGAATATTCTCGTCGTTGTTATGGGATTCGATGGTTAATGAAAACTCGGTTGATCCTGCGTTGGTATTGGGATTTGCCCTGACAATCAGGAACGTGGACTCGCCACCATTCAGGCTGACGTTGATGCTCGTCGGATTCGACGCGCCGCCGTTCTCCTCGACACTGTAGACCCAACCGGTCGGCCAGTTCCCATCAAGCGTAACCGTGTAGGAATCATCCATCGTGCCGATGTTATTGAGCTGAACGAGATAGGCCTGCTCGCCGGCCGCTGGCTGAATGACTGCCTGTGCCGGATTGTCATTTGTGGTCGTGAAGGCGTAAGGTTGCAGTACATTTGTCCATGCACCTTGAAGAATTTCTCTATTCGAGTTTCTCTGAGCGAATGCTATGACCGTGAGATTTTCGACATCCCAAGACGGGTCTCGAACAAGAGTTGTGGCAAACTCAAAAGGGAAGCCAGGTGATGCATTTATCAGTGTGCCAACATTGAAATTGGGCGAGGCATCAGTAAAAATATCTGGAAAGAACGTCTCGCCGTTACTGCCGGGAGGGCTTGCATAAGTGACTTCATCCCTGATTAGGACCACGTAAAGATAGGCGCCAGTAAGCGTCTGCTCGGCTGTAATCGTGCCCGAGACTTGAATTCCAGTTGGACTTGACGTTTCTGCTATTAGATTGTCGATCGTGCACGGAGACGCTGTGGCATAACGTGAACGAACAGCATTACGAAGCGTTGTTGCGCTTTGGCCAAAATTTACGATGCCATCTGCGTAGCCCGTAGGAACAGCGTTTACTCCATAATAGTTGATGCGGGCCGTCGACTCCGGAACGTTGTACAGATGAAAGGCATCGTTGTTTGAACCCGGCCACCAACCGTGAGTCTTGATTGAAATCACTGTATCGCGCGTCATGGCGTTCAAAACGCTTCTCTCGGTTGGATTCCATGTAGCACAAGGAGGGCAATTCCACTGCGTGAAAGCATCAATGATAACGCATTGGCGCTGGGCCGCATATGCTGAAGCCACAAACAGCATGACGATGAACACTATGGCAAACACTTTAAGCGATTGCATACACGGCTCCCTTTCAGGACTTCTTTTTAGAGTAGTTTATTGACAACAGCTACATGCTGTGAAAAACAATGCAAACTCAACGTCCGCGTCACAATACTCGCAGTTGACTTCTTGACCAGCATCGTTACAGATATTGAGGCAAACACTAATCTCGTACTTCATTCCATTGTCGCAAGTAAGCAATAGTGAGCCGCTTTCGCCATCTAAACAACTGTTGAGATTCCCCGCGCTCAAAACGACGCCCCCGCCTACCTCTTTGACGGTCACACACGGAGCACACACATTGTTGAAACTATATGTCTTTAGCTGCCATAAGTACTGAGCATTGCACGGCACTTCAAGGAAGTATGTTTCACACCCAGTACAATCATCGTAGGAACATGACAAGTCTGCAAAAGTTCGGCACCAGCCTTGAGGGCATTGAGCACATTGGCCAAAACAAACAGCATCCATCATCAACAGAGCTGAAGCTACAAACGAAGTTCTCAAGCGAATCATGGCTCCTCCGTTACCGACGGTTGCGGTTTATTCCCCGGAAATTCCAACTGATTTGTTCTAATATAGCTGTTTCGATAGGCAATTCAAGAGCCTCTCTTGCTTTAGCAAACAATGGTCCGGCCAGCCAGCATGGCGCAGAGGGTGGGGAATTGCCGCGACAGGAGCCGCCCAACTTATTGATAAACAAGGAATAGAAAAAAAAGGAATGAAGATGATTGAGATGGCTGAGCGGTGCGGTCATCGTGCATGATGAAAAAAGAGAGGCACAAGATGCAAGCTGTGCACTCTCTGCCACGCTGAAAAACGGGCGGTTCGGCACTGATACGGCGGGGGGGTCAACCTGAATCGTCTGTCATCCCTGGAAGGATGACAGATCAACTTAAAGGCCGCTACTCTGGCTCGGGTCGAAGGTGAAGCCCGCAGCTTTCAGCACGCGCGAAACATCCTCCTGAATCGCGTCGAGTGAAGCCTGTGACGTCGCTTCGATGCGCAGCACCAGCGTGGGTTGTGTGTTGGAGGCGCGCACGAGTGCCCAGCCGCCCTCGAACTTCACACGCACACCGTCGAGATCTATCGTCTCCAGTCCGCGCGCCTTGAAGCTGCTCTTGACCTTGTCCACCACACCGAACTTCACATCGTCCGGACAGTCCACGCGAATCTCCGGCGTGCTGTAGGTTTTGGGCAGGTCGGAGAGTTCCTGCGCGAGCGAATGCGGCAGACGCGAGACGATTTCCAACAGGCGGCCAGCCGAATAGATTCCGTCGTCAAAACCGAAAAATCTATCCGCAAAGAAGAAGTGGCCGCTCATCTCGCCCGCCAGCGAGGCCTTCTCCGCCCACAGTTTGCTCTTGATCAGCGCGTGTCCGGTCTTCCACATGATGGGAACGCCGCCGCGCTTGGCGACATCCGCAAACAGATTCTCGCTGCACTTCACGTCTGCGATAATCTTCGCGCCGGGCAAGCTCTTCAAGATCGAACGCGCGAAAAGCGTCATCAGCACGTCGCCCCACAGCACGTGTCCCGCGCCGTCAATCGCGCCCAGCCGGTCCGCATCGCCGTCGAAGCCGACGCCGAGTTCGAGCGAGTTGTCCGCGACGAGCTTCTTCAGCGTGACAAGATTCTTCTCGACCGTCGGATCGGGATGATGATTGGGAAATCGGCCGTCTACGTCACTGTAAATGTCAAAGACTTCGGCGCCGATTTCGCGGAAGATCTGCGGCGCGCACATTCCGCCGACACCGTTGCCGCTGTCCACGCCGACACGCACCTTGCGGTCGAGCTTCAGGTTCGCCGTCAACCACGCAATATACTCAGGCAGGATTGTGTAGCTTGAACTTTTGCCCGTGCCCTGTTCGTAGTCCTTGCGCTCGCAGAGGCCGCGAATCTCCTGAATCATTTCGCCGTGAATAGAGGTCTTGCCGTGAGCCATTTTGATGCCGTTGAACTCGGGCGGATTGTGCGAGCCGGTGATCATGATTCCGCCGTCCGTCTGCAAGGTCGCGGCGGAGAAATAGAGCACCGGAGTCGGCACCTGACCGACTTCAATCAGCTCCAGTCCGGTGGTGAGCAGACCGGATTTCAAATCGTTGGCGATGCGTTCGCTGGTCAGTCGGCCATCGCGACCCAGCGTAAACTTTTTTGCACCCTTGCGGCGAATGAACGTGCCGATTCCGCGACCAAGTTCATAGACCGTGTCGGGAGTCAGATCGGTTTCAACGACGCCGCGAATATCATATTCACGGAAAATGTGGGGATTGAGCATGTGGGGAAAGTTATGAGAAGGTGAGTGATTGCTTCAATTCATCTATGTAGCCAGACGTCGTGAGGGAGGTCATACCAGATGACGCGTTTTTCGATTTCCGCGCCGAGACGCCGCGCGACGTTTTGCGAGGGGATGTTTTCCGGATTAATCAGCGAAATCACGCGCGGAGCGCTGCGCTCGCTGTGCGCGAAATTAATACAAGCTCGCGCGGCTTCGGTGGCGTAGCCCTTGTGCCAATGCCTGCGCACAAGCAGATAGCCGACCTCGGTTTCGGGGACGCCTTCGACCATTTGAATCAGCACGCCGCACTGCCCAAGAAACTCGCCGGTTTCCAGCGATTCGAGCGCATAGAATGAACAGCCGTCACGCTCGTAACGTGCCAGCCCGCGTTCAATCCAGCCCTGAGTTTCCGCGCGATCCAGCGGATGCGGATAGTGGCGCATCACTTCGGGGTCGCCGAGCAGTTCGCACATCACGTCGAGATAGTCGAACGTCAACGGACGAAAGCGAATGCGAGCAGTGGGAGAAGGCAGCTGCAGATCAGGCAAGCGAGGCGTCGAGCGAAATTTCGGCGGAGCCCATCAGCAGGCGAGAGATCGGACAGCCGGCTTTGGTTTCGACGGCAATTTCGTGGAAGGTCGCCGCGTCCATACCCGGCACTTTGGCCTTACAGACGATGTGCGACTTGGTGACGGTCGGCTTGCCGTCCACGAAGTCGAGCGTGATGTGCGCGACGGCTTCGATATGTTCGGCGGGATGCCCCGCCTTTTCCAATCCGCCGGACAATGCCATGGCGAAACAGCCAGCGTGCGCCGCGCCGACAAGTTCTTCGGGATTGGTGCCTTTGCCGTCTTCAAACCGGTCGTGAAACGAATAATTCAATTGCTTGAGCGCGCCGGATTCGGTCGTGAGATTACCTTTGCCGGTCTTGAGCGTACCGCTCCAAATTGCAGTGGCTTTACGAATCGCCATGAGAATACCCTTAAGAGTTAAGATGGATGAGCGGGGCGCGTGCCGTCACGCGCCGCCGCAACAGGAAAACGATAAGATCGAAAAATATTGAAGGAATTATTGTGCGCGGATTTCGGAAAGCGCGCGCAGCGTTTCCGGATCGCCGGGCAGTCCAAGCAGGGCCGTTTCGAGCGCTTCGATCGCCTCGCGTTTGCGATCCATGTAGGCCAAAGTGTAGCCCAACGCGCGGTGGCCAATGGCGCACTCCGGATAGAGATTCAGGCAGCGGCGCAAACTCTGCTCGCTGTCCGGGAAGCGATACATGAAGCGATAGACCACGCCTTCGTGATAGTGAGCGGCAGGGTCTTTGTCGTCCATCACGAGCACCGTGCCGAGCCGCAACAGCGCGTCTTCATACATGTGCGCGGCGATCATCTGCTTGGCCTCGTTGTAGAGGTCCCACTTGAGCAGGAACGTGCGATAGGCCGCGGCGTGTTCGTAATCGGGGCGATGTTCGAGCACCCAGCGCATGGCCTCGCGGCCCTCGCTCAAATCATATCCGTTGTTGAGAATCGCCTCCACCTCATCCTCCGTCCGGGCCGGCAGCTCCGTCGGAAGATGAAAAAACTTCGTCAGGTGACTGCGGACTTGGACGACAAAGAAGGCGTGGCGGCCGTTCGTTTCAGACATTTGGCCTCCGTCTTTTCCAAGGTATCCAAGTATAACTTCTCATATTGCGGAATAATCTTGTCAATGTGAAAAACTTCCATTGCGCGTCTACGGCCGGCCTCGGCCATCGCACGGCGCAAGTCCGTGTCTTTCACCAACTGCAAAATGCTTGCCGCCAGGCCGTCCAGGTCATCCACAGGCAGCAGATAGCCCGTCTCGTTGTGCACCACAACTTCCGGCAAACCACCCACATCATAGCCCACGACCGGCATTTCGCAGCTCATGGCTTCGAGTGCTGACAGCCCGAAACTTTCCTTGTTCGAGGGCAGGAAATATATATCGCTGACACTCAACAGGTCAATCAGGCCCGTCTGCTTGCCGAGAAAGCGGACATCACCCTGCAAACCCAATTCGCGCACCTGAAGTTCCGCGTTGCTGCGCGCGGGGCCGTCGCCCACCAGCACAAGCTTGGCCTTGACCTGTTCACGAACTTTCGCAAACACCGAGACAATATCGGGAATTCGCTTAACAGGCCGGAAATTTGAAATGTGCAGAATGATTGGCTCGTCCGCCGCTGCCAGCCATTCACGGCGCTGCACGCAGGTATCGCGCTTATAGAGGTCCGTGTCAATAAAATTGTAGATGACCTGCAGCGGCCCGTTGTAGCCGATGTTCTCGCGCGTTTCCCGTGACAAATCGTGCGACACGGCGGTCACCGCATCCGATTGTTCAAGAGTGAATTTGACGACCGGAGCATAGGCCGGATGCGCACCGACCAACGTAATGTCCGTGCCGTGCAAGGTGGTGATGACAGGCGGCAGCCCGCCGTTCATCTCGCGCGCCAGATAGGCCGCCGTCGCGTGCGGAATCGCATAATGCGCGTGCAGCACATCCAGCTTATACATCTTGAAAGCGTCAAAGAGCGTCGAAGACAGCGTCAACGTGTAGGGCGTATTCTCGAACAAGTCGTAGCCCACGACCGGCACTTCGTGAAAATAGGTGTTCTGCTGAAAAGCAGGCAGACGGAACGGCCGCGCCGTCGAGAAGAAGTGCACTTCGTGCCCGCGCATCGCCAGCGCGCAGCCCAGCTCCGTCGCGACAATGCCCGACCCGCCGTAGGTCGGATAGAGGATGATGCCGATTCTCATATCAGGTGCGTTTCGCGCGCTTGCCTTTCGCAGCTTTTCTTGCGGCGGGTTTTGGTCTGAGTTTCTTCGGCTTGATGAGCATGTTGCCCGAGCAGTTCGGTGCGCCGCAGCGGCAGGCATATTTCTCCCGCCAGTCGTCGTGCTCTTCCCCGCTGCCGGTCAAGCCGTAGTTGTAAGTCAGCTCTTCGCCGGGCTGAATCGCGCGAATCGCTTCGATGAAGACGCGGCCGCGATCCTCCACCGCTTCGCAATTGGGATTGCAGGAGTGATTGATGAAGCGGGCGTCGTTCCCGCCCACCGCGGCGTCAATTGCCACCGCGCCGTCGCAGATTTGAAAGAGGAACGTGTGATGGCGTTTCATTTTGGAATCGTCATAGCGGCGGTCGGCTTCGTCCTCCGGAATCAATTGGCCGGTATACTCGATAATGCGAGTGCCTTTGCGGATGGCCTTGACGGCAAACGCACCTTTGCCTTGAATGACTGAATCACGGACGATGAAGTAAGAAGAATCTGAGGGCATGGGAAGATAGAAGAGTTAAGCGTGCTGTTTGTTGCGGAACTTCACGGGAATCTTGCGGTCCAGCATAATCCTGCGGCACTTGCGTGCGCCGCAGTGACAGGCGTAATCGGTCAGCCAGCTTTTCTGAAACGGGCCGGACAGATAGAGGTGGTAGTCATAGAGAATTTCTTCGCCTTTGCGGATTTTGCGCAGCGCGCGAATGTAGATGCGGCCGTCTTCTTCAATGGTGTCGCTATTCGGCGCGCACGAATGATTGGCAAACTGCGCGGCGTTTCCGCGCCGGCTCGCGTCAATCAGCCAACCGTTGTCGAGCGTAAAGATGACCGTGTGATGCGCGTCGGGCTTATTCTCGTCCACGTCGGGCAAATCGTCGGGCGGCATGCGCGTGCCCTTGTATTCGATGATCTTCGTGCCCTTGGGAATGTCCTTGCGTGCGAACAGGCCGCGGCCGTGCAATTTGCTTTGTTTGACGAACCAGTATTCGCCGCGCGTGGCTATGGGCATAAGAGCATCGGGTTGTCCACTTTCACAGGCTCGCGCATATAGAATACCTCCGCATATTTGACGCCGATCTGGTCGCCGAAGTAGCGCGCGCGGATTTCCAACCGTTCGAAGAAGGCGGGCTGCGAAAGAATCGTCATCGGGTCTTTACTCTGGGGGTCGAAGAATTGCGACTTGTGTGCCTTCGCCGCGCGGATCTTGTGTTCATAAAAATCGGTGACATCCACAAACACGTTGGGTTCCATGACCCAAGACGACGGCCAGTAGAGCAGCCGCGCGGGATTGTGCGGCTCAAAGCGCGCGGGAAAATTGGCCGCGCCGGCGACGAACATCGAATGCTTGACAAGTTCGCTTGTGCCTTCGTGGTCCGGATGTTTGTCGCGGCCCCAATGCGTGAAGACGAGTTTGGGCTTGTGCCGCCGGATGCACTCCACGACTTTCACGCGGCGTTCGTGCGTGTCCTGAATCTGCAAATCGCCGACGTCAAGCACTTCGCGGAATTCGAAGCCGAGAATCTGCAGGGCTTCCTGCGCTTCTTTGGCGCGAATGTCGGCGTTACCGCGTGAGCCGCGTTCGCCGCGGGTCATGTCCACAATGCCGATTTTGTAGCCCAGCGATTTCATCCGCAGGAGTGTTCCCGCGCAGGATAGTTCGATGTCGTCCGGATGCGCGCCGATTGCGAGCACGTCCACGTGTTGGGTGTTTTCGCTCATGCCTTAGTCTGTGATTACGATGTGATGTGCCGCACCGTCGGCGGGCAGTGAATCAAGAATGTCGATAAACTCCGTGACTCCATAGTGGAGAAGCGCCCACGCCGTGCCGACCGCGCGCTCCATCGGTTTGCCGTTCGGCCGGATGGCGAACAGAACTTTCTGCAGTCGGGCCAATTCGACCGCGTGCTGCTGCTTGACGGCTTTGGTGGCCTTGCCTTCCAACTGTTCAAGCGGATGCAAGGCCTTGCCGGCGGCAGAGGTCGCCGCGCCCTCCAATGTCGGGTCCAGCACACGCAAGGTGTGCTTCAGAACTTCAAAGGCCTGCTCAATCCGTGCGCGGGCTTCGGCAAACAGAGTCGCAGTTTCATGCTCGTCTGCTTCGCGCAAAAGTTGTTTGGTGAGTTCGTGTTCGGCCGAGAGGAACAGTTCTTCCCACGAGAGGGCCATCTTTTCGCGCAGTCGCTCGCACTTGTGGTCCACGAATGTCGCCGACATGCGCGGAAACAGACTTGGAGCAGTGACGTTCAAGAGTTCATAGAACGGTTGAAGCTGCGCGTGGTATTCGAGTTCACCCGGACCTGCCACGTAGGCAATGGTGGGCAGCACATAATCCTGATAGAGCGGCCGCAGACCGGCCTTCGGGCTGACCGTCCATTCGCCCGAGCGGAGTTTGGCCGACAGCTCGTGCGGAGTAACGCGTGAGGTTGTGCCGTCGAGGTGTTTGACCGTGCCATCCAACTGCAACGGATGGCGAATAAAGTCCTGACCGACGACGTAGAAGAAGTGCGCGTCGGGAGTCGGGCTCATGGGGCTGTTGAATCCGCGCGCGCGAACTTCGGCAGAGCGACTTTGAAAAGCGTCACTCAGAACGGAGCCGCTTTCAATCACCTGCTCCCAGAGTGGCTGTGCGAGTTGCTTCAGTCCGGCGTGTCGACCTTCGCAGATGAGCAGGCCGCGCGAACCGAGTGTGGCGGCAAGCAATCTGCCCATTGCGGTGGACAGGTCTGTGTCGCTGTAGCTGTGTTCGAGCGCTTCGGCGGCTTCGCCGGAGACATTCTGCAACTGTGCAACCAGTTCGTGTACCTGTGCTGCGGCGTGTTCGCCGAGTGGATAGCGACCGACTTCCTGATATGGAATTTCGCGAGCGGGTGTGAACTCAATCGAGCCGAGAGTGCCGTCGGGCTGCGGGAACCAGCTTGTGCGAATCTCAGCCAAATCGTGGTCTTCGCCTTCGAGCCAGAAGAGCGGCAGCACGGGCAGCTTCAGAGAGGCCTCAAGTGCGCGCGCCAATCGCACGGTATGGTAAGCTTTCACAAAGGTAAACAGCGGACCGCCGAGGAAACCGACTTGCTGTCCGGTGGCTACGATCACCGCTTTGCCTTGCTCTAATAATGAGAGGCGTCCCAGCGTTTCGTCGGGAAGGCCGTAAAGGCGCACCTCTTCTCTGAGAATCGAGGCCAACTCGGAAAAGAACGGAAACTCTTTCAGGCGTGTGTGCGCGGCCTCGCGGCAGGCTTCGGGATTGGCCGGAGAACAGGCGTAGAGCCACTCGGAATCGGGGTGTTCTGAGACAACCGCGCGCCATGCCGGAGAGAATCCGGGCAGATTATCGTAGGCGAGAGCAACCCGCTGCAGGGTGCGAGGCATGGCCAATTCCATCAGAATCCTGTCGTGTAAGCAATTGCAAAATATACCGATTCACACACGGTTTGTCAAACAATGTAACGGTTTGTGGGAGAATTCGTTCCGCGCCGGTCCATTGCTTTTCTCTAAGATAAGCCTATATTTACTGGTTTATGCGACTTATCCTCATACTCTTGGTCCTGTGGGTAGTTGGGTTGGGCGGCTATTTGCTGATTGACCGCTATGGACCCGGCTCGGTGGGAACGGTGACGGTCAGCAGTGATCCGCCGGGAGCGGAAATCTGGATGAACCTTGTGTCTCTGGGCCGCACGACGCCCGCCGAACTTAGTGATATTCCAGCAGGCAAGCACTCTTTCACTGTGCGTCTGCCGGGTCATCGCGCGCAGCCGTTTGTGCAGGTGGTCGAAGTGGGACGCGGCACGACGGAAGCGCTGTATTTTATGCTGGAAGCGGACAGCGGCAACGGCTCCCGCTATTCAGAGCAGATTGGAAGCAAGACACCGCCCTCATTGGTGCCGCCGCGACAGGAAGGAATCAGCGAACGAGTCAAGAAAGAGCAGCCCTGGGAGGTGCCGCGCATCGCTCCGCGTTCGGTGGAAGAGACGAGTATTTCCGCGCCTCCCGCCGTGAGCCGCGATACCGCGAGAACGACGCAGATAGAAGAATCTCCGTTGCCCACTCCGGTTCGTGAATCGCTGCCGCAGCGGGAGACTTCGCCACTGATGCGCGATGAATCGGCGCGGTCGGGCTATAACGAAGCGACGGGAAGTGTCGAGATCTCGAGTTCGCTACCGGGCGCCACGATTATTCTGAACGACAAACGGCTTGAACAGCGCACGCCGACCGTAGTGACTTTGCCGCTCGGAACTCACACTGTGCGAGTGGAGCTTGACGGCTATACGTCGCAGCCGGAACAGCATGTCGTGAGACTGTCGCGAGCGGCGGGAGCGCAGTTGGTGTTTTTCACGCTGACCGAAAAGCAGCGTTCGCGCAAAGAGTTGACCGTGACGACCGAGCCGGTGCAGGGACCGATATTTGTAGACGGAGACTCGGTGGGGTTTGGGTTGGCGGTCGTGCCGCACGATTTCGGGGTGTATGTGGTCTCGTTCGGAAAGGTTGACGGCTATCATACACCCGAACCGATTCGGATGTCTATTACGCCGGCAAATCCCAATCCGACCGCGACCGCGAAGTATACGCGCAAGTTTGAGGTCAGCGCCGAATGCCGGAGCGACGGAAGCGTAAAGACGATGGGGAATATCCGGTGGGAAACGGGCATCTACGAGCGCAATAAGGGCGCAAGAGTTTCGGAGACGCACGGGCCGAAGATAGAGAAGATACCCGGGACGGATATGCAGGGGTGGGAGCTGGCGATGGGAGACGCGAACCGCAATCCGACGGGCGCGGACTACATCGAGTTTATTTTTGAGTTACCCGAAGACGTGTCGCCGTCCTCGCTCTTGAATCTGCGGCTTTACATCTACCGCACGAATCGCAAGTATCCGCTCTCGCTTTCATCGCGCTGTGAAGTGACGGTGACAGTGAACGGGAGATTGTTCCTCGACAATTTCCGGCCGCGGCATGACCAAACGACGGCAGGTCGCGGGAGTTATGAAGAGTGGTCGCTTCAACATACCTTGATTCAAGGCGAAAACCGGATTATGATCAGAACAGGAGAGAAGAATCAGATCTTCAATTACCTTTGGAAGTTCGAGGTGCAGTAGGACGTGATATCCCGATTCAAGTTACTGTTTCGCGAGCCGCCGCTGCGGTTTATCAATCCCGAGATGACGTGGACGGAGGTCGTCAAGTTTCTCATATTGACGAATCTGACGATATTTGCCGCGCAGGAGATTCTCGGGCTAAACAGATTTTTCATTTCGAACTTCGCGCTGATCCCTGTAGACTTTTTCGGCGGTCGCTTCTGGACGCTGTTCACCTACATGTTTCTGCACGGCGGGTTCAGCCACATTTTGTTCAACATGCTGGCGTTGTGGATGTTCGGCTCGATGCTCGAGCGCGTATTGGGAAGCCGCGAATTTCTGAAGTATTACTTACTGACGGGATTGGGCGGCGGATTGTGCTACGCGCTGTTCAACATGGGTTCGGGTGTGCCGACGGTGGGAGCATCGGGCGCGATTTACGGTTTGTTGCTGGCCTATGCGGTGCTGTTTCCGGATAACATTATATACATCTGGTTTGTGATTCCGATTAAGGCGCGCTACTTCGCGATTATTTTCGGAATTATCGAGTTTCTGGCGAGTTTCAACCCGGGTTCAGGCGTGGCGCATCTGGCGCACCTGGGCGGCATGGTGATGGGGTATATTTACTTGAAGTGGGGGAAGCTGCGTTACAGCGCGCCGGGTCAGCGAATGCGGGAGTGGAAGCGCAAGCTCGAAGAGTCGGCCCGTGAACGGGAGGAAGCGGAGATAGAAGAGGTGCGGCGTGAAGTGGACGAGCTACTCGACAAGATTAACCGAGTGGGGATGGACGGGTTGAGCAAGGACGAGCAGCGCAGGCTGGAGAAGGCAAGTCAATTCCTGAGGGACAAGGGCTTGAAGCCGTAGCGGAGGGTTGCGGGATGGGATATGAGGGACGGCTGCGGCTGTCCCTTTTTTATGGCCAGCATCCTAGTTTGATGGCGTTAATATAATACAATATTTACGAAAAGTCAAGCGGTTTTTGTAAAAATGTTGTAAACATTTGGGCAAATTGAGGTTAAGGAAAGAGAAGGCAGATGCCCCAGCCGGAGGCCGTGAGGCAGCGAGGAAAGGCGTGAATTGAAGGCATGGCGGGATCCTTCACTTCTTTCAGGAGACGAGGTGAAGAATGGCCAACTCTACTCTTCCGGCGCGCGCTCCCCGTCCATGCGGCGAATCATGTTGTGCATCGCGGTCATGAGCATCGAGAAGCTGACATGATAAAGCCCAAGCAGAATGCTCATCGCAACGATAAACACTCCCGCGAGCCGCAACAGCGACTCGCTGGTCGCGGCGATAAACAATCCCGCGATAGTTCCGAACACGACGACGACATAGCCGACGGATTGCAGAATCTGCGACATGCGATCGTAGCTGCGCCACGAAAATACCGGCTGCTCCATGCGAACCTCCTTATGGAAAATTCTCGAATACTCCGCGCAGGGCAAGAGTTGTCAGTGGGCGCGGTCGGTTACAGGATGCTCCTGCCACGGGGGCAGGAATTTAATCAGGAAGATGAGAATGAGAACGGGCAGAATCGCCTGCGAGAGAGCCATCAGGCCGCCCTCCCAGCCAATCAATTCAACCTTGTAGGTCGTGAAGCCGCGCAGACTCTTGGAGAAGAGCTGCCCGCCGATGACCACATTCCAGCGCATGAAGAAAATTCCTATCAACGTAAGCACCGAACTTAGCCAGTAGATGCGGACGCGAGCAGGTGCCGAAACTTTACCGAACTGAATCCAGCCAAGCAAGGCCAGCGGGACGAACGTTCCGAGTATGAGCTGCATGACCACGTGTGTCGCGAACAAGTGTCCGTGCACGAGCGCGTAGATGATATCGAAGGATTCTTCGGCGGTGTAGGTTCGCTGAATCACATCAAGGCCTTCGAGGGCGAAGTCGATGATGAAGATGTAAAGGAGATAGCGGCCCAGCGTGTCGAGACACTCCATATTCTGCGGCACGCGGCGAATCTTGTTGGAGATGAGATAGATCAGCAGCACGAGCGCAATGCCGGAGACGATGGCGGAAAAGAGGAAGATGACGGGCATCAGCACGCTCGACCACCACGGATTGGCTTTGATGGAGCCGAAGATGAAACCGACGTAGCCGTGAAGCAGAAAGGCCGAAGGAATACCAATCATGGTGATGGTCTTGACGGCGGCTTCGTCGAAGCGGATGGCTTTTTCGGAAACGTCGGTGACGCCGAGCGTGAGCACTTTGTAGAAGAAGCGTTTGAAGCCGGTGGTCTGCTGCGACCAGATGACAAAGTCACGCCGGTAGTCGAACCAGATTTCGAGCAGGAGCACGACCATCAGATACCACATATAGACGAAGCCGAACATGGCCATCGCAGAGGTGAGATGGGGCGTGACGAGAATTTCCCAGAATCGCCAGGGTTTGGACAGGTGCGAGAGCAGCGGGAGCGGAGCGATAATCAGAAAGGCCAGCGCAGTGAGCAGCGCGAGACGATAGGTGGGCCGCACGGCGCGCACATTGAAGACGCGCTCGAGCGAGGCCAGAATGAAGGCACCTGCGACGAGTCCGGTCAGATAGGGATAGAGGACAATCAGAACGCTCCAGTGCGCCTCGACCTCATTGGGATAGATGAAGCCGACGACACGCTCCAGCGCTTCATAGAGATGACTGACATGTTCCATCAGCGCACCTCCTTGTCGATACCGGAGTAGAAGACTTTCGGATAGGTATTCAGATGCGGTTTCAGCACGTGAATCTTGTGTTCGCGAAGAAACTGATTGAGCGGGCCGTCCTGGTCTTTGAGGTCGCCGAAGAGCCGCGCGCCGGTGGGACAGTTTTCGACACAGGCGGGCTGCTGACCGTTATGGATGCGATGATAGCAGAGCGTGCATTTGTCGGCGACTCCCGTGATGGGATTCAAGAAGCGAGTGCCATAGGGACAGGCCTGAATACAGTAGCGGCAGCCGATGCAATAGTCGGGGTCCACGAGCACGGCGCCGTCGGGAGTTTCGAACGTTGCGCCTACAGGACAGACCTGCACGCAGGGCGAATGCTCGCAGGCGTTGCAAAGCTTGGGAACGAAGAAAGCCTTGTCGAGCCGTTCCGCGCGTTCGGTTTCCGGCGGGAAGCCGTCATATCCGCCGTTCGGAGAGTCGACCACCGTTTCATCACCGAACTGCTGATAGCGTTCAATCCACGTGCGGAAGTAGAAGGGTTCCTTGGGCACGCCGTTTTCTTCCTTGCAGGCGACGACGCAATGTCCGCAGCCGATGCACTTCTCGACATCAATGGCCATGCCCCACTTGTGTTTGCTCCAGTCTCTTTCGGCGGGAGTATTTTCCGTTTTGGCCGCTTCGGCGACGGAGAGTTTCTCGGCGACGGGCGCAATCGCGATGGCGACGCACGCGGTGCCCAGTGTTTTTAGAAAATCACGGCGGGTGGTGCTGGCCATCTCCTGCGCAGTCTGCGCGAGGTCGGTGGATTCGGGTGAGGTTCTGCTGAGCTTGTAGAGTCTGTCGTTCATGTTGACCTCACTCGGTTTCGGAAGGATTATGAACCGTGTGGCAGGAGTTGCAGGCTTTTCCGCCGGCGTGATCCGCTTCAACTATTTGAGGGAAGCGAGCCGGACGAGCGGCGCGCTGTTCGTGACACCGCAGGCAGGCGGCAGCGACATCCGGTTTTCGAATGTTGGTGGTCTGCGGGTCTTCGATGTGTGTGGCGCCCGGGCCGTGACAGATTTGGCAGGAGACTTTGCGATGTGGTCCGGCAGCATGTTCGGCGGCTTCGTCCTCATGGCAGTCGGCGCAAGAGGTCTTGGGGACATAGCTGGGGTCGTGGGCGACTGCGGCGGGCAGGGCTTTGCCGCGATAGTGTCCGTATTGACCGAAGCTGTCGGGCTGCAGCCACCAGCGCGTCGCAACAAAGGCGAGCACGATTGTGGCGAAGATATAGATGAGGCGAGAAACTTGTGGGGGCATCGCGGCTCCAATCCAAAGGTGTGGCTAATCAGTCGAGACGGCGGAGGCGGACGTGCGAACTATCTATGATGAGGCGAGCTTAAATAGGAGGAGAGCAAGTGAATGACGCACTCTAATTGATAATAGAAGAGCTTCATTGCAAATGGTTGAGTATAGAAAGTGACAAAATTCACGAATGTCAAGTGACTATGTTACCGAAGAAAAAATAGTATGATAGAGATATGTTTTGAATTCACAGTATTTAAGAATTCGATACTTTTTGACATATTTTTTATTGCACCCATAATACAGGAGGAATCATAAAAAGAGCCGGCGGGACTTGACAAATCAGAATTCGTTTTGTATATTACCAAAAGGTTAATTAACTAAATTGTTAATAAAAATCATGCAAGATAGATTAAGCCAAACATTTTCAGCACTTTCAGATCCGACAAGACGAGCTATTCTGGCACAGCTCGCAACCGGGGAAAGTTCGGTACGCGAATTAGCCAAGCCATTCAAGCTGTCGGGACCGGCGATTACGAAGCATCTGAAGGTTCTTGAGCGGGCGGGCTTGATTTCGCGGACTCGCTTCGCGCAAAAGCGGCCGGCGAAACTCGAAGCGCTTCCACTGAAAGAGGCGTCAGACTGGATTGAACAATATCGTCAGATGTGGGAAGCACGATTTGACCGGCTGGACGAATACTTGAGACATTTGCAAACACAGAATAAGAAAGGCAATACACCTAAATGAACAGCAGCATCACATTCGCGACTTGTCTCTGGTTTGACACACAGGCCGAGGAAGCCGCGAATTATTACATTTCGATCTTTCCCAATTCGCGGATTCTGGATGTTTCGCGCTATGATGCCGCCTCCGCAAAGGCCTCAGGCAGGCCGGAAGGCAGTGTGCTGACGGTGGTGTTTGAATTAAACGGCCAGAAGTTCATGGGACTGAACGGCGGGCCGATCTTCAAATTTTCCGAAGCCGTGTCGATCATGGTGGACTGCGATACTCAAGAACAGATCGACTACTATTGGAACACGCTGACGGCCGACGGCGGACAGGAAAGCGCGTGCGGCTGGCTGAAGGACAAATTCGGATTCTCGTGGCAAATCGTTCCAAGGGAATGGGCAAGCCTGATCAACAATCCTGACAAAGAGAAGGCGGGACGTGCAATGCAGGCGATGCTCACGATGCGGAAGCTCGACATCGCCGAATTGAAGCGCGCGTTTGACGGGAGATGAACGAGGTAGAGAAATATCTTGCAGCCCTGCCCACCAAGCAGCGAGACGCATTAGAGAAACTGCGAAAGACGATCCTCTCTGTCGCAAAAGGTGCAGAGGAGAAGATTTCCTACGGTATGCCGACGGTCTACTACAAGGGCAATCTGGTGCACTATGCCGCCTTCAAGGATCACATGAGTTTCTTTGGCGCGAGCGCGTTCGTAACCGAAGAACTGAAAGACAAACTCGCGGGCTACAAGACTTCGAAAGGCACAATTCAATTTACGGTCGAAAAGCCGCTGCCCGCTACGCTGGTGAAATCCATCGTCAGGGCGCGGATGAAGGAGAACGAGGAACTTGAGGAACAGCGGAAACTAAAGAAAAGGGGAGAAAGAAAGTGAGCACGGCTCTCGAAAAAATGCGGGTCGAAATCAAAGACCGAGAGATTGTCTTCACACGGATGTTTGACGCTCCGCGACAAATGGTGTGGGATGCGTTTACGAAGAAAGAGCATCTGCTCGCGTGGTGGGGGCCGCACGGGTTTACCAACAAGGATTGCAGAGTCGACCTGAAACCGGGAGGACAATTTACAATCACGATGGTCGGACCGGACGGCGGGGATTATCCGTGCCTGTTCATTTTCGAAGAGATCGTGCCGATTGAGAAGCTCGTAATGATGGACAAGGTCATTGAAGGAGACTTCTGGGGACCGGGCGGACCGCCGCCGGACAGCAGAACAACCGTGCTGTTTGAAGATCACGGCGATAGGACGAAGCTGCTTATGATCTCGACATTTGAAACCAACGAAGGCCGCGACAAGATTGTGGCGATGGGTGCGGCAGAAGGCTGGGCGCAGAGCTTCGAGAAGTTGGACGAGATGCTGAAAGACTGATTGTGAGGCTGCCGATAGGCAAGTGGACCAATAGAAGAGCGCGAGTCGGGGGACTCGCGCTCTTCACATTGAGCAGCTCCGGCCGTACTACTTGATCAATACAAGCCGCGTCATTTTAGCATGAGCCGCAGAGCGCAGCCGAGCGAAGTAGACTCCGGAAGACAGCGCGTTTCCATCGAAGTCCACACGGTGCACACCTGCTGCAACGCGTTCGTTTAACAGCGCGGCAACTTCGCGGCCATTGACATCGAAGACCTTAAGGCAATAGAAAGAATAAGACTCGTTTTCACGGGAAACGCCTATCAGGAGTTAGCATATCTGCCCACTCATCCAGACACGAATTCAATTCCGAATAACATAGCTCCATAAGCCGTTTGCCGCAAGCAGGTGACACGGCTCTATTACGAAAAGCAACTTTGTCACTCAGTACGCGGAGGCATCGAGTCTCTCTCACCCTCCGCCAGCATCTCGCTGACATTTGTGTGCAGGCTTGCCATTGCCTGCAGCCTTTGAATGCGGTCCTTGGTGGGGGGATGTGTGGAGAAGATAATGCCCTTCTGCATCTCATCGTTGCGCAACGGATTGACAATGAAAAGGTGCACGGTCGCGCGGTTGATCCACGGCAGCGGATTGACAAACAGAGACTGATCAATCTTGGCTAACGCTGCGGCGAGGCCGAGAGGATTGCGGGTCAGGCGAGCCGAGGTGGCGTCTGCAAGGTATTCGCGTTTGCGCGAAATGGAAGCCTGCATCACCAGCGCGGCAAACGGCGCAAGGATAGAGAGAACGATGCCTATCAACAAGAAAGCGCCACGCGAGCCGCCTTTGGTCGCCGCGCGGCCCGTGCGCCCGCTGCCATACCACATCGAACGGCGATATCCGTCCGCAATCAGGGCGATCGCGCCGACCATCGTGGAGATGAGGAGCATGTAACGAATGTCAAGATTCGCGACATGACCCATTTCATGAGCGATAACGCCCTGCAGTTCTTCGCGATTAAGTTTCTCGAGTAATCCGCGCGTCACGGCAATCGCGGCATTGTCGGGACTCCAGCCGGTGGCGAACGCATTGAGCGCGAACGAGTCAATGACGTAGACACGAGGCATCGGCAAACCAGCGGCGATGCGCATTTCATCCACGACGTTGAACAGCACTTGATCAGATTCCCACGTGGCTTCGCGCGCGCCGGTGAAGCCCAGCACGATGTCGTCACCGAGAAAATAGGTGATCAGCATGACGGAAACCGCCACAATGAACCCGATCGGCAAACCGATGTCGCCGTAATCGTAGGTGCGGCCGATCACCCAGCAGAGCGCGATCAACAAAAGCGGAAGCCCAATGAAGAGAATCAGGGACTTCCGCTTGTTGGACCGGATCTCTGCCAGAAAATCGCGGCGGTAGTCGCTCACCGCAAGTCAACCTTCACATTCTGCTTCTCTTCTTCGGGCACCTGATAATACTCTTCCTTTTTGAAGCCGAGATTTGCGGCAATCAGATTGGCGGGGAAGAGTTCCTGCTTGGTATTGTAGGTCATCACGGTGTCGTTGTAATACTGCCGAGCGAAGGCGATCTTGTTCTCGGTCGCTGTCAACTCCTCCTGCAACTTCATCACGTTCTGATTGGCCTTCAGATCGGGATAGTTTTCGAATAGAGCGAAAAGCTGCCGAAGCGCACCGGTGACCTGATTCTCCGCGGCTGAAACAGCGGCAGGACCCTGCGCAGCGACGGCCGAGTTGCGGGCCTTGATCACCTTTTCGAGCGTCTCCTGCTCATAGGACATATAATCCTTGACAACTTCGACCAGATTGGGGATCAAGTCGTGCCGGCGCTTGAGCTGCACGTCTATCTGTGACCATGCGCCCTTGACCTGATTGCGCAGCGTCACCAGGCCGTTATACAGGCCGATGATGTAAATGACCAGTGCCGCCACGATGCCCAGAAATATCAGAAAACTCATGCGGATCTCCCGTTAGTTGCTAAACACTCCTTGAATTTACGGCGGTTTGAGGTCAGTTGCAAATCTCAGGAAATCTCCTTTTCATAAAGTGGTTCAAGCTTTGAGGAAAAGCATTGAGCTGTTATCGCCAAGAGGACGAAGTAGCTCATTTCCAATCAGATAACAGGCAATTTCCCATGAAGATTTCAATCATTGGCTCAGGCAATGTGGGAGGGACGCTCGGGAAGCGCTGGACGGCGAACCACGAGGTTGTGTTTGGTGTACGAAAGCCCGATCGCTCAGCAGATAGAGCAGAGCGGTTGAATGAGCGAACAATCCCCGAGGCGTTGGCATGGGGCGATGTCATCGTGCTGGCGACGCCTTATTCTGCGGCCCTTGAGATTCTGCGCGAAGCACAGGGGCTAACAGGCAAGGTCATCGTAGATGCCACGAACCCGATAGCTCCGGGTCGCGGAGGGCTTTTGGCGAGCGGAGACTCTTCCGGCGCAGAGGAACTGCAGAATCTGCAGCGAGATGCCCATGTGGTGAAGTGCTTTAACAGCACGGGTTTCAACAACATGGCCGATCCGTGCTATCCGAACGGCAATGCCGTGATGTTTCTGTGCGGCGGGGACGCGATTGCCAAGACGCAAGTGATGCGCCTCTCGGATGAACTTGGCTTTGAAACGATTGACGCCGGACCGCTGGCGATGGCGCGCTATTTGGAAGCGCTGGCCATGCTCTGGATTAAACTTGCCTATACACAGGGACAGGGACGGGAGTTTGCGTTCATACTAAGCAAGAGATAATTACACCATGCTATTGACTAATTATAAGCTGCTCGGCCACAGCGGACTCGCGGTGTCACCACTGTGCTTCGGGGCGATGACGTTCGGCACAGACTGGGGCTGGGGCGCGGACAAGGACGATTCGCGCCGCATGTTTGAACTCTATACTGAACGCGGCGGTAATTTCATCGATACAGCCATCAACTATACCGACGGCACGAGCGAGTCGTATCTCGGCGAGTTCATGGAGGTCCGCCGTGACGAGTTGGTCATCGCGACGAAATACTCGCTCTCGTCCAATCCCAAAGATCCCAACGCCGGCGGCAATTCCCGCAAAAACATGATGCGCTCCGTCGAGAAGAGTTTGAAGCGGCTGCGAACGGACCACATCGACGTCTACTATCTGCATGTTTGGGAGGGCAACATTCCGATTGAAGAAGTGCTGCGCGGATTCGATGATCTGGTCACCCAGGGGAAGATACTGTATATCGGGATATCAGATACGCCCGCATGGAAAGTGGCACAGGCGCAAGTCATTGCGGAGTTTCGGAATTTAGCTCCTATCACCTCGCTGCAACTGAAATACAGTCTGATGGATCGCTCGCTTGAACGCGATCTGCTTCCGATGGCGCGGGAGTTTCGCATCGGAGTCACGACATGGTCCGTGCTGGGCGGCGGCTGGCTCACGGGAAAGTATCAGAACAACGAGAGCGGACTGCGGCCCAACATCAGCGCACAAAAGGAGAATGACCGCAGCCTTAGAATTGCACAAGTCGTTACGGAATGCGCTTTGGAGATTGGCTGCACGCCGTCACAGCTTGCGATCCGCTGGAACATGGAGCAGGAGGGCGTGACTTGTCCAATCCTCGGAGCGCGCACGATCGCCCAGCTGGAAGACAATCTTGGTGCGCTGGACGTAACAATTCCCATTGAGGTAATGCAGCGTTTGAATGATGCGACGGCGCCCGAACTCGGATTCCCACATTCCATGCTTCAATCGGAACACGTGAAAAAGCTCATTCGCGGGGAGACAACAATCAGACGTTAACTTGCGAAGAATCAGACCAATAGGAGAGTATAGAAATTGTCCATCTTTTTCTGCACCGCAAACCCTTGACAAGGGAATCCTGAAGCCGTACATTTAGGTCGTGCACCAAAGAGGCCGCCCGCATCGGGGAAACAAGAAGACTCAGAGGTTTGCCATGACGAACACACCATTCACGACTGCCGCAATGACGACTCTTGCGGTTTTTTTGTGTCTGGGACTGCCGGCAAGGATCTGCGCCTGCACGGAGTGCATCTGTGTCACGGACAACACCTGCTCAAACGATGAGTGCGATCTTGACCTGACAGCGAATTGCACGCGGCTGGAGTTCACGCCAGAGTGTGACGGGGAGTATGCCTTTTATGCAGCAGTGAACTCGTGTGAAACGCTCTGCGGAAAGTGTTATAGTTGCGTTAACCTCTTTAAAGTGAGTGGTGGGAACGAAATCTGGGTTGCTAACTGCCACACGAATCTCTGTTCAGTTGACGAATGTGGAACAACTTGCAGTTCCGTATCACTTACTTCGAGCAGCACCTATGTGCTTTACGTCTGCAAGCTATACTGTGCCGACTACGAAGGTCTGGAGGACTGTGGGGATTGTGATGCATCCTGCGTAGCGGTCGGCTGCTTATCGTATGGGCTTTCAACCATGCCGTGCACGCCATGAAGCCTGCAACCTATTTAACACTGCTCTTTTGGGTCGCGTTCCTGACTGCAGACTCTTTGGGTCGCGTATTGGAGGTTCCTGCAGACTATTCGACGATCCAGATTGCGCTTGATTCTTCGCAGACGAGTGACACCATTCGTGTGGCACCGGGGGTCTATCATGAGTTTCTGTTGGCCCCATCTCACTCTTTGACACTCACGGGCTGGTATCCCGGGGACACACTTGCCGTTCTGCGCTCCACACTCGATCCGATTCCATCGGGAGTGGACACGCCTTCGGCAGCGGTGTTCGGCGGTGACTCCGTTGCAATCAGGAACTTTGCTTTCTTCAATCGCCACGAATATCGTCAGTATGGTGCGGCGACCCGCACCGGTGGAGTGCGGTTTATGGGAACAGCGCTCTCTCTTGAGAACTGCCGCTTTGATTCCGTCTCGCGGGGAGTGCGGGGTGGCGCGAGACTTTACTTGAGGAACTGTATATTTGAAGGATGTTATCGTGATTGCGTGACACCCAGTGTTTATGGCATGGTGGACTGCCGCGATTGCTCCTTTGACGGCGAAGGCCCCCACCTCCTGAAATGCTACAGCAATTCAGTAGTGCGCAACTGCACATTTCTCTGCAATCGCCAACAATCGGAATTTCTGATAATCCTCGGAAGCAGTATCACAGTCTCTGGCTGCCGCTTCGGACCATGTTACAGCGCCTTTCCGGTTCTCAGCTTATACTCGCAAGGAAACTGTTTGATTGAGAATTGCGCGTTTGAGGGAATCGAACGTGCATACTCATTGATTGACGGATCCGTGGACTGCGATGAGATGTTTGAACATGCACCGATTACGATTTTCAACAATGAGTTTGTTGATTTCCATGGCGTTGGACCCGCATCTGGCACAACGGCGATACAGATCAGTTGCCAAGGAAGCACTAACGAGAACATTGCACATATCGAGAGCAACTCTTTTCAGAATGGCAGTTCAACCATAGGACCCGGAGTCCGGTCAAATCTCCGAGTTTCACTGGCGAACAATCAGTTCGCGGATCTTTTCCCGGAGAACTTGGGAGACGTGTGGTTGTTTGGAAGCGTCTCGGGCATTACGCTGGCACGTGACAATATGTTTCTTCCGCCGGGTCTGGCTGCGCAGACTGATGGGATGCCGTTCGATGCACGTGAGAACTGGTGGGGGGATTCGACGGGACCATATCACTCGGTGTTCAATCCCGAGGGACGGGGAACCGAGGTTGGTAACGGCGTGGAGTTCATTCCGTGGCTGACTGCACCGCCGGATTCGATTCCGGATACTTCAGGCACGAGCGCAGATGAACGCAACGAGTTGCCGAGCGAGCTCTTGTTGTCTGTGTTTCCTAATCCATTCAACCCCACGACAACGATTTCGTTCTCGCTTTGGAAGTCCGAGATTGTGCGACTCGAATTGTTCGACATATTGGGCAGAAGGATCGCGACACTCGCTGACGATTTGTTCACAGCCGGACTGCACGAAGTTCACTTCGACGGCAGCAAGTACGCAAGCGGAGTCTACTTCGCAAAGCTCACGACGTCGCACGCACCACAAGCAGCGAAACTGCTCCTGCTGAAGTAGCCGTAGGAAAACTCCGACAACGCGATGAAATCATCTTGGTTGCAAATAGTTCGCGATATTGCCACGAATGCCCAGCAAACGCTAGACGGCAAACCCTGAAGCTGTAAATCAGGAGTAGTGCACCAAATGACAGAGAGCATCAGGGGAATCAGAATGACTTGGAGGATAGCCATGAAGAGAACACCTTCCACGACTTTCGCAATGACGACTCTTGCGGTTTTGTTGTGTCTGGGAATGCCGATAGGAGTTGGGGCCTGCACAGAGTGTATTTGTTTCAGCGATGCAACGTGCTCAACTGCCGGTTGCAGAGAAAACCTAACGGCTAATTGCACGCGCACTGAGTTCTCGCCTTTGTGCGATGGCAATTACACCTTCACAACCCACACAACATGTTCAGGTGGCACGGGAGATTGCAGCAAGTGTCAATCCTGCGCAAACTTGTATAAGCTTGAAGGCGGCAACGAAACCTTTCTGGAGAACTGCCATACAGTCGAGTGTAATATTGGGAATTGCAGCTATGTCTGCACCAATTCGATAAGCTTGTCGGCGACCGCCACATACGTCATGTATGTATGCAAGGTTCCTTGTCCTGCTGTCCAATCCTGTGAATCATGTGAAGCAAACTGCACTGCCTATGCATGCATTTCCTATGCTGTCACAACTTGTACACCCTAACGGAATCGTGCGAAATCTGGTGGTTGCGGCCAACTTGTTGATCGTGATCTGCATAACTTCTTCCTTGGTCCAAGCCGAGACCCTGGAAGTCCCTTCAGAATACGCGACAATACAAGATGCACTGAATGTGACGCAAACTGGCGACACAGTGCGGGTGAGTCCCGGAGTCTACCATGAATTTCTCATCGCCCCCGCCTACTCGTTGACCTTGACGGGCTGGTACCCTGCGGACACTCTTGCGGAGCTGAGAACAGTTCTTGATCCTATTCCCAGAGGATCGGATACACCATCCGTTGCAGTTTTTCCGGGTGATACGGTCCATATTGAGAAATTCGTCTTTTTTAACCGGCCCGAAATGCGTCAACCAGATTGGCCGACGAGAGTCGGTGGAGTACATCATACCGGATCAGCTTTGTACCTGCGCAACTGTGTGTTTGATTCAGTCTCTCAAGCGGTCCTTGCCGCGCAACTTATCGAAGCGGAGCACTGTCGCTTTAACGGATGCCTGTGGTTCTGTCTCTATCCGGGCGCGTTCGGTACAGTTCGAGTTAACAAATGCGATTTTAGCGGATCGGGTTGGTGGCTGATCTTCTGTTCCACAGGTTCAATTGTTCGCAATAGCTCGTTACGCCGTGATACAGATGGAGGAACACATCTGCTCCAATTGCACGGCAGCGACATTGAAGTGAGCACTTGTCGGTTCGGCCCGTCTGGCAGGGGATTCTCTTTGGTGAACATCAATCCGGTAAGTAATTGCAGGATTGACAGTAATACCTTTGAAGACATAGGCCGGTGCCCTGCGTTGCTGGAGGTCGCCATGGGCTGTCCAAGTGAAGACGGTTCGCCGATAAGTATTCGGGGAAACATGTTTAACAACTACCAAGGCGAAGGGATTGCCTCCGGACCGTCAGCGATAAAGTTCATTTGCCAAGACCCTCAGCCGGGTTACTTCGGACAGGTTTACGGCAACAAATTTGTTGGCGGAACGACAACTGGAGGCGCAGCACCGGGCATTGAAATCTCCGGTTCTGTGGATCTGGTAGACAATAAGTTCATCGATTTGCAACCTGCTACTTCTCCCGATGTTCGAGCCATCAGCACACCTCTGGACACCGTATTCGCTCGGGCCAATCAATTCCTGCCACCCGGAATCGCTGCGTTCTCGGCCGGACCCTATTTTGACGCGCGTGAGAACTGGTGGGGGGATTCGACGGGGCCGTATCACGCAGTGTTCAATCCCGAAGGTCAAGGAACTGAAGTCGGTAACGGCGTGGAGTTTATTCCGTGGCTGACATCGCCGCCGGATTCGATTCCGGATACATCAGGCACGAGCGCAGATAAACGTAACGAGTTGCCGACCGAACTTTCGCTGTCCGTTTTTCCCAATCCGTTTAACGCAACGACGACACTGACGATCCATGTTGCAGAACCCGGGGAGTACCGTGTTATACTCTACGACCTGCATGGCCGCTTGGTCAAGTTGTTATACACGGGCCGCATTCAGTCCGTCAAGACCTTGACAATCAGTGCCGACAATGTCGCAAGCGGAACGTACTTTGCGAAACTATCCTCCTCAACAACACATGTTGTCACAAAGCTGCTGCTGTTGAAGTAAGTTAGATTCCACTTACCAGAAAGCCCCGCTACTTAGCGGGGCTTTCTCTTACAATCATGCGTGAAGTAGCTACTTCACCAGATTCTCCGGATTCATTGCGAGGAACGCTTCATGCACGAAAACGCCATCCTTGCGAATGAGTTTCCCATCCATCCAAATTTCGCCGCCGCCCTTCTCGGGACGCTGAATACATACAAGATCCCAGTGAATCTGGCTGCGATTGCCGTTATCGGCTTCCTTCTCGTAGGCCTGGCCGGGCGTGAAATGGAACGAACCGGCGATTTTCTCGTCAAACAGAATGTCGTCCATCGGTTCGAGCACATACGGATGAAAACCAAGCGCGAACTCGCCCACGTAACGCGCACCTTCATCCGTGTCGAAAATCTCGTTGATACGCTTTGTGTCGTTGGACGTCGCATTGACGACCTTGCCGTCCTTGAATTCGAGCACGACGTTTTCAAACGTGAAACCGCGGTAGGTGGACGGTGAGTTGTAGCTGATCTTGCCGTTCACAGAATTACGCACGGGCGCCGTGAATATCTCCAGGTCGGGGATGTTAAAGCTTCCGCCGCAAGGCACCGCCGGAATTCCCTTAATGGAGAATTGCAGATCGGTTCCCGGTCCCTTGATATGCACCTTATCGGTCTTTTCCATGAAGGCTTTCGCCGGAATCATCGCGTCGCTGGCCTTCTTCCAATCCACGTCGCAGCACACGTGGTAGAAAAAGTCCTCAAACACCTCGTGGCTCATCTTGGCCATCTGCGCCATTTGCGGCGACGGGTATTTGAGAATCACCCAGCGGGTGTTCTCGACGCGCTGCTTGAGATGCACAGGCTTCAACCAATGCTTCTCATACAGCGACATCTGATCGCCGGGAACATCGATCAATTCCTTGGCATTGAAAACACCGCGAACCGCGATGTAGCAGTCCATTTGCTTCATCCGGTAGAGTTCGCTGTCGGCAATCAATTTCATGCGCTCTTCGGTGGCGTTACGCATCAGAGTGCGCATTACGGACTGGTGCTTGTATTCCAGCACCGGCAGGCCCCCGGCATCGCAGACTTCCTGCAAGAGCACTCTGATGAACTCAAGCGGAATGTCAAAGCACTCGATTAGCACTTTGTCGCCGGGCTTCACTTTGGTGGAGTGCTTCACCAGCACTTCAGCAAGTTTTTTGTGTCGAGGATCGTACATCTAAGTGAGAATCTCCTGTGGTTATGTTCCTCGGATTGTATGTGACAAATTACTCAAAATCGCTCTGTTTCGCAAGCCGTCATACCCCATCCCCACTTGCACCCCTGCCGGAAAAAGCGTACATTCTATGTCCATGCAAGACCCTAAGATGACCATAGATAATCATTTAGCAGGATCATCAGGCGAGAAGACGCACCCCGCTCATTTGCTTAACCGCGCGTGGTGGGACGAGGTCACGCCGATTCATGCGGCCAGCGACTTCTACGATGTCCCGGGCTTTCTGAACGGAAAACCTGCGCTTGACAGATTGGAGCTGGATTGGCTGGGCGATGTTGCAGGGAAACGCGTCCTGCATTTGCAGTGTCATTTTGGCAAATCCACCATTGAAATCGCTCGCCGCGGTGCCGCACAAGTTGTGGGCCTCGATTTTTCTCCGGTCGCGATTGCCACAGCGCGCGAACTTGCTGCAAAAGCAGGTGTTGCGGAGCGAGTCCAATTTGTAGAGTGTGATGTCCTGCTTGCCGATCAAGTTCTTCATGAGCAGTTCGATGTTATTTTTACGAGCTACGGCGTGATTAACTGGCTCTCAGATCTCTATGTTTGGGCCGGTGTTATCGCCAAACTGCTCGCGCCTCATGGCCGCTTCGTCATCGTGGAAATTCATCCCGCGCTGATGATGTTTGACTGGGAAAACGGCAAGCTGGAACGGAAATTCGGATACTTCCATTGCGAGGAGGGCGTGGTTATGCCACCGATGCCGGACTATGCCGACCAAAGCTATATTCCGCAGGCTCCTACGCGAGAATGGCAGTGGAGTCTCGCTGACGTGTTCCGCGCGCTGACTCGAGCAGGTCTGCTGGTCGAACAGTTCGAAGAATACCCAACCTGCTGCTTCAAGCCTTATCCGCACATGGTGGAAGCCGGACCGGACATGTTCCGCCTGCCGGAATCCGAGCCTGAGCTTCCCATGACATTCGCGCTCGACGCGGTCCACCGACCGATACGTTAGACACGACACAACGTTCTCATATTACCCGCGCTTGCTGCCAGACTTTCTCCCGTCCCCATGACTTCCCCTTATCTACTACTCGCCATGCAGGGAGGCGGAGCGTACGGTGCCTATCAAGCCGGAATGCTTGCCGAGTATTTTGCCCGCGGTGGACAGCCCTATGACGGAGGATACGGGGTATCGGTTGGAGGACTGAATGTCGCCCAACTATTCGGCACGCCGGATGGGCATCCAGCCAGCAGCAGAAAGCAACAACCGCAGAACGCGGTTCGTCTGGCCGAACTATGGGACGATGAAATCTCCAACAATGCGTCTGTCTATGTCCCCCTCAAAACCACTGGTGTGCTGACAGAAGGTGCGCGCCGCCTGTTAGGCAGGAACTTGCCGGGTGACTTGGCAGTTGCTATTTTGCGCAAAGCGGACTCGGTCTACGACACCAAACCTCTGCGCAGGCTGTTGGAAAAACATCTTGGCAACAAGAAGTGGCCGGACGCAGTCAAAGTAGGTATGGTCAACCTGCAGTTCGGGAGATTTGAAGAGGTTGCGCTCAATCAACCTTTGCCCGGCATGACGGCCATTGATGCGATTATGGCATCCGCGGCCATTCCGATTGTGTTTCCGCCGGTTAAAGGCTACGTGGACGGAGGCGTTACAGACGTCACCCCGTTGCGCGAGGTCTTTGCTCAATTCCGCAAGGTGCGTGAAGAGCAGGCCCTCGCGAGACTGCCCGTTCAGGAGCAGGAGTTACACATTCTGCGGGCGTCTGCGTTCCCGCAGCCCGGAACCGGACCGTTCAATCGAGTGGTGCCAATTCTCGAACGCACTCTGGAGTTGTTCGTAGACAACACGGATCGCGAAGACTATGAACGTGCGGCTTTCATTAACGAGCTTGCCGCGAAATTTGACCTCGCTTCGCGCTCTCCCGACCGGAAAGTTTGCGAGCAGTTTGCCGACCTGCACCGCCGCTACGCGGTGATTGACACATACGTCATCGGTCCGTCAAAATCTGAAATGGGAGAATTCTCCACTTCCGCCCGTAGTTTCACGCGCGAGGCAGTGCGCGAAGGCATCAAGCTTGGCCGCCGCCGCATGGCAGACTTTCTGAAACACAAGCAAGACTATCTGCTCGAAGTCGTCCTCTTCAAAGACGACGTGCCTAAGCTGCCGAGGTAGAAGAGGATTCGGGTTGCAAAAATAAAGGGAGGCTTGTATGAGCGAGTATGCTCCGTTACTTTGGTTTCTCTTGGGTCTGGCGTTCGTTTTGGGAGAGTTAATGTTGCCTGGTGTGGTGTTGCTGTTCTTTGGCATAGGCGCCTGGCTGGCGGCGGCGTTGTTATGGGCCGGGGTTATTGATTCACTTGCGGCATCGCTGGCGGTCTTTACGGCGGCATCGTTACTCTCATTGCTGCTATTGAGAAAGTACGTGGTCCGCACATTCAAAGGCCGCAAGTCGGGTGAAGGATTGGAAAACGAAGAATGGGAGTTCATCGGCAGGCTTGCAACCGTCTGCGAAGAGATTGACCCGAAGAGAGAAGGCGGGAAAATTGAGTTTCGCGGTGTACAATGGCATGCTGCGGCGAACGAAGTGATTGAGAAGGGGGCATCGGTGAGAATCGTCGGCAGGGAGAACTTAACCTTGCGCGTTGAGCGCGTGTAGGAGTTAGAAATGATATCATCTTACGTACTCGGTGCGACATTCGTCGAGGCAAACATGGCGTTATTAATTGTGTTCGGAAGTATCGCCCTCTTGGCGTTAATTTTGGTCATTAAGACAGCGGTGGTCGTGCCGCAGCGGAGCGCCTATATCGTTGAGCGGTTGGGGAAGTACGCGCAAACGCTTGAGGCAGGATTTCACATCCTGGTTCCGTTTGTGGACGTCATTCGCTATCGCCACAGTCTGAAAGAAGTTGCGTTGGACGTTCCGGAGCAGAATTGCATTACCCGCGACAACGTGGTCGTGGCGGTTGACGGAATCCTGTATTTGCAGGTTGTGGATCCGGTTAAGGCTTCGTACGGGATCAACAACTACGGTTACGCTACGCAGCAGCTTGCGCAGACGACGCTCCGCAGTTTAATCGGAAAACTGGAGCTTGACAGGACATTCGAGGAACGTGAATCGATTAACGCTGGTGTGGTGGATGCTCTGGACAAGGCGGCCGAACCGTGGGGAATCAAGGTAACCCGCTATGAGATAAAGGATATTCGTTTACCTGCGCCCATTCAAGACGCGATGGAAAAGCAGATGCGGGCAGAGCGCGAGAAGCGTGCGACGATTGCGAAATCCGAAGGCGAGCGCCAGTCAACAATCAACATCGCCGAAGGAAACAGACAGGAAGCCATTGCGGTTTCAGAGGGAATCCGCATGAAGCTCATCAATGAATCCGAGGGTGAGAAGGCCAAGCTAATCAATGAAGCCTTGGGCCGCGCCCAGCAAATCGAGCTGGTCGCCAAGGCAACCGCCAACGGACTTCGGGAAGTCGCTCAAGCACTGCAGGCGCCGGGCGGCATGGACGCATTGAATTTGCGCGTCGCTGAACAGTATGTAGCGGAGTTCGGCAACCTTGCCAAGACGAACAATACCATGATTATTCCTACAAACCTCGCGGATCTTGCGGGTACGGTTGCTGCGGCTACGAAGGCGTTTCAGAAGGCAGACGGCAAGTCGTAACCAGCTACACATTTTGAATCAGAACTCTTCCAAGTCTCCAATCTTCTGCATGACAAACGTCTTTCTCGTAGATGCCCTTCGCACACCGGTGGGCAAGCATAACGGTATCTTGAAATCGGTGCGGCCCGACGACATGGCGGCGCTCGTTCTGAAGAAACTCGTCGAACGCTCCGGCGTTGACCCCAGCCTTGTGGATGAAGTCTATATGGGCTGCGCGAATCAGGCAGGGGAGGACAACCGTAACGTCGCTCGTATGGCCGTGCTGTTGGCCGGATTTCCCGACTCCGTCCCCGCCGTGACCGTCAATCGCCTCTGCGCCTCCGGAATGGAAGCCGCAGCTTGTGCCTATCGAGCCATTGCATCAGGTGAGGGACATTGTTACATTGCAGGCGGCGTGGAGTCCATGACCCGTGCGCCGTTCAGTGTGCCCAAGCTCGAGAACGGTTTTTCCTTCGGAAATCTGACGGCATGGGATACCACCCTTGGCTGGCGTTATCCCAACCCTCGGATGAAAGAGCTGTTTCCGCTCGAGTCTATGGGGGAGACCGCCGAGAATATCTATGAAAAATGGAATATCTCGCGCGAACTTCAGGATCAATTCGCGTTGGAGTCACATCAAAAGTCTGTCATAGCTCACGAGCGCGGGTTGTTCAAAGAGGAAATCATTCCCGTAGAACTTCCGCAGAAAAAGGGCGAGGCAGTGCTTGTCGACCGCGATGAAGGCCCCCGCGGTGACACCACTCTGGAAAAACTTGCCGCTCTGAAGCCGGCCTTCCGCAAAGGCGGGACGGTCACGGCGGGAAATTCCTCCTCGCTGAACGATGGCGCCGCCGCACTCTTGATTTGTTCCGAGCAGTTTGTCAAAGAGCATAAGTTGAAGCCGCTCGCCCGGATTGCCGGAACGGCGTCGGCAGGTGTTGATCCGCGAATTATGGGCATCGGGCCGGTCAATGCCGTCGAGAAACTGCTCAAGCGAACGGGCCTCACACGTTTTGAAATTGGTCTCTGGGAAGTCAACGAGGCGTTCGCCGTGCAGGTGCTGGCCGTGCTGGCAGAACTCGATCCCCCCATTGACCGTGTGAACCCAAAGGGAGGCGCCATTGCCATCGGTCACCCCCTCGGAATGTCCGGTGCACGCATTTTAGGCACCCTTGCACGCTCGATGAGGGATGCCGGAACGAGGTGGGGAATTGCCTCCCTCTGCGTCGGAGTAGGACAAGGACAAGCTATCTTATTGGAAAACAGCAATTAACCAAGATCTGGCATAATTGCTAAATTTACCGTAAGTTGGCATAATGTTCGCTGTGTATATTAGTGGTTCTTCTCCATCCGGCGACACCGACCGCTCCGGAGATTGGGAGTGACGAACATTCAGGCACTTTTACCTTTTCATTCACCAAACTGATGATTGTTAGCACCGCAACGACTGCGGACCTCACACAGCTCCTCGAGCTGGTCGCCGAGTATCAGGGAGAAGGCGAAGAATTCGAGGCATTGCCGGATGACATCAATGAATCGTATCTAAAGGAGATTCTTGAGAACGACCGTCTTGGCACTATCTTTTTGGGGAAAACATCCAGCGGAATCCCCGTCGGGTTCTTACTAATCTATTTGACTCCCTCAACGTTGGAAGCCGAACGCATTCCCAACCTGCTGGACCTGTTCATCAGGCCCACTCAGAGGGAAAAGGGTTTCGGCCGACAACTATTCGACCATGCGATTCGCTGGTGCAAGCAGCAGAAGTACACTCGAATGGACTGCACCGTCGAAAACATGAACATGGTCGCTCAGTACCTCTTTGACTATTACCGCGCCGATTCGACCGGCCGTGTCCAGTATTCGATTGACCTTACCAAAGACTAAGCTCTTCGTACTCCTGTTCGTTCTGCTCTTTGCGAGCTGGCTTGCCGCTTATCCCGCAAGCGAGCCGCAGAAGCATTATGACCGTACGGTAGCTCCGATGGGACCCGTGCGTGTTCCGGCGCGCTCGCTGGATGACGTGTTCGTTTCAACCAGCACTCCGGTGCCGATTCCCGATTTGGGTCAAGCCGTCGCGATCATTGACATCGAGCAGTCCATCATCATCGAAGATATCGATGTCGGAGTGTCGCTGACGCACACGTGGGTGCGCGACCTGCGAATCACGCTCGAACGGGACACCACGATTATCGACACGCTGATCGAAGATATTGACTCGACATTCAACGAGCAGGATTCAGTCTGGGTGCGCGACACAACGTTCCGTTATGTGCAGATTGACACGTTCGTAAGAGTCATCCTGCTGGACCTCTTCCCGGGTGCGGATATCGAAAACATGACCGATTGCTGGTTTGACCAGGACGCGGGACAGAGCATCTACGACGGTGCGCCGCCCTTTACCGGCGCATTTCGACCTATCGATTCGGTCAGCACGCTCAATCGGTTTGACGGTCAGGATGCGATTGGCCGCTGGCGGCTCCGTGTGCGCGACCAGTTCTTGCGCGATTCCGGTACGCTTGATGATTTCCGAATTGAAATTAACGGCGTTGTCCAGCTGCAAGGCATGGTCAGCAACGCCATCGTCGGGACTCCGGTCGTTGGCGCATCGGTTACAGTCGTGAATTCCGAACTCGCCGACACCTTGGGACGCACCACAACGAATAACGTCGGAGTTTATCGCTTCACGAGGGTTCCCGAAGGAATCTACCGCATTATCTTCGCGGCGAACAATTACGACTCTCTTACTGTGGACGGAGTTGCAGTCTCCGAAGGCGAGACTACGACGCAGAACGCCGAACTGATGCCGCAAGTCTCGTTCAACGACTTCCCTTACACTGGCGCGTCGGTTCCGATTCCGGACTTCGGCTTAGGACGCGCGGAAGCCGAGATTGTGGTGGACGCAGCGCAGACGATTCGCGACGTGGACGTCACCGTCAACATCACGCACACTTACATCGCGGATTTGACGATTTCGCTGGCTGCTCCCAGCGGTGATACGGTCACCCTGTTTAATCCGCCGCTCTCTCCGAGTCTGGGCGCGAACATGGCCAATTGCCGGTATGACGACGAGGCGGCCATTTCCATCAACGCGGGAACAGGGCCGTTCAACGGCAGCTATCGTCCTTATTCGCCGCTTTCAAGATTTGACACACAACTGGCAGCAGGGTCGTGGAACCTGCATGTGGAAGATTTCGGTCCGGACGACCTCGGCACACTGCACAGCTACACTTTGCACTTCGAGTTTCCACTGGCGGCGGACGACAGCCGCGGGAATGGAGTTCCGGAGCAGTTCAAACTGCATCCGGCTTATCCGAATCCGTTCAACCCGACGGCAAATCTGATGCTTGACGTCACCCGCACTCAAGACATCGCGTTACAGGTCTTTGACATTTCTGGCCGTCTGGTTGAGACGCTGCACAGTGGAACACTGAATGCCGGTTCACACCATTTCTACTGGCAGCCGATAACGCAGGCGAGCGGCGTCTACTTCGTGCGCGCCTATTCGACCGAACTTTCGCAAACGCATAAACTCATTCTGTTGAAGTAATCTGTATGTTTTGACAGGCGTCGGACCGACTAATTACGAGATACTGTTTGCAGATCCCATATTGTTGATTTCATATTTTCATTTTTCATTCTTTTTTTCCCAAACCCGATTCCCCGGACGGGTGGGAGCAAACCAATAGGAGAGGAACGCATGAGAAATCTTGCAAAACTTTTTGTGCTGGCTATGTGCCTTACGCTAGTCGGCGCGTTGTGGGCAAACGGCGCGAAAGGGCCGCAGGTCTCACTTGACACGAAGTATGGCGTCGGCTCAATCAATCTGAGCGAGCAACGCTCTGCTATGGAAATGCCGCGTCATGTGCGCGGAACACTGGACGAAGTCATCATCAGTGAAGACTTTGAAGCGGTAGCCGACGGTGCATTGCCTGTAGGCTGGACGCAGATCAGCGTGGACAACGGCTTCTGTGCGCAGTTCAACCGGAACTCCACGTGGCAGGCGTTCAACTATGGTGCGAACGCACACGGCGGCGCAAAAGTCGCGATGTGCCACTACAATGACGCGGCGCTGCCGAACAACGACTGGCTGATTCTCCCGCAGCAGAATCTCGGCGGACAGATCATGTTCTCGTTCTGGGCCGCTTCGCAGGACCCGAACTACCTCGAGAGCTTTGCAGTGAAGCTGTCCACAACCGGCAATCAGCCGGCCAACTTCACGGTCACGCTCGGCACGTACACGAACGTTCCGACAACGTGGCAGCAGTATAGCTATGACCTTTCGCAGTATGCGGGTGCGCCGTTCTATATCGCAATTCACTACAACTCGATTGACGAGTTCGTGCTGAAGATTGACGACGTGCTGCTGGAAGCCGGTGAAGCCGGTCCGCAGGGTTCGATCGTCGGCACGGTCACCGAGTTTGGTGCGGGCACCCCGATTCAGAACGTCACCGTTGCCATTCAAGGCGGCGCCACGACCACGACGGATGCCAGCGGGCAGTACACGTTTGTGGATGTTCCGGTCGGAACGTACACCATGAACTTCACGAAGATGGGCTATGAGCCGGAAACTGTGACCGGCGTTGACGTGACCGAAGACGGCACCACGGTCGTGGATGTCGAAATGATTTTCCTCAATCTCGTCGTCACCGACTACGCGTCAACCGGCGGAGTCGTGAACATCCCCGATCAGAATCCCGCCGGCGCAGTCAAGACGCTGGTCATCAATGACGACGTGCTGATCGAAGATGTGGACGTGACGGTGAACATCACGCACACGTGGGTCTCTGACCTCGATCTCTACCTTGTCGCTCCGTGGGCCGATTCCGTGCAGCTTGCCGAAGATCCGACCGATTTCCCCCCGGGCGCAAATATGACGAACACCCGCTTTGATGACGAAGCCGCCAATCCGTTCACGTACTCCAGCAGCGGCGCGCCGTATACGGGCAGCTTCCGTCCCTTCGAGCAGTTGAGCGCGTTCGATGGTTTCACAACCATGGGTACGTGGGGACTGCGCGCAGTGGACAATGAGCAGGCGGACGTCGGCACGATCAATAACTTCACGATCCACGTCACACATGCCGGAACCTCGGCGGGCGATGCGCCGGGCAGTGTCCCGAGCGAATTCAGCGTCGGCGTAGCTTACCCGAATCCGTTCAACCCGAGCACACAAATCAGCTTCAGCGTGCCGAATACGACGAATGCCACGATGAAGATCTTCAATTCGCTCGGTCAGGAAGTTGCAACGTTGATTGATGGTCAAGTGGTCGCCGGAATGCACACGGTGTACTTCACGGCTTATAACCTGCCTTCAGGTCTTTACTTTGCGCAGTTCCGCGCGGGTAGCTTCACTTCGACTCAGAAGCTCGTGTTGATGAAGTAACAGCGAGGAAATTCCAAGCAGGATTTTCAGTCCTGCCGGATTTAGCAGTTGACTAACGGCGGCTCGAAAGAGCCGCCGTTTCTTTGTCTAAACTGCTGGGACAATTTAGCAACACTGACCCTCTGTGCCTCTCGGCATTTCACTCGGCTTAATCAAAGTGTGCGAAATCATCCATTAATGACAAGAATCGCTCAGCTTCACACTGAGCCTGAACTTGCAGACAGCAAATTCCGAGTGTATATTTAGCCTGTTGCGACTTTGCAACGCATGAAAGATTTCTCCCTGTCATCCGGTTACCTCCCAGCCGGATGCGCTCAATTAGCCCCTGCTTCGGCGGGGGCTTTTTGCTTCGCAAAATGCAACATACTCCTCTCTTTTCCTCCAACGGACAGTTCCGCTTCCTGCTCGATTGATCAACCTTCGCACTTCGATTTCCATCATTCTGGCTGCCTGTCAAGCTTGAATGACTGTATTGACGGAAGTTGTGACTTATAGAGAAACTTGTCGTTGCTATGCGCTATCCTATCCATACATCGAGCATCAAGAAAATACAGCATACCCGTCACGAAGATTGCTGCTGACCAAGGCTGCGCGCTATCTTTGTTGCGAAGTTCATTGGATGAATGCGAAGAATTGAAATAGCGTAAAGGAGCACAATGATGATGTTTCGGATTATTTTGATGATGATGTTGGCTGCAGCCTCGCTTGCACACGCGCAGATCGGAGATCCCTGTATGCCGGAAGGATGCCGCACGCAGACGCAAGGTGGCTGGGGTGGTAACTGCAACGGCAACAACCCGGGTTGTGTGCGTGATGCGAATTTCGCGGCTGTTTTCCCCAATGGATTGACGGTGGGCGGTGACTATACAATCTTGTTTACCACGTCTGCCGCTGTCCGTAACTTCCTGCCTGCAGGAGGTACAGGCGGAGTTCTGACCCAGAACTATAACAATCCCACGTCCACCTCCGCTGGTGTGTTCGCCGGACAGGTGACGGCGCTGGCTGTGTCGCTCGGCTTCTCCAATGCGGGAGTCACCGGATTCTGTAACCTCGGTGCGCTTTACTATCTAAGCGCCTACCATTTGGATGACAATCCATTCGCCGGAATGACCGTTCAAGAGCTGTTTGCCCTGGCGAACGATGTGCTCGGCGGCGATGTTTCCGGCTTGCCGTTCGGCACAGCAATCTCCGACTTGAATGACGTGATTACCGACATAAACGAGAACTTTGTCGACGGCACGCAGAACCACGGCAATTTGGTGACCGGTGATTGCGACTTCGGTCTGCCCGTTGAACTCGCATCGTTCAGCGGGGTTGCCCGCAACGGAACGATTGAGCTGTTCTGGACGACGGCATCCGAGAGCAACGTGGAGCGCTTTGAGATTGAACGCTCCGCAAATAGTGGAAACGGAGTCATCGGCAGCGTGCATGGTCTGGGTGACAGCCCGATCGGTCATTCGTATCGATTCGTGGACACGCAAGTGTCCGCTGGCGAAACGTATGTGTATAGACTCATTGAAGTCGCACTGGATGGCTCACGCCGTGCACTGGCACAGACCGTGACGGTCGAAGCCGGCGCTCCGACAGCCATGCCAACGGAGTTTGCACTGCTGCAGAATTACCCGAACCCCTTCAACCCCAGCACAACAATCAGCTTTTCGTTGCCTGATGCCGCCGATGTCTCTTTGGTCGTCTTTGATGCGCTGGGCCGTCAAGTGGCCACGCTGATGACCGGAACCCTCGGCGCAGGCACACATGATGTGTCCTTCGGTGCGGACAATCTCTCCGCAGGTCTCTACTTCTATCAATTAAAGGCCGGTGAATTTACGGCCGTCCGTAAAATGATGCTGCTGAAGTAAGTAAACTTCGGCACTCAAACAGCGAGCGCCCTTCCCAGACGGGAAGGGCGCTTTGCTCACTCACTTCATTCTCAGACTAATTCTTCAACCGCTGTATGTACTCCAACCAGAAAGTATTGGAGGTGTCCGCCCGCATGAACTCACTTACATACTCCAGTGCCAGCATCGTGTCACCGCTTGCGGCAATCGAGTCCGCAAAGACGAGTCGATTCACCCAAGTCTGCATTCCTTTGCCGTACTGCACGTCCGGCTTCAACGCCAGCGCGGTGTCCACCAAAACCTTTGCGCGGTCGTAGCGGCCCGCCTTTGCTTGCGCCGCCGCGTAAAAAAACAGATTGGGAACAAAGTCCGTCTTCAGGCTGGCTGCTGTGATCGCAAGAGTGTCCGCTTCGCTTATCTGTTCGTTCAGCCGAAGCGCTTCGGCCAGATTGAACAGATAGCGTGGATTTCGCTCAACGGCCACAGCTTCTCGCCACGCCTCAATCCGCTTCTGCAACTCCCCTGTGCGCTGGTAATACAACGCCAGATTCTCCCAGCCGTATGCGGAACGCGAGCGGTCCAATTTCAGAAGTGTCTTGAAGCGTTCGATAGTGCTTGCTTCGCTTGTCTGTACCAATACGGCGGGAACTAAAATCAGAATCGTCAGTGCAAGACACCGTGCCCGCATATTCGCGCGTTGTGCTTCCGAAAAATCAAGTCGCGACAAACGAAACGCCCCCCAGAACAACAGCGGCCACAATGCGGTCGTCACAATGTCCCAGTCTCGCGCCATACCGAGGTTCGGGCTGAACACGCCTGCAAAAAACGCGCTGGCTCCCGCCGCGATGAGTAAAAACATCTCTTGATTTCTTGCGCGAACTTCCTGGCCAATACGTTTGGTCAGCAATAGCACAAGCAACGCCGCAGAGCCGGCCCACAACAGTAGATTAAGCAAGTCCGCACCGTGCTTCCACGAGAGCAGCGCATAACCATCCTTTACCCACTGTGGCAGCAGCGGAATCACTGACACCCAGCCTTTCCACCCCTTCACAAATACGTAGCCGGCTGAACCGAGCGCGACAAACACCGCAATCAGCAGTTTCCCGCGCCGCAATGGAGCAGCCGAGTCGCTCCGCTCCCGATCACGCGGCTCGAAATGCAATGTCCAAAGCAGGAATATCAAGGCAGGAAGCAAAGTGATGGCCATGAAGTGCATCGCACAGGCCAGAGCAAACAAGGCAATCGGCAAAATCGGGAGTTTGCGCGGTGGTTCAGCAGCCTTGAGTCCTGCAATCAGGAATGACAGTATGCAGAGCGTCACCCACGCGTAATTCTCCACATAGCCGAAGAATGTCAGCCACGCACCGCTGCTGAGCATTACTACCCAAAACAGAGTCGCATCAACGTCTTCCCGCGTGCGAATGAATCGGAGCAGCAGCAGCACGAGCAGCGCGCCTGCCAGCGCAGAGAGAATCCGATAGCACCATTGCGCCAACCCGCGATAGATTAACTGCCGCTCGACGCGTGCCTGTTGTCCCCCGATACCCGGCGCAACGTGCATGTCAGGTCCCGCGATTTTCATTGCCACGCGGAATGCGCCTTCATGCAGGATCATCGTGCCCGGTTCTTTCTGCGACAGGAATCTCCCACGTGGAATGGGTTTGCCGGATTCAAGCATGTCCCCGACATGCGCAAGCCGCGTAATCGAAAGTTGCCCGTCACCCAGCAGAGAGCCATAAACGCTGAACAGCATAAAAATGGCAAAAGCGGCGCCCGCCCAACCAATGGCAGGGAACTTCGGAATTCTCGCGAACAGTTTGTCGGAAAGTCTGACTCCGGTCGGTGTCAGCAGTAGTCCCGCCACGAGCAGTAGGGGAATCGCTACGACAAGTTCGAGAAATGCGAACTGATGCACCGCCCAAAGTCTCTGTTCGGGAACGACCATGCCGGCAACCGAGAGCGCGAGCGTTGCCGCAGCCAGCCACCAGAGTCCGGCTGCAATTGCGTTGCCACCCGGAACTCTCTCTTTCGGTTCCGGCTTTTGCTGCGGGGACTCAGCTCTTCGCGCGCTGCGCTTGGACATGTTTCAACTGCTCATCGGCTTCGCGCAACTCCTGTTGCACGACGCGGCGGCTCTCAATTGTGAATATGAAAAAGTGCGCAAACGAAAGCGTGTACATAAATGTCCAGAACAGCAAAATGTACACAAAAAGAGCAACGGACTCAGTTCGGGCCATGTGAAACAGCAAGCCGCCTGCGGCAATCAGTGCCGCGAAGATGTAAGATTGCGGCGTCTTCCAGAAGGCCCGATGAATGTTCATCGCCTTCTTCGGAGCAATTTCAAAAATGCGCAAATCCTTCCATAGGCCCTTAATCACTGAAACGACATACACCGGAATCGTGTTGGCAAGCAGGCCCTGCAACAGCACCAGATTGCGCAGCGAGTAGCCGCGTAACCGCATGTGCACATAGGGAAACAGCGCGACGGCGACATACAGCGGATAGACCGAGACGTAGACGTAATCAATCGGCCGCATGGTTTGCTGTAAATACCAATCCGCACCCCCCGCGCCAAACCGGACAAACAACAACAGCAGCATCGGCACGGTGGCAAGATACGCAAGCGCGAGCGTGATGATGTAGTAACCGGACGACCACAGATAATCTATGCCCAGCCTGAAAGGTACACGATCGCGTCCCCACATCGCGCGCCAGACGATTTTTGCTACTGAAGTGTTGCCCATTGCCCAACGTCGCTGCTGCTTCCAGTAGCCGTAAACCGTTACGGGACCCATCCCGACCGCAAATGTCTTTCGGAAATAGAGCGATGTCCAGCCCTTCGCGTGCAGCCAGAATGAAGTCAGCAGGTCCTCGGATACCGAGCGCTCGTCCCATCCTCCGACACTCTCGAGCGCCTGCAGACGCATCACATAGTTGGAGCCGCAGCAGAGCGCCTTCTCACTTGCGCCCTTGGCTTCCATCACGGAGTCATACAACAGCATTTCCTGCATTGCCGCCGCCCGCGTTGTCCATGTTCGCTCGGCGTTCGCATATAGCTGCGGAGTCTGCACGAATGCAAGCTTGGCGTCCGCTTCCAATAGCGGAACCAACTCACGCAACATCTCGGGAACAACCGCGTGGTCCACGTCAATGACGCACAAATACTTCGCATCCCCCTTTAGTGCGGGCAACGCGTCATTCATTGCCCCTGCCTTGTGGCCACGATTCGGCACGTGATGCACCTGCATTCCGTAACGTTCCGCCACTTCCGTGCAAATGACCTTCTTCTCCGGCGAGCGCGAGTTTTCCACCAAAACGGCGCGGTAGTTCGGATAGTCAAGCTTCGTAACCGTGGAAACGCTGCGTTCAAGAATCTCCGGGTCTTCGTCACAGCATACCACCAGCACTAAGACTTCCGGAGGAGTCTCGCCCAGAGGCAAAGTCCGCGGCAGCTTATAGTGATGCGTCGCCCGCCAGCAGTAGTAAATGTAGATCATCCAATGCGAGAGAATCAATAGTTCGCACGTCAGCAGCAGCAACATGCCGATTGCGTGGACCGGCTCCCAGCCTGTTGCGTTAAGCGTCGCAGTCTCTGCAACTTTGGTCATCACATACTTGACGAACGGGATTCGCAGCCCCTGCACAAACAGAAAGACCAACGCCATGACGAAAAACCAAGCCGTGACGGTGCGGCGCAACGCCGGTGTCCGCAGGTACTTGTCAAACACCGCATTTATCTCCGCGCGCGGTTTGTAACCCAATAGTATCAACGCGGCGAGCGTGAGCAGCACGATCGCAGCATACAGGCCGATCGAGAAGATCATGAATTGGGAGTGAGTGGAAGAGGAGGCCCGAAAACAGGTCTGTTGTGCGCACTTAGTGTGATCTTAATGGGTGCGCTCCAGAATCGATGCGGGTTCATTGGCAGTATGTCGTTCATCCCGACCCGCCGGATTTCGGTGCTCCAGCGTTTCAGGTATTCCAATTGTGAAATGTCGTGAGGTCTCTTTACGTCATAAGACTCCACCCGCCAGATGCGTTCCGCGCCGGACAGAGCTTTGGCAAACGTCGGCAAATCGTCCACTTGAAGAACTTGACTTTTGACCGACTCGGGCAAGTAGAACAGACAGGCGGCGGTCGTAAATCCGGGATAGGTTAGCACAACGTCGCCGGGTTTTACGCGGGCACTCAGGTGCTCCGCCGTCTGCCGCCATGGATCTTTGTCCACCTTCGTATAATAATTCAACAGCGGCGACATCGTCAAAATCAGTAGAGCAACCACAAACATCCTGCGCGGCAGCGCTTGCAGACTCGCGGAAGCCGTAGCCATCAGACACAGAATAATCAGCAATCCCGGCGACGCATAGCGGAGGACAAAAAGCGGAGTAACCGTGACCGAGATCAACCACGGCAGCACCCAGAAACTGATGGCCATGAGCACGAGCCATTGAATACCAAATCGTAACTGCGGCTCGCTTAGTGCCCTAAATGCGGCCAGTAGAAACACTATGGGCAGGATAACATAACCGACGCGGGCATCCATGAAATACTCCGCGGGCAGCTTGAACAAATCCCATACAGTGGGCTTCGGAATCCAGCCTGCCGGACTGGTGCCATTCAGTTTCGAAACGGCGGCCAGTACATTCTGCGCAAGCTCGGGCAGACAGAACAGCGAAAGCAGCAGCAACGTGTAGACAAACGGGCGGGGATAACGTGCCGCACCCCGGAATCGATCTGCCCGCCTGAACCACAGAAACATGAGGACGTGGCTGAGAATCAGAAAGGCACCGAACGCATGGGTGTAAAATGCGGCACTTGTGATCAGCAGGTATGACCACGCGATAGGCCAGCGAAACTGCCGAAGCAGTTTCATCACCAAATAGAAGGAAACCGTCGCCAGCAACAAGAAGAGTGCGTAAGGCCGAGCTTCCTGTGAATAGTGGATGGCAAACGGATGCACCGCCGTGAACAACGCCGCCAGCATTGCCCCTGTGCCGCTGAACAAGTGTCGCCCAAGATAGTAGACCGCAGGGATGGTCAATGTTCCGAAAATCACCGACCATATTCGCAGCGTCCACTCCCCGTTGCCGAACAATAACCCCCAGCCTTTGATGAATACGTAGTAAAGCGGCCCCTGCGTCTCCGAGTCCCACCCGAACAAAAGTTGCCCGAGCGGCTCATACACGCGGTTAGCCGTGGTCACTTCGTCAAGCCAAAAGCTTTCGTCACCCAGACCGTAGATTCTAAGCGCGAATCCCAACAATGCGATTAGCCAAATCCAGCGCGAACGCTGTGCGTCAGCCCTCAGCACGACCTCTCCCCAAGCTGTCTGAATCGCTTTTGCCACATATTAGTTCATAATACATGTTACAGCGCAGAATCTCAAGGACAGTGCTGAGTTAAATTGCAATCCCAATAGAAAATTGGTTAATTGTCTTGTCTGAAGGTCTTACGTGATTTGCGGTGTATCGACGCACAAACGTTTATAATTTATAGGATTAATATGAAACTCGGGTTTGTCGGACTGGGCAAAATGGGCGCGAATATGGTCGAGCGGCTGTTACGCGGCGGTCATCAGTGTGTGGTCACAAATCGGTCACCAGAACCAGTGGCGGTTGCTGTTGCCAAAGGAGCTATTGGTGCCGCAAGTGTTGCCGATGTTGTGGCCAAGCTTGACGGCAGGAAAGTAGTCTGGTTGATGATTCCGGCGGGACCTCCGGTCGACGACACGATTGCAATGTTGAAGCCGTTGCTGAGTCGCGGCGATGTCATCGTGGATGGCGGTAATTCCAATTTCCGAGACTCCATGCGGCGCGGTGCCGATCTCGCCTCCAGCGGAATACATTTCGTAGACGCAGGAACCTCCGGCGGTGTGTGGGGATTGCAGGTCGGCTACTGTCTGATGGTCGGTGGAAGTGAAGATGCCTTTAAGCTGCTTGAACCCGCACTAAAAACTCTTGCACCGGAAAACGGTTACCTGCATTGCGGTCCGACCGGCTCAGGACACTTCGTGAAGATGGTGCACAACGGTGTGGAATACGCTATGATGCAGGCTTACGCCGAAGGCTTCGAGCTCATGCATCGCGGACCCTTCGACTTGAACCTGCCCGCGATTTCCGCGCTCTGGGAGAATGGCAGTGTGGTGCGTTCTTGGCTGCTGGAACTTGCCACGCGCGCCTTGCAGGATGATCCCAAGCTCGACAAAGTCAAGCCGTGGGTCGCCGATTCCGGTGAGGGACGCTGGACGGTACACGAATGTGTGGACTACGCGGTGCCAGCACCCACAATTGCCGCCGCGCTGTTTGCCAGATTCGCCTCACGTGATGAGCAGGGCTTCGGGTTGCGCCTGCTTGCCGCGCTGCGTAATCAGTTTGGCGGTCACGCGATTAAGACAGATCAATGAGCGATCCCAATCCTTTCCGCAGCGGGATGCTCAGCGAACGGCCCGCTGACCCGTGCGTCCTTATCATTTTCGGCGCGACAGGCGATCTCGCGCAGCGAAAACTCTTTCCCTCTCTGGCTCATCTCGTGCGCGAAGGCCGGATTTCCGAGCAAACGCAGTTTCTGTGTGTTTCGCGCGGCGATCTTGATGAGTCCACTTTCCGCCAGACGGTGATTGACAATGCGCGCACGCTTGCGCCTCACTCCATTCCCGATGAAGAGTTCGCGCGAAGATTCGCCGAGCGTATCTTTGTGGTTTCTGACGCCGGCGAAGGCGGACGATTCGACAAGCTGCGCTGGCGCTTAGGGGAAATGGCCGGAGCGGGCGGACCGCACAATCATCTCATCTACCTCTCTATCCCCCCCACGGGTTATCAGCCGACGATTGCCAAGCTGGGTGCGGTCGGCATTTCCAATCCGGAACACGGTGCGTGGAGCCGAATCATCATCGAGAAACCCTTTGGCCGCGATTTGGCAAGCGCGCGGGACTTGAATCATGCCGCCGCCCAAGTTTTTCGTGAAGAGCAAATCTACCGCATCGACCACTATCTCGGCAAAGAAACGGTTCAGAATATTCTGGTGCTGCGACTCGCCAATACGCTCTTTGAACCTATCTGGAACCTGCGCTACGTAGACCACGTTCAAATCACCGCCGCGGAAGCGCTGGGAGTCGAAGAACGCGCGGAATACTACGAAGAGTCCGGTGCGCTGCGCGATATGATCCAGAACCACTTGTTGCAGATTCTTTCGATGGTTGCCATGGAGCGCCCCGCGAGTTTGGCTGCGGAGGCTATCCGCGACGAGAAGCGCAAAGTGCTCGAAGCCGTGCGGCCAATCACTCAGCAGGATGTCGCCAATGTCGCCGTGCGTGCGCAATATGCTGCCGGTGCTGTCGCCGGAAAAGCCGTGCCGGGGTATCTCGATGAAAAAGGAGTCAAATCCACCTCCCGCACCGATACCTATGCCGCATTGAAGCTCTATATTGACAACTGGCGCTGGAGCGGAGTGCCGTTCTATCTGCGGACCGGAAAACGATTGGCAAAGCGTGTCACCGAAGTGGCAATCGTCTTTCGCAAAGTGCCGCTCATGGTGTTCTCGCAATCCCCTGTCGACCGTCTTGAACAAAACGTGCTGGCCATTCGTATTCAGCCCAACGAAGGCATCAGCTTGAAGTTTGAAGCCAAACTCCCCGGACATGCGCTGCACGTGCGGCCTGTCGAAATGGATTTTCGCTATGGAACGTCGTTCGGCGAACGCCTTTCAGATGCCTACGAGCGGCTCCTGCTGGACGCGATGGTGGGTGACCAAACGCTGTTTGCAAGGCGTGATTCCGTCGAAGAAGGCTGGCGCATTGTGCAGCCCGTGCTGGACGCATGGGCCAAAGACACCTCAGAGTCCTTGCCGCAGTATGTGGCAGGTTCTTGGGGACCCGCAGAGGCCGACGTCTTGCTCGCGGCCGAAAATCATCGCTGGAGAAAGCTGTGAGTCCCGACCATAGTTTAGCTCCGCTGGCTCCGCCGCAGGAAGTTGATGTCTCCAAAATCGAGCAGGAACTTGAAACCCTGTGGCGCAATGCGGAGTCCGAAAATCAGCTGCTGACGCGCGCAACTGCGTTCAACCTTGTCCTGATTTGCAGGCACGATGCTCAAAACTCTGCGCGCGAATTGATTCCGGAACTCGCGCTCGTTCATCCCACTCGCACGATTCTCGTCGTACTCAACGAATCCGCCCCTGCCGCTCAGCGCGCTTGGGTCACGGCACACTGCCGCAAACTCGAGGGCGAAAATCGTCAAATCTGTTCCGAAGCCATCATGCTTGAAATTGACGGTGAATCTGAACTGCGCACGCTCTCGCTTATTCACTCGCTCTCCTTAGGCAGTCTGGCAACCGCCGTCATCTGGCATGATTCCCTGCCGCTCGCTCATCCGCTGTTGCGCGCGCTGGCCAGAACTTGTGAAAGAGTCATCACCTGCGCTACCGACCATCTTGCTCCGGCGTCCACGCTGAAGCCGTGGTTTGAGTTGTATGAGAGCGTTCCGCCGGAATGCGTGGTAACTGATTTGCTGTGGGCCGAGCTATCAGGATTTCGCGGCGCGGTCGCGGAGCTTTTTGACGAGTGCCCTCCCGCTGAGCAGCTTCGCGAAGTCCGGATTCACTCGCAAGGCGATAAGCTCACCTGCGGTGCTTTGCTCGTCGCGGCATGGGTCGCCTCGACCCTCGACTGGAAGTTGCAAAGCGTCTCGTTGCACGGTCGCCGACCCGCGATAGACTGCACGGACAATCGCCGCATCATCTTCTACCCTGAGGGCTCCTCCGCACCGCCCGGCATAGAGTTTCTCTTTGACCATGATTTCGCCGCCGCCGCCATCCGCAACGGAGAACACTACACGCTTACCTGTGGCGCACATTCGCACGTCGGACACGTCCGGCATGCCGATATGCTCAGCTTACTCACTCACGAACTGCATGCCTGGGGCCGTGATCCGCGCATGGACAAAAGCGTGCGCATGGCCCATGACTGGCTGCCGGAGTTACTTTTCGCATGAATCCCGAAGTCATCTACTGTGAATACCCCGACGACGTCGCGGAAGCCGCTGCTGCCCTCCTGAAAGAACTTCAGGATGAAGCAATCGCCGCACGTGATGTTTTTCGTATCGCGCTCTCCGGAGGTTCCACGCCAAAACTGCTCTTTTCGCTGCTCGCCACAGACGAATGGAGGCAGGAGATGGAGTATGACAAGTGGGAGGTCTTCTGGGCCGACGAGCGCTGCGTGGACCCTTCCCATTCGGAGTCAAACTTCCGTCTGGCCTTTGATCACTTCCTGAGTCGTGTTCAGATCGGTGAAGTCTTTCGCATGTGTGGTGAACATGCAAACAACTCCGAAGCAGCCGACGCCTACGCGCGCACACTCAAGGGTCGTTTCATGCCGGAGTCGGTTGCATTCGATGCTATCCTGCTCGGAATGGGCGAAGACGGACACACCGCGTCGTTATTTCCCAACTCATCCGCCATCGAATCCGGCGCGCTGGTGGAAGCGGTGGAGGCTAAGAACAACCCGATTCCGAAGCGTCTGACGTTGACATTGCGCGTCCTCAACAACGCTCACGCCGTGATTTTTCTCGTCACCGGAGCCGCAAAGGCCATGCGCGTCCGCGAAGTTCTGGTGGATTTGGATCACCGCCTTCCGGCTACGCGGGTCAATCCGCACGAAGGTCGTTTGATTTGGATTCTTGATGAAGAAGCGGCCAGCGAGCTGAGTGAGTAGCCTCGAAAGCTCAAGTCGAACAATACGGAAACGGGCGGCCTATGGGGCCGCCCGTTTCCTCGTCTAATTATACCTTCCTACTTGAACAGGAAGTAGAGTCCGCCCCATGGCCTGATCTGCGCGTCTTCACCTTCCGGTAAATAGGCCTTCACTCCCAGACTCACCTGCACGATGTCAATGTCGAGCTGCAATGAACCGTCGAGTTGCGGCGCTTCCATGAATGGAAAGAACTGCTCTTCAATCAAATCCTGCAGCGCACGTTCTTCGGCGTTCTTCGGCGCGTCAAATGATGTGCTTAAGATGTTGTTCCGCGCGCCGCCTTCGATTCTCATTCGATACGTCGGAGCACTCAGCAGCGTCCAGCGCAAGGCAACCGACTGATGAAACACGTTCGCACTGAACGTATTGTTGTCTCCTCCTGCCGTCCCCGCTTGCGTCTGATAGTTGGCAACCAGTTCGGGAAGAATCTGCATTCCCGCTCCCGCCGTCAACTGCGTCTGTTCTGTAATCTTGATGTTCAGGTTTCCGTCAAGGTCGTAGATGGACTTCATGGTCCACGCCCACTCTTCTCGCCTCGCCTGCCCGCTCTGCGAGAGCACGTCCTGCCAGAACACGTAGCGCGAGTTGTCCGAACCCGGCCATGTGGCCGCCGCACGCATCCACAGACCGATTCGCTTGGCCGCTCCGTAAGGAGCAAGTTTGTCGAGTCCCGCTTTCACCGCAAGCTCATAGTGCCCTAATTCCTGCTCAGACGGCTCTTCATATAAATCATCTTCCCATCCCGCTCGCACGCGATCCCAGAAGAGATTATCCTGAAAATAGGTGCGGATTCCCGCGAACGCGAACAACGATCTGTCCCACGCGGGAATATACATGATTTCACCCGCCGTGCTCAAGAATCGCGCCGAGAGGGTATCGCTCTTCCACGGCGCAAGCTCGGCGGCGAAACGCAATCCAATCCGCGAATTGATCTCCTGCCTGCCGGCTATCCAGCGGTCCCAGACGCCGAACTCCCACTCGTTGCCAGCCGCAAAGGCTAAATGTCCACGCGACGATTCCCGCTTCGACATCGAATACCCGCCCCCCAGCATGCCGAGCGCTTCCCGATAATACAATCCGCGCGGCGCACGCAATAGCTCGCTTGGCAAATACACCGTGTCGCGAATCACCACCGGATCCTTTTCCACCGTCACAATCTCCGGCACGTACACCGTGTCGCGCAAGTAAATCACCACCGTATCATAGCTCGATGGTTCGGGACGCGGGAAACTCACTCGCGTCGAGTCAAAATTCCACACTCTGATTTGCGCTCCGCTCCCGCTGAACTTGAAATACCCTTCGATTTCGTTGCCGCGATAGCCGCGCGCAAGCCGCTCCTGCAGGCCGCCAAGCAGTCCGTAGCCCAGCGCTTTTCCGCCCCGACTGATAATCGATACCGAGTCAAACACGCTGTGATACTGACGGCTCTCATAGATTTCCACGTTGGGAGGTAGCTTGAATGAGCGCAGCAGCGAATCCAGCCGATCGCTGATTGGCTCCAGCCGCAGCACCCGCCCCGTCGGATAAAGCACTACCGCATCGTTCTGATCGAAACCGTCGTTCAGCAGATCGCTGATCAACACCCGCTCGATAGTCTCGTTACCCAAAAACAGCTCTTCGCGCAGAACCTGAATCTGGCGCGCGTCCGTGACGCTTTGCTGCGTCACCAGTTTGAAGTCCACGTCGGCATACACAGCCATCGTCATCATCAGTGCCGCACCTGCGGCGATAAACCATCTCATTTGCTTCACGGAGTCTCCCCTTGCAAAAGGGCTTGGTATTTCTTCATCTCGTCCCACTGCCCCTTCGAGCGGTAGGAGTTCACTAACATCTCGTAGGCAATCTTGCGCTGGTCAGCCGTCAGTGGATAGCGTAGTGCACGCTCGGCGTTCTCGATGGACTGCCCGAGATCGTTCGAGGCAATCTGCGCAATCGCCACATACCCCCCGCCTTGACCTTCCCAGGCGACTTTGGTGCTGTTCAAAAAATACTCGAGCGCACCGCGCCGGTCCCCGTTCGCCACAAGCTCCTGTCCATAAGCATACAGCATGCGCCCGTAGCTCTCGCTGTAATCCTTCGGGCATTCCTCGCCTAAACGGTTAATCACTTCACCCAGCCGCGCGATTCCTTCAGTCTTGTTGCCGTGATTGAAGGTTACCAGCGCGAGCCGCCACGTCAGAAAGTCTCTCGCCTTGATCGTGCGTGCCGAACCTATACCGCCCAGATAGGCCTCGCGCGCATCGTTCCAGCGTTCCTCGTGCTCCGCCTGATAGGCCGCATCGCGATATTCTGCCGCCGCAATGCCACCGCTGTCCCAGTTGATCCAGTCAATGGTCTTCTGAATCTCGGCGGAGTCCTCGGGTGTCGCGTAGCGCATCGCCGCGGTATACATCTTCAACGCGTTCTGGTCCTGATAGGTCTTCAGGTATGCTTCACCCAGATACAACCGATAGCTGTTCGGCACCGAATCCTGCGTGCCTGTCACCAGCTCGCGGATGCGCATCGCTTGATCGAATCCCGTCACGGCCTTATCGTATTGCTTCGCACGATAAGCCGCATAACCATACGCGAACCACAGATTGTCCTCGCCCTGCCGCTCGTTAAGTATCTCCCGATAGAGTGGCAGCGACTTCTCCCAGTTTTCCAGCCGGTCGTATGTTGCCACCAGCCAGAGCTGAATCTCCTTCATCGCGGGCTGCTTCGCCAGCGCTTTCTCGAAATTCTTGGCCGCGTTCTTGAATGCCGCCGCCGCGCGCTTGCGCGTATCCAGCTCCTTAGAGCTCTTGGTCGTGTCCCCAATCGCCTGACCAAGCAATCCGAACACTCCGCCGCGCGACCGCAACGTCGTATCCTGACCGCTGGCCCGCATCGCGTTGGCTTCCTTCAAGAACCCTTCGCCCGCGTTAAACTCCTCCTTGCCGCGCTCGAATAGTGTCGTCGCCTGCTCTTCGGTCTTCTCCTCGCCGAACAACAGCTTCGCCAGCGAATCCGCCTCCTGCTGCGTCTGCGACTGAGCGAACGAGCATGTGCTCGGCAGAAGGACCGCGAGCCATATGAAAACCATCATTCCTCTAATCATAGTCATGTGTGTACATTATCTGATTTCCACATCTTGATCCCGCGAATTCCAATAAGTAGACAGTGCTGGCGCAAGAACTCATCGTGCGATGACTCGATCTTCGCGGTACTGCCCCAATTGGAGAAGGATCACCTTCCAGCCAACTGAATCCCCTTGCTCTGCATCCACCCCTGAAACACTGAGTAAAACTCAGTCGTATTCTGAACTGTGGGACGCTCGCGCTGTGCCGTGATCGAAGTCACATCCCGACCGGTCCGTGAGACGCTGCCCAAGCCGAACATCTGCGACCGCCGCTTGAAGTCGGAATCCGCCAGCAAAATTCCCTGATCACCGCGCGACAGAAATATCTTCAACTGCCCGTCGTCCGGTGAAAACTGAATGAAGATGTCCCAGCCGCCGTAGCTTGTGACTCCTTTCAGATCGCCTCCCCCCGTTTCCATGTAGGCCATCAACACCGGAGAGAATGACCCGGGATTCGCTCTTAGCCAGTCCAGCAATCCCGAAAGTTCACTCTCGCCGATCAGGTCCGTTCCCAACGATATCGATTCGCTGTTCCCCGGTCCCGCCTGCTTGCCTACCGACGATTGATAATCCATCTCCCCGCGCGCAATCCCTGGAGTTTTCGAAACAGCCAGTTCGTCCCCGCGCGACAAGCCCACCGTCGGCTGCGTCGCCTGCGGTAAATCCAGACTCGGTCCGGTATAGCCGGGCGTGATTGCCGGTTCGAGATTCGGCGCACCCGCGCCCTTATAGACCCTTCCGCTCTGTTCAATCGGTGCGGGCATCGCGGCTTGCGGACGTGACTCTCCCGCATCGGCGCGTTGCGTGATTATGTCCGGCAGCGGCGAAGCGTTCGGCGACAGCTTTGTCTGCGGACGATCTTCCGGCGGCGTGTCGAACAGCTCGTGCACCATTCCAAAGACAGGCTTCTCGAGCGACGGCTCTTCCACCACGATCTGCGACGGTTTCGAAGTCACTTCCGTCGGCGCAACCACCGGCGAAGGCGTCGCCCGAGGTGCAATCTTCGCCTGCGAGATCGGGATCGGAATCGGTTTCGGCTTCGGCGGTTCGCGCATGATTAGGATCTCTTCGAGATCGATATACATCAGCCAGTCGAACCGTTCCGCCAACGCGCGCAGCGGCACACCCGGCAGATTCAACAGAACCACGCTCGTCAGCACGAACGCCAGCGCACGTATGCCTATGTGAACTTGGCGCTCCGTCACGGCAGAACGTCCTCCGCGAGTTGCGCGGGTTCCAGCGCGATCGACAATGGCACTCCGTGCTTCCCGCACGCCTGCATGATCTGCACCGGACGATCCCATACCGCTCCGCTGTCCGCGCGCAAGATTACCTTCCCGTCCGGCTGGGCCGCGATGTAACGCTCGATGAATGCGTCCGTCAAACGAAACAGCGTCGAATCCGCTTCCAGCGAATCCGCCAGCAACTCGCCCGATACCTCCACCACGCCCGAACGCTTCACATGGATAATCAGTTCCTTCTCAATCTGTAAATACGGCGAACCGTCGTCAAAATTGTTCGGCAGCTTCAGCGGAACCACGTCCTCCGGCGCGATTACCGTCGTGATGATCAGGAACAAAATGACGATAAACGCAATATCAATGAGCGACGTGGTCGCCTCGGCAAACGGATCTTTTTTGCGCATCTCACTTGCCTCCCGCCAGCGACTCGCGCATCTGTGCCAGCACGCTGTTCAGCATGTGCCGACCGATTACGCCGATCAGTGCGACGATCAGCCCGCAAACGGTCGTCACCATCGCCACGTACATGCCGCCGGCGATCGTCTGCATTGATATCTGCTGCACGAACGTCTGCTCGCTGAATACGTGAACCAGACCTACTACCGTGCCCAGCAGTCCCGACATCGGCGCGGCGGCGATCATCAAGTCCAGAAAAATATACTTGTTCTGCAAACTCTCGATCTCAAAGTCAATGGCCGTCTGCAGCGGCACCTCTTCGGCCATCTCGTGCACGCGCTTTTTCAGATCCGTCTGGAACCCGCCGCGCTTGAACTTCATGTAATAGTAAATCGTGATCCCGAGGCCGATAAACAGCAGTAACCCCTGCAAAAAGTAGATTAGGCTGTCGAATGCCCGATATAATACTACTATGGCGCCAATCTTCTCACTCATCGTCACTTCCCGTTCACTGATCGGCTGGCCATAGGCGAGCATGGAGTAGACTGCCGTCATTACCAGTGCGGCCAACAACACGGAGCCGAGGACGGGCTTATTCATCCGGTGCAAGGTTTTCATCCGTTTCTTCCTGAAAAGGTTGGTGGAGGTGGAGTAGGGTAAATCTTTGATATAACAAGTAATATAGCACCCAATCGAGGAACTGTCAACAATTTGAAGAGCCTAATTGCACTCTCTGAGCAGGTGTCGTGCCGCGCCTCCCCGCGTTGCAGACTCGCAACCTCTTGTTATGGCTTAATCTTCGCACTACAATGACCAAATCTGCTTGACAATCGCTAAGGGAATCCTTAACTTCCTGAGTTCAAAAGACAAAGCTCCAACAAAACCGCGCCAGAACGATGAATTTTCGGAAAATTGTGCTCCCCATGCTGACCGCTGCCCTCTTGCTCGGGATCCTCGCAGGATGCCAAAGCGAAGCAGCCTCCGCGCAGAAACTCCTTGCAGACCGCAAGTATCAAGAGGTCATTCAGAAATTCCCAGACACCCAATTCGCCCGTAGGGCCGAAGCGCTGATGGCCGAAGACCTCCTTGAGGCCGGCAAGCACGACGAAGTCATCGAGAAATACCCCAAAACCCGTGCGGCTTATCTTGCCCTGCAGGCCAAGGCGAAAACGCTGTTCGATGACAAACAGTATCGGGAAGTCATCCGACAATACCCGCACTCGCCCTTGGCCGCCGATGCCGAGCGCATCCTTGCCGATGAGCTCTACAATCAGGGCCTGTTTGATTCCCTGATTACGACCTATCCCAATGCCGCGCGCGCCAAAGAGGTCAAAGAAACCCGTGCGGTTGCGCTCCTCAATGAAGCCAAAAAACTTTCCGGTCAGAAACGGATTGACAAGCTCGAGGAGATCGCCCGCTCCTATAATCAGACTGCGGCCTATAAAGAAGCCGCAACAATGCTTAGCGAAGCGCGGAATAAGAAGAAATAGCATCGGAAGGCGTTTCACATGATTCGCTGCCTTACCATTCTCTCCGTCTCTTTCGTGCTGCTCTGGTCGCTCGGCTGCGCTTCACCCGCCGACCGCGCCGAGTCGCTCTACAAAGACGGACAATATGAAGAAGTTCTGGAACGCTATCCGAACGAACCGGCTGCGATCAAAGCCAAGGAAGCTCTCGCCGCACGACTCATGAAGGAAGGCAATCTGCAGCGCGTCATCGCCGAGTTTCAGGACACGCCGATGTTTCACGAGGCTCGTGTCCGCATGGCCGAGCAACTGCTTGAAGAGGACAAGATTGACGACATTCTCAACAACTATGCGGACACTCCCGCCGCCATGCGCGCCCGCGAACGGGCCGCTCAAATGCTCTATGATGCCGGCCGCGTGACCGAAGCCGCGCGCGACTATCCGCAGACCGCCGCCGGACAAACGGCGCGCAATGAACTCGCCCGGGCAGAATTCGACCGCATCCAGACTTTCAAAGACAAGAACGAGCGCCGTAAGCTGCTCGAAGGCTTCATCGTTAATCCGATGTTTACCGGCACCTCCGCGCACATCAACGCCCAGACCGAACTGGCCAAGCTTGACGGACTTGCCATTCCCGGCAACTACTGAGGAAGTTTCACGACACTACAAAGGCGACCTCTGCGGGTCGCCTTTTTTTCAAATGCCCATTGCCTCCCGACTCATGACGAAACACTCCCGACTGCTTCCTCGTGCCCCTCGCTCGCATTAACTTATCCGCTCTGAGCGGCAACTTTTCGGCTCTGGCCGCGCGTGTCGCCCCCAAAGGTGTGCTCGCTGTGGTGAAGTGGGACGCCTACGGTCACGGTTTGCTCGAATGCGCCCGCGTGCTGAATCAAGCCGGTGCATGGGGCTTCGGAGTCAGTTCGCCTGCCGACGGCGTGAAGCTGCGCAAGGCAGGCATTACTAAACCGATTCTCGTCATGACCGATTGGGTCGGGAAACCCGCTCGCTATTTCACAGACTACGAGTTGTCCTTCGCCGCGACCTCTTGGTATAAAGTAGAATATCTCGAGTCGCTCTCAAAATCCAGCGGCTGCGCGATTTCCACTCACTTGAAATTCGACACGGGTTTGGGCCGCGTCGGAATTCATCACTCGCGGCACAAAGACACGCTTGCGAAACTCGCCAAACTGAAACACCTGAAGCTTGACGCTATCTATTCACATCTCGCCTATGCCGGGCCGCAGGATCGCGAACGTGGTTTGCAGCAAATCAACGTCTTCTCCGAGATTATTCAAAACGCAAAAACCGCCGGACTGAATCCGGCGGTGACACATCTCGCAAATTCCGCCGCCGCGCTCGCCTTACCCGAAGTGCCGGGCGACCTCGTCCGTACAGGTATCGCACTCTACGGCCAGCCTCCCTCGCCCACCGTCGCCGATCTGCTTCCGCTCGAACCGGTCATGACGCTTTCCGGAAGAATCATCGCTGTGCGCAAGCTGAAACGCGGCCATGGATTCCCTTCGCCGCATTTCTGGCAGGCCCCCTTTGACGGCTGGGGTGCGGAAATAGATTTAGGTTTCAGCACAGGCTATCCCCGCACGATGGTCGGCCATGCTCATGTCCTCTATAACGGCCGCAGAGTTCCCCTGATTGGTATCATGGCCCGTGACCGCTCCTACGCCTTCATCTCAGGTGACAAACCTTCTGTCGGCGAGGAAACCGTCTACTGGGGCAGACAAGACAGGGAAACCATCTATCTTCACGAACTCTCGCCCCTCATCGAAGCGCTCCCCTATGAATTGACCACGTGGCTGAGTCCGAAAGTGGAACGGAGTTTCTCGAACCTCTGATGCCCGCGTCTTCTACTTCGCCCACACCTGATACACCGCCTGCTCAACTGGCGGTGTTTCTGTATAGCTTGTCGCCACTCCTTCATAGATGCGCAAACTAACGTCGTAATTGAACCCTGCCTCCGTGCCGCGCAGCAACTCATAGCCGCAGGCGCCTGCCACCGGCATCCAGCGCAAAGTCACCATCGTTCCATTGGTGCTGATAGACAGATTCTGCGGCGCGGGCAATGCGCACGCACGCGTGTAGGTAATGCCGTTGCCGGCTGCCAGCCGCTCCTGAAACAGACAATTCTCCGTCGCGCTGCCCTTGAGATAGTAATTCAAAAATGGAAGCAGATAAAACAGCACCAACTGATGCTGCGTCGCACGCGAAATGCTGCCCGTGCACGTCAACTCCCCTAAATTGCAGGTGAAGTTATTCTCCCCGAACTTGCAGTGACTCCCGCCCGTGATGTTCACGTAGGTCTTGCAGTCGCTCGCCAGCGCGGAATACATGGGTATCTGATGTGCAGCAGGCGGTGTCACGCAATCGTCAGAAGCCGCAAACACGAGCGCAGGAATGGTAATCTCCTCCGCCGCATCTATCGCCGAGGGAGAGGTCTCCGCCGCATCTATCGCCGAGGGAGAGGTCTCCGCCGCAGCCAGATTCGCCAGCGCCGTTATCTCTGAGGCGGATTGCGCCGCCAGAAAACTCGCCCCTCCTCCCATGGAGTGTCCCATCACGCACGACGTGCTCCCGATGGCTCCAAAAAACGGCGAGGCCGGTGTCATTCCCTCCTGCTGAAGTCTGCGGATCAGGAACGCCAAGTCGTATCCAAGCTGCAAATGCTGCGGTGAGAAGTTCCCCTCCGTGCGTGGCAAGGCTACAATGTAGCCCTCCGGAACAAGAGCCTGCCACAAATACTGATAGGCACTGACCGGCAGCAAAAATCCGTGACCAAAACTAATGACAGGAAATCCGCCTGCAGGAGCCGTCGCCACCGGAGTGTTGTCGCCTGCGGTGGTCGCGGGATAGTAAACATCTGTCGGGATATTCCGCGCGCCGCGTGCCGAATCCACGAAGGAAATGTCGCGATGTCCGATGGCATACGGTTGTGCCCAGAGGCTGACCGTAAACAGAAATAAACCGACGATAAAAAGCCTGATCATAGCTTATCCTTCATGCACTCCGCCCAAATCCACAGCAGCCCCGCCGCGTGCGCACTCCATAATACCGTCCGTATCCAATTCGTGTTCACCAGTCTGCGCACCGCGTGTGCGTCGTAGCCGTTCGCCAGAATGGTATGTTGCGGAACGGAGAGCAGAAACGTCGTCAGCCAGACCGCCGCCAGCACCACCAGCAAGCCCCGCATCATCCACGCATTTCCCGCTCCGGGCTTGAGTGCGAAAAAAATTGCACACCCCATCTGCACCAGCATCGGCAGTGCCACGACCAGCCCCGTCTTTGCCGCGTGCATCCGGTAATACTCTCCACTTCCATCCTTCACCGCCTCGAACAACGGATAGTGGACAATCTGCACAAACCAGATTAACCCCACCATGTATAGTGACGACGACAGATAGAGGAGCAGCATGTTTGCCAAGCGGTTTCTCTATCCCTTCACCTTGTAGCCCGCACTCTCCACCGCCGCCGCCAATTGAGCGCGATCCAGTTTGTCGCCGTCCACCGTCGCGGTTCCCGCATCGAGATTTACTTCCGCGCTCGTCACACCCGCCACTTTCTCCAGCGAGTCCTTCACGTTCTTCACGCAATGCGAGCAGTTCATGCCTTCAATCTGCAAATGTAATTTGTCGCTCATAGTCACCGGTGCGGCTCCCCACCGCCTTCTGAGTTTATAATAGAAATGTCTTAACAGGAAGTATCCGAGCAGCAGTCCTGAACCGAGCTGCCACCACGCCGTCCCGTGCTCGTGCAGATGATGCGGCAGCGTCACCGTCAGCGGCGTGTTCGCCAGCAAAAAGTCGAGTCCCAGCCCAAACAACAGCGCGAATCCCGCAATGGCCGCCAGATACACACCCAGCACCTTTGAACCTAATGCCCGCGCTATCACCAGCATCGTTGCCGCGTTTGTTGCCGGACCCACCATTAAGAACACGAAGGCCGCTCCCGCCGAAATTCCTTTAGTCATCAGCACCGCAGCAATCGGCACGCTGGCCGTCGAGCACACATACAGCGGCAGTCCGAACAGCATCATAATCAGCATCGCGCTGATACCGTTTCCCAAACTTCCGGCAAAAAAATCGTCCGGTACCGCCAGCGAAATCGCTCCCGCAACCAGAATCCCGATAATCAGCCAGAAAGCGATATCTCCCAGTAGTTCCTTAAACGCGAAGTGATAGGAATCGCGCAGCTTCTCGCTCGTGCTCTTCTGCGCTTCCGCTTCGGCCAGCGCATCATCGCTGTGCAGATGATGCTTCATCCACTCTTCTTCCCGTGCTCCGGGTTTCACCAGCATCACAGCCAGCCCGCCCAGCACGCCGCTGATAAAAGCCGCCAGCGGTCGAAAAATCGCCAAAGCCCACCCGAAAAATCCATACGTCACCAGTATCGAATCCACCCCCGTCTGCGGCGTGGAAATCAGAAACGAGACCGTTGCCGCCCGTGAGGCGCCGCGCTTCCGCAGTCCTACGCCCGTCGGAATCACTCCGCATGAACAGAGCGGCATCGGCACACCCAGCACCGCCGCCTTGAACGACGATATCAGATTCTCGCCGCCGAGATGTTTGCCCACCGATTTCCGCGGCACGAATGCGTGCAGCACCCCCGCCAGCGTAAACCCCAGTAGCAGGTAGGGCGCCATTTCCAGATACAGCAACCATGTTTCACCGAAGTAGTCAGTAATCACTCGATCTCCCCATCTTGTCTAAATTGTGCTTGTCGGCTATCGATTCTGTAGCCGGACACACCTTGCAAGGTAGTAAACACCCTGCGTAAATTCAACACCTGCCAATTACTTGCAGGTCATCAGGGTTGCACTTCAGGCAAGAAATCAGTATATTTTATGGATATTCCATAAAACCGAACCCCGCAAGTGTCTCCCTTCCTCTCTCGCCTTAAAGCCTCGATTGACCGTGCCGGTTCCCCGCTCTGTGTGGGGCTTGACCCCGACCCGGCTCAAATTCCGGCTAAATTCGGCTATGGAGCGGAGGCCGCCCAGAAGTTCCTCGAAGAGATTATCATTGCGCTGTGGGAGAAAGTTGCGGCCTTCAAGCCCAACACCGCCTTCTTTGAAGCCTACGGCTCCGGCGGTTGGCTGGCCCTTGAACGCCTCCGCATCGCCTGCCCGCAAGAAGTCCTTTTCCTCATTGATGCCAAGCGCGGCGATATTGAACACACCAATGAAGCCTACGCGCGGGCGCTCTTCGACGTGCTTGGAGCGGACGCGGTTACCGTCCAGCCCTATCTCGGGATGGCAGCCCTCGAACCCTTCTGGAGGCACAAGGCCAAAGGCGTGTTCGTGCTCTGCGCAACTTCCAACGCGAGCGCGTCTCTAATTCAAGGACTGAGCATCGGTGAACGCACCCTCTATCAGGAAATTGCGCAGCAGGTCAAAGCCGCGAATCAGAACGGTAATATGGGGCTGGTCGTCGGCACCACCAAACCCGACGCGCTGGACAGTGTGCTGAAAATCGCTCCCGAACTTCCCCTGCTTCTCCCGGGAAGCGGCGCGCAGGGAGGAAGCCTTGAGGTTCTAAACAAAGTCCGCGAGCACAACGGCGCCGCCCTGCTTAACGTCTCCCGCTCAGTGCTCTATGCGTCGCGCGGCGACGATTGTATCGAGGCCGCAGTCAAGGAAGTTGACAAACTGCGAGCCGCCGCCAGCGCCGCTTAGCCACAAAAAGTAATTTCGCCACCTTTCTACGGAGGCAAGAAAATGTTCTGTTGGAAATGCGGTCAACCCAATGACGACGACGCTCTATTTTGCAGTCAGTGCGGCGTCCCCCTGAAACCCTCCACACCCGCAACCTCGCCCTCTGCGGCCACCGTCGGTACGCGCAGGTTTGCGGGCTTCTGGCTGCGCTTTGTTGCCCACATGATTGACCAGCTCGTCATCTCAATGGTCAGCGTCGTGCTCTTTCTCATCGGGCTGGTATTCAGTGTCGGAGGTCTCGCCGCCATGCCGGATCTCGATGACCCCGACCCCGCCGTCCTGGCCGGACTTGTCGGCGGCTGGGTGATTATCACCATCATCCTCGTCGTGGCGCAGTGGCTGTATTATGCTCTCATGGAAAGCTCGTCGCAACAGGCCACGCTCGGTAAACTTGCCTTGAGTCTGCGCGTGACCGACCTGCAGGGAGAGCAAATCTCTTTCGCCCGCGCGACCGGACGTCACTTCGGCAAAATTCTTTCAGGCATGCTTCTGATGATTGGCTACATTATGGCAGGCTTCACCCAAAACAAACAGGCGCTTCACGATCTGCTCGCCGGCACCTTAGTCGTCAGAGGCCGATCCAACGAATATTCGATATGAACAAAGACATCGCTTTACAACTGTTGCGCAACTGCGGGGCCTTTCTCGAAGGACATTTTCTGCTCTCCAGCGGCCGTCACAGCGACGTCTATATCGAAAAATTCCGCCTGCTTGAACGACCGGAACTGACTGAGCAGTTTGCCCGTGCGATGGTCGAGCAATTCCGCATCGCCACACCCAATCTCGTTGTCGGACCCTTGACCGGTGGCGTGCTCGTCGCACACGAAGTCGCCAAAGCGCTCGGTGTGCCGCTGGCTTTCCCCGAGCGCGTTGACGGAAAAATGGAGTGGCGGCGCGGATTCAAAATTGTCCCCGGGCAACGCGTTCTGCTCTGCGAAGACGTGCTCACCACCGGACTCTCCATAGGTGAAGTCAAGGAAGCTGTCGAACGCGAAGAAGGTATCGTCGTCGGCATTGCGGCGCTCATCCAGCGCGGCGAAACCACGCTGTCTCCGTCTCCCTGCGCGGTCGTCAGACTTACGCTCGATTCCTGGGAACCCGCCGACTGTCCCCTCTGCAGCAAGGGTGTGCCTCTTGCCAAGCGGGGAAGCCGCTAAACTCCAGAAGGAGTCCTACATGTTCTGTCCGAACTGCTCGAGAGAGAATCCTGACGGCGCCAAATTCTGCACCAGCTGCGGCAGAGAGATTATTACTCCGCAAACTCAGGCAACTGCGTCCGGATCCCTCAACGTCATGCCTGTGCAGTATGCCGGCTTCTGGCGGCGCGTCATCGCCGTTGCCATTGACAGCATTCTGCTCGCCATCGTCAGCGTGCCGTTCTCGTGGGATATCGACCCCTTTGATTTCACCTTCAGCAATGCGCTCGGCCTGATTGTCCCTTGGCTCTATTTCACCCTGCTGGAGAGTTCATATCGTCAAGCCACCGTCGGCAAAATGATTATCGGCATCGTCGTCACCGATGAACAGCTGCGCCGCATCAGCTTCGCCCGCGCTACGGGCCGCTACTTTGGGAAGTATCTTTCGGCGGTTATTCTGGGTATCGGATTCCTGATGGCCGCTTTCACTCAAAAGAAACAAGGTCTGCACGACATCCTCGCCGACACGATAGTCGTGCAAAAGTAACCTATCTTAGATTTGCAAGTCATCGTCCTCGCTTCCGGCTCCAAAGCCAACGCCCTGCTCCTGCGTGACAACGGCACACGGATTCTCGTCGATGCCGGTCTCGGCATTCGCGGCTTGCTCGCCGCGCTGCAGCACGCCGGAGAATACCCGCAGAACATCAACGCGGTCTTTCTCACGCACGAGCATAGCGACCACACACGCGGATTGGACGGTCTGCTGAAGAAAGTTTCGATTCCCGTGTACGCGACGGCCGGAACGCTTGCCGCAATCTCCCCGGGCTTCATGCGCAAACAAAAAGCCTTCCCGATGAACGGCGTCGCCGTCGACGTCGGCCCGTTCACCGTCCGCGCGCTCGATATCTCGCATGACGCTGCCGAACCCGTCGCTTACCAGATTCACTGCGGACAGGAGATGGTGACCGTCGCGACCGACCTCGGCGAAGTTTCGCCCAAGCTGCACGAAGCCTTCTGCGAGTCTACGGTCGCCGTTATCGAAAGCAATCACGACGAAGAACTGCTCCGCACCGGCTCGTATCCTGAAGTTCTGAAACAGCGCATCGCATCCAGCACCGGACATCTGTCCAACCGCCAGACCGCCGATGTGCTCTGTGATTGCCGGAATAATTCTCTGAAGCACGTCGTGCTCGCTCACCTGTCCGAGGAAAACAATCATCCCGACCTCGCCCGTGACAGCGCACGCACGGCGCTCGACAATCCCGAAATTGCCGTGCATCTCACGGCGCAAAGAACCTTCGGACCTCTGCTGACGCTGTAATCGAAAGCGTGACGTGAAGGTCTATCGCGCGCGTAATACCAAAACTCATTTTTCAAGATAACCCCCAAAGGAGTGCCCATGAAAGCTTTTTGGATTCTGCTGACCTGCGCAGGCCTCGTCTTGGCCGGATGCGGCAAGGCGGAAAAGGCGGACGACAAAGCCGCCGCCAAGCAGGAAGAGAAAAAGACCGAAGTCAAGAACGAACAGGAGCAAGCGAAACCAGTGTCTAATAATACACCCAAACTCGAAAAGTGGCCTGCCGATTATCCGGTGGACGGAGATAGCGTCGCCGTTGTGGAAATTGAGCAGGAGGGTGGTGCCATCAAGGGAACCATCGTCGTCGAGTTTTATCCTGACAAAGCACCTAATCATGTGCGAAACTTCAAATACCTCGCGAACAATAAGTTCTACGACGGCACCATCTTCCATCGTGTCATTAAGAACTTCATGATTCAGGGCGGCGACCCCACCGGCACCGGAACAGGTGGCCCGGGCTGGACGGTCAACGCGGAATTCAATGACCGCAAGCACGAACCCGGCACGCTCTCGATGGCCCGCACGCCCGACCCCAACAGCGCAGGCTCACAGTTCTTTATCTGCCACGTGGCCACTCCGCATCTGGACAACCAGTATACCGTTTTCGGCAAGACCATCAAGGGTATGGACATCATCAACAAGATTGCTGAAACTCCAGTTCAAGGTTCCACGCCGACGTCCAAAGTCGTGATGAAGTCCGTCCGTATCGTCCCGCGCTCGCAAGCTGGCGTCTAAGCTTCACTCTCTTCGCTCACGTAAACAGCCGCCCACTCAGGCGGCTGTTTGCTGTCATACAGTCCTGATATGGCCGCTAAGATTGCACGGCCGTGTTTTCGGATTTCTCTACGTGCTGCGGGACCTGATGTGTCTTGAGAAACTGCAAAACGTCCCGCACCCATCGCACAAAACATTGCGCGCTGCACGGCTCCAGGTTCGTCGGATTCAGACAATGACCCGCACACTCGTCGGTCAACAGCTTCAGCGCATAATAATCCGGTCCGGTTTTCCAATGTGCGAATTCCGCCGCCGGAATAGACAGTGTCGTCTGACAGTTCGGACACTCGTGCGTGAGCATGAACAGACCGTCCTCGGCCCGCTCAAAGCACACCTGATAGCCGTCAACCCGCAAGCTCAAGTCGGCCACCAGGTCTTCCAGTGTGTTCCATTCGTATGCGCACTTTGTGCAGACCTTGTAGGGTTGCCTTTGCCCGGTTTCCATGCTACTCCGTTTCGTGTTAGATGCAGTCATGCCGCCGCTGCAAGAAACACGCCGCGCTGAACCGCTCCGCGAAGTTGACTTGTCTTCTGCTAAAACATGCCGTTTGCTTTTTCGACCCGCAGTTTGCATATTAATTCGTGTCTTGCCGTTTGTGCCGCGCGCGCTGTCGCTCATTCGCAGTCTCTACTTCAAATTCATTATCTCCGTGATTCCCGACCTGCCACCTTCGTTTCAGGAACTCTACAAACAGAGCGGCCCCATTCTGCGTTTCCGTATTCTGCGCGACGTGCTGGGCCGCGATGAATCGTGGATCGAAACCGCGAACGCCAAAGTTGCGGTTCTCAAACATCCGCGTGTTCAGCAACTCGCCGTGCAACAGCTCGAAAACGGCTCCTTTGGAAATAAGCTCGGCTCCACCGCCGCCGCCGTGCTCTGGCTGTGTGAAGCCGGCGCGGAAGACCATCCTGCCGTTGAACGTGTGCTTGACTTCGTCGTGCTGCCCACGCTCGCTCAGGAAGATGTCACGTGGGAGCTTTCCCCGCAGCAGCGTCCGCTCGTGCGCGATGTTTGTCTCCATCTGCTCGCACGTGCCACGCGCGGCACACATCTGCTGCTCGAAAGCTATCTCGAAATTATCAAGAACGAGTGGCAGCGCTGGCTGGCCGACCACAGTGCCGCTCCGCCCACAATCCCCGCCTATTCCGCGATGGTCTGGTGGCAGCCACCCGCTGAACAGCAGTTGGCCAAACGCGACTTGCTGTCCGCGCTCTTGAACGAAGTCGAACTGCAGCCGGAAGTTCTCCTGCCCGATGCGTCGCGGCTGTTGATTCCCGACAAGCAAACTTATCTTGCCGAACCTGTGCGCATGCTGCACGACCTCGAACTCGGCGCGCGCGCCGGAGTCGTCGGTAATGTCTCTCATCTGCAGTGGCTTTATGATGAACTGGAAGTCGCGCAGGACGCCGACGGCCTGTGGCACTTCACGCTCGAAGAAGCACCTGCTTACCTTTCGTGGTATTATCCGCTCGAAGAAAATGCTCAGGACCGCGAACTCACCGTCCGCGCGCTGATGATTTACAAACTTCTGAACTATGACGTCTGAGTCGCTCTACAAACGTATCTATGCCGTTGTCAAGCGCGTGCCGCGCGGCAAAGTCGCAAGCTACGGACAAATTGCGCGGATTGCCGGACTCGAGCGCCACGCCCGCATGGTCGGCTATGCCCTGCACGCGCTCAGCGAAGACGACGTCGAGAGTGTCCCCTGGCATCGAGTCATCAATGCACAGGGTTACATCTCGATTCGCAGTAATCCGCTCGCCGCAAAAATTCAGCGCAAACTCCTCGAACAGGAAGGCGTCGAATTCTCGAAAAACGACAAAGTCGATTTCAAAAGGTTCGGATGGAAGAAGTGACCCTCGGCCGCATTTCGTATTGTAGACAGACTTGTCTTTTTATCGGTCACGCCTCTCTTTTCGTTTAGTTCGTCTTGTATCGCCGTGGTCACATCGCAATATCAACCAGTTACAGAGGTCACTGCTATCCCAATTTTTTCTGTCGCCATGGAAATTCATTGACAATCCTTGAGCATTCGGATAGATTCTTTGCAAAGGCCAAGAATCTTGCAGCAAAGTCGATGATTTCTGTATAACACAGATAAGGCTGGCAAATGAAAAAGGGAACCAATATTTGCCTGGCATTCGCACTATGCCAAACTGTTATGGTTGCTATGGCACAGCCCGGGTCCGTTCTGATCAACGAGATCATGTACGATGATACGGCCACTACAGACATCGAATGGGTGGAACTCTTCAATACGACGCCCTTTCCGATTCCCATTGGCAATTGGGTTTTAACCGACGGTAACGTCTGGCCGCCGCCGTCTACGGAAGGAGCCATCCAGATACCCCCCGGCACAATTATCAGCGCGCACGGCTATCTCGTCATAAGCAAAACTGCTACGCCAGGCATTCCAAGCATCATCTGCGCGGAAATTGATGCTGCTTGGACGCTCAACAATAATGGGGACAACCTCGCGCTGTATGACGGAAATCTCCCTGCTTCCCTGCTTATAGACGGGTCTCTGACAGATAACTTCCCTGACTTGTCGGGTGCGAACCTCGGCAACTCTCTTGAAAAGTGCGATCAGTTTCAGCCGTGGACCAGCAACCCTTCCGCTTGGCACGAATCCACCTTTCCCTTCTCGCCAACAGGCCGTTTTCGCTTCTGTACACCCGGCATGCCAAACAGCCCCTGCGCTGCGCTTGGTCGTTGTTGTTACGGGGAGCTCGGCATTGACTGCGCAGACATCACAGAATTCAACTGCACGCAGTTAGGCGGCGCGTGGAGCGCGACTCTGAACTGCGCAGCAAATCCCTGCATTCCCTGCGTGTGCCCTAATCAGGAAACAGAACCGAACAACGCGCATTTCTCTGCGAATCCCTTGCCATTAGTAGGCAATGTGGCATGTATTCGGGGCACAATCGAAGACCCGAATGAACTGGACGTCTTCTCCTTTCATCTTGCTTTTCCTTCGCGGATTACGGCGGTTGTTCGCTCCAACGACGATCCTGGGACATGTGCCTATCAAGGCGGCCTCAACTCCGCGGTAGGTCTGCAAGTGGTTCGCAACAGTCAGGCATTCTTCCTGCAAGCGGCCTCTTCCGGACACATTGGCGATGATCCCCGACTCTTCTCCTCAATAGTTCTGGACCCGGGGGAGTATTTCATCGCGGTTGGCAGTGACTCCGGCTCGTCCACGGTGGGCCCGTGGGTCCTGGACTTGGAAGTGTATCAACTGATTGAACACCCGCCAATCGGTTTTGGCTTCGGTAATCTCACCATCCAGTCGCGCAAGGCGGCACAATCGCCCCCTCCCGCAGAGCCGGACAGCCTCATCTTCCGTTGGGATCCAGGTCCCCTCGCTGAGTCTTACACTCTCGAGCATACCCCTGACTTAAACGGCGTCTGGCAAAGCATTGCTTTTACTACTTCCAACTCCGTTACCTTGCCGTTTGATACCACCGGCGACGTGGGCTTCTTTCGTGTCATTGCAAATGCACCGCTTAACCGGCATAATCACATTCAAGACTACGTGGGATCGCTGCTCTATCCACCTGATGATACGCTCGGACAATATCCAATTCGCGTGGATAGTATCATGATGACCGCGTCGCCGGACAGTTTCCTGCAGATCGCCTATTTTGTCGGAGAGTTCACAGGTGCCATCGCGCCTGACTTCTCCTCTGTGACGGTGCGCTGGGATGACCGTCTCGACTTGTTCGCTGACGGATCGCGCAATGTCTTGTCGCTCGACGGGATGAAGATGAATATCGGAGGTGTCCCGCACATTATTGACTTTGCCCGCGTCTCCACACTTGGCACATATGCCTCGCTTGCGCCTTTGATTGCGCACCAGCCGCTTAATCCTTCCTATTGTGTCCTTGCGGGAGTCGCCGGTGGCTCCGGCTGCAAAGACCGCAAGGGCTGGAGGTGCGAACCCAAGAACAAAGACTATGGCAATGGCCGAGTTCCCGACTGTCCGCCTCCTTCCCCGCCCTTTGATCCCTCGCCAGAGTGTGCAGCCTCAGCTTGCGTGCAATCTGGAGAAAACTGTGTTTGTCAAGGTGCAGGAGGGGTCGGCTGCGATCTGCCCAATAGCGAACGCTGCTTTAAAGCACCGTTTCACAACCTGTGCACGCTTCACACAACCTGTCCAGCCGAAAGCGTCTGCCAGGAGTATCTCGTGCTTGGGGATGTGTCGCGGTTCTTCCGTTACCTGTTTGTGGATCACTGCGAGTGCGTTGAATAGGCATAACTGACTTCCTATTGCAGCGGGCCGGTCAACAGACCGGCCCTTTATTCACGATACCATCACTTCATACACCCTCCCGCGAAATCGCATCGTCATCCGCTTCTGCTTCACGCCGCGCCTGACGTTCTTCATCTCCGCCAGTATCCCCGTTCCCGGTTCGCTCCCGCGATAGACAAAGCTCCCTTCCAGCACGCGGTCCACTCCGTCATACCAGTAATGGCAAAGCCGCTTGCCGTATTGCACGCCCGGGTCGTGTTCGCAGTCGCGAATGTCGTGGCCACAGACCGAACAGGCAGGTTTTTCAAACGTGAATGCTATCGATGCTTCCGTGATAATCCCGCAGTCCAACAGCACACGGAAATCTTCGGCTCCGCTGTGCGCTTTCGGCCAATAAAAATTCGGCACGATGTAGCGGTGATTCAAATGAGATTCAAGCGTGCCGCCAAAAAACCGTGCGACTGCCGTCGAGTAACGGTTATGGCCAATTAAAGCCGGTGCGCCGTGTGTGAGCGCAAGCAGACGCGCTAAATCGCCTGTGCGAAAGCAGCCGAAGTGGCTGTCGATCGCATCTCCTGCTAAGCGGCAGCGGCGCACGTGAATATCTTCGGCTGATAACGGAACCAATGGTGGATTAATCAGTCCGTTAATTTCGTCGAGTTGTGCAGCAGGCTCTGGACTGCTTAAGAGGGAGATGGGGTGGGATCGGGATTGCAGGATCATGAGGTGGGACTCCAAAGTATGAATTTCAAGAGGTTAATGAGGAGGCTTTCTGGCCTGTTATTTTTATTCGGGTTGTTCAACGCTTGTGTTGTGGAATTTAATATCCTAATATGATGATGTTTCGGTTGTTCTCACTGTTGGCGCGTCGTTTCTTTGCAGGCGACGCGTTTGTTCGTCCACTTGGAAAGAGGGAGCAGATATGTACAGAACGAATGTGTTGCTATGTGTGCTTGTGCTTCTATGGTGCTGCAACTCGGCCGCCTTGGCCCAATTCCAATCCGTTTCGGCGCCGCTACCGCCCAGCTCGCAGTTCGCCGTGTCCGCGCCTGCCACAGTGACGCTGCCCGCGCTGGACAATCGCAGCTTCCTGCTGGAAGATGAAGTTAACTACGAACTCGCCCTTGAGCAGGAGCTTGTCCCGCCCGCACAGGTCGCCCGCCCGCAGGAAGTCAGTTTCAACCTGAATAATTCAGGCACGTGGGAAATCCTGCCCGACGGCTCGCGCATCTGGCGGCTGCGTATCGTGTCGCCTAATGCCACAGACCTCTGGCTGATCTACGACCAGTGGCGCATCGTCAAACCCTGCGAATTGTACTTGTATAACGACGACCGCTCGATGGTCTTCGGCCCCTATACCTACATTGACAATTGGGATGGTACCAACGTTACGCCGATAACTTCCGGTGAAGCCGTCACGCTTGAGTATTTCGTTCCCGCCGACCAGCAGGACATCGGCGAACTGTCCGTCATGCGTGTGCTGCATGGCTACCGCCACTTCTACGACCGCGAAGCCCGCGACCGTGATGCGCTGGATAACTTCGGAGACGCGATGGCCTGCCACATCAACGTCAACTGCTTCGCCTATATGCAGGAAGAAAAGCGCGCCGTCGCCATGATCATCGATCCGATGGGCGGAAGTTGTTCAGGAACGATGCTGAACAACACATTGCAGAACGGCGATCCGCTCTTTCTGACTGCCAACCACTGCCTGAACGGTAACCAGAATAACTGGCTCTTCTTCTTCAACTACGAAAGCCCCAACTGCTCACCGAACACAGACGGAAACACGTCGTTCGTCATTAGCAATGCGACGCTGCTGATGTCGCACGCGCCGACGGACCATGCTCTGCTGCGGTTATCGCGACCACGGCCTAACACCCCGTATATTCCCGCCTACATGGGCTGGTATCGTCCAGACATTGCGGCCTCAAGCTCCTATGGAATTCATCACCCGCGCGCCGACGTGAAGAAGGCGCATGAAGACTATCACCCAGCGACCAGCACCGATTGGAACGGTCAGGGGCCGAACACCCATTGGCAGACGATTCTCGACAATGGACAAATGGAACCGGGGTCGTCCGGCTCGCCGATGATTAACTCCGGCGGCTTCGTGGTCGGTCCGCTGCACGGCGGAAATTGGGATTGCGATCCCAACACCAACAATATCGCCAAATACGGCAAGCTCTCTGTCGCATGGGAAGGTGACGGAACTCAGAGCGGCCGCCTGCGCGATTGGCTTGATCCCAACAACAGCGGCGCAAACTTCGCCGGCTATTGGCAGCCGCAAGGTCCGCCCAATGATTCCTGCGGTCAACCCGGCTTCACGCACATCACCACGTTGCCGTTTTCCGCTTCGGGAAGCACGCTGTTCGCTTCGAACAACTTCAACACAGTCGCCTGCAACTACCCAAACAACTCGCCGGAAGTCATCTACACCTTGACACTGCCTTGCGACCATCAGGTCACGGTTTCGACGTGCGGTTCAAATTTCGACACCGAGCTGTTTGTCTTTCAGGGCAACTGCAATCAGTGGTTTACGACCGCCGGCTGTAACGACGACTTCTGCGGCACGCAAAGCCAGGTCACGTTCAACGCGCAGGGCGGCGTGCAATACGTCATCGTGCTCGAAGGCTACGCCACGGCGTGGGGCAACTTCGTGCTGAACGTCACCGGCGTTGCAGCGGGTGCGCAGGGCAACGCGCAGTGTCCGGGCTATCAAATCACCGAAGTCCCGTATTTCACCTACGGCGCGAACTACTGCGGCAACGACGACGTGAATCCCACTTGTCAACCCAATGACGGGCAGGATGTGCACTGGTATTGGGTGTCGCCCTACAATCAGGCCATGCGTGCCAAGACCTGCTTCATCAATTTCGACACGATTCTCGAAGTGCGCTACGGCGGAGCCTGTCCGGGTTCGTTCAGCGCGGGCTGCAACGACGACTATTTCTGCGGCAGCGATGCCTTGGCCAGCACGGTTGTCTTCAACGCTTCGGCCAACGCGACCTACTATATCCACATGGACGGCTACAACGGCGCGCAGGGAATGTCCTCGCTCGAATTGGAAGTCTACAACGACGACTGTTCGTCACCGATTATCGTCCCCAGTCTTCCGGCCAACTATTCGGGCGACACACGCCCGGCTCGCGACGACTTTGCGACCATCGTCGGTCCCAGTTCCAAGGAAGTCTTCTTCCAGTATACGTCGCCGGTCTGCCAGACGATTCAGGTTCACACCTGCGATAACAATCTGACGCTCTATGATACCGGACTTGAAGTGCGCACCGGAGGGCCCTGCCCGGGTTCTACTGTGGTGGCCTGGAACGATGACGCCTGCGGCAATAACGGCCTGAAAAGCTCCGTGCTGTTCAATGCCGAAGCCAACCGCACCTATTACATCATTGTCTGCGGTTACGGCACGAGTGAAGGACAGTTCATGGTGTATTTCTCCGGCGGCGCTCAGCAGGGCGCGCCCGCGGGCGATGTCTGCAACACCGCACTTCAAATTCCCTCGCTGCCCTTCAGCGATTTCGGTAATACCTGTTGTATGGTGAACAACTATCTGCCGTGTGTCGGTTCGACGTCGCGCGAAGTCGTGTATAACTACTACTCGACCTCCTGTCAGAACGTCACCGTGTCGCTCTGCGGTTCGGGCTATGACACCGGCCTCGGTATCTACGGCGGAACCTGTCCGAACATCGCCCCGCTGATTGTCTGCAATGACGATAACTATTGCGGCGGAAACTACACCCTGCAAAGCACCGCGAGTTTCATTGCCGAAGCGAATACCAACTATCAGATTCTCATACACGGCTTCGGCACGAACTGCGGAAACTATGCGCTCAATATGACTGGTGTTCCCTGCCCGCCTCCGGTGGTGGTTGCGCCCGAAAGCTTGACCATTCGCATCGAGCCGACTACCGACTCCGCCGAGCTGCGCTGGTCCGCCGTTCAGAACGCCAACACATATTACGTGTATCGTTCAATCGATCAGAACAACATCGTGAATCCCGCCAATCTGATTGCCACGGTGGGCGCGAACTTCTTCGACTGCTCCGGATGCATCAATGAACCTGCCGCACAGATGTTCTTTGCCGTGACCGCAGAGGCCGTGCTTGCGGTGGCCAGCGACCTTGCATCGCAGGACGAGGTTGAATTGGCCGTCCTGCAGCCCAAGGATGCTGCCGTGCAAGGCGCGATACTCGAGAATCCAGCGTTCCTGATGACCAACGAAATTGTTGAGCAAGCCGCTCCGAACAAGTAGACTTCACCAACTTTCATTATCGCTCTCAGACGGCCCTCTTTGTGAGGGCCGTCGCCATTTGGGTCAGTTGAATTAGTCAAGAGGCATAGATATATCATCTCTCAAGTCTGAACACCTGAAAGGTTGCTGATTGGCAACCTAAGCCGAAATCCTGTTTCAATTTACGAAAAGAACTGACCCTTTAAGTTATAATGAAATAGTAACATAGAGAGTTGACTTGCGCCTGAACGTGTCGTATATTGCTCAGCGCACGAAAATATGACAATTCACATCTAATTCTGGATAAAAAACTCTCTTGGGGAGCACGAACACATGAAGAAACTCCTGACACTTTTTTGCGGAATCTTTTTGCTCGCTGCGGTTGCGGGCGCACAGCCCGGCGATTGCACCATTGATCCCGGTGAATACCGGACTCAGACTCAAGGCGGCTGGGGAAACAATTGCAATGGCGGCAATCCCGGCTGTATTCGCGACGCCTGGTTTCCATCAGTATTTCCGGCAGGCCTGACGATTGGCGGCGGCTTCACTATTCACTTCACCAGTGCAAACGCTGTCCGCACCTTCTTGCCGGCAGGCAGCACGCCGGGCGTCCTGACGCAGAACTATACTGATCCCTCTTCCACGAGTGCAGGTGTGTTTGCGGGCCAGGTCACCGCGCTGTCAATCAGTGTGGGTTTTGGGCTTGCTGGTGTTCCGGGCTTTGGTGACTTCAGCTGGTTGGAAGTCGGCGCCGGACCGTTCACTGGTTACACCGTAGCCGAAATTCTCACGATGGCGAATGCCGTTTTAGGCGGTAACTTGGGTGCTCTGCCTCCGGGAAAGAGCGTCAGCGATCTGAACGAAGTCGTGGATAACATCAATCAGAACTTCGTGGACGGCACCACCAACCAGGGCGTGCTGGTCATTCCTCCGGATTGCGAAGTTACGCAGCCCTGCCCGCCGATGCCGCCAACGTGGGTGGAAATCGGTTCCACGTTCTGTCTCGAGTATTGCGGCACGCCCATCGAAGTCTACTGGTGCTGCCCGCTGGACGGACAGCCGGTCTTCGTCCTGGATCATTGCCCGGGCGCTTTGATGCCCGCCGGTTTGACATGGGTGGCAAGCTATGACTCCACGGGCCTCGAATGTCAGGCTCCGGGCGGCTACTGGCACGCCATCTTTGAAGCCGAAGAAGACGGTTGTTTCTGCGTCTTCTTCGAGCGTCAGCTCGCCGTCGAGATGTTGAGCTTCACGGCCGGTGCGACCAACGGCGCGATTCAGCTCGCGTGGGCAACCGCCACTGAAAACGGCAACGACCACTTCGAAATCTTCCGCAACGGTTCGCAGGTTGCTGAGATTGCCGGTGCCGGAGTCAGCGAGACGCGCACGAACTATTCGTGGACCGATCGCGACGTGATTGCCGGAGTCACCTACAGCTACGAGCTGTTCACCGAAGACCTCAACGGGATCCGCCGCAGTCACGGTACGCGCACGGTCGAAGCGGGTCTGAACAACAGCGCGCTCATCACGGAATACGCGCTCCATCAGAACTATCCGAATCCGTTCAACCCGAGCACGAGCATTCAGTTTGACGTGCCCGAAGCCGCGCAGGTGACCTTGAGCATTTCCAATGCCCTCGGCGCAACCGTTGCGACGCTCGTGAATGGCCGCGTGGAAGCTGGTTCGCACACTGTGCAGTTTGACGCCGCCGGTCTGCCGACGGGTATCTACTTCTACGTGTTGCGCAGCGGTTCCTTCAGCTCTACGCAGAAGATGCTGTTGCTGAAGTAACGCCACTCGTTCCTCGTCTGTTCAGCGGCTCGATGCTCTAAGCGTCGAGCCGCTTTGTTTTCTATGGCAATAGAAACTAACCCGATAATAGGCGACCTGCCGAGAGTTTATTTGTATCGCCTGATTCTATTGACGCACGCATTCTAACATATTATATTGTTTAATGAGTCAATTCATGGATGGGTTTGCAAAATTGAGTCGGGACCGCACGTTCCTTGTGGACGCGCGGTTTTCATTTGCCACACGTTGAATAGGATAACCTGAGGACACGACATGCGAAAGACACTTACACTTCTGATGATACTTGCGGCCTGTTCTCTGGCGACAGCGGAACAGTTGCGACCGCCCCTGCGAGCGCAGAAAGACGGCGCACAGGCACTCGTCCCGCAGCAAACTGAAGAGACCCGGCAGGAGCGCCCGCGCAACCCGCTCGATCAAGGCGGCGAGGATTGCTGGGATGCCACTTTGATTAGTTCGCTCCCTTTCTGCGATACCGGTTCGACGAGCTTCTACAGCGACGACTATTTCGAAGAGTGCACGGCGACGTTTGAGTCACCGGACGTCGTCTATCTCTATTCGCCTCCGTTCGATCAGGTTGTCTCGATTTCCCTGCTCGGCTCGTCCTACAACACGCAGTTGACGCTCTACGAAACCGATTCCGGCTGCGATGGCTATTGGTACTACGAGTGCAGTGACGACTTCTCGGGCAACCAAAGCTGCATTGAAGGCGTTACCTTGTACAGCGGCTACACGTATATCATCGTGGTGGACGGAGTAGACGGAGAGAGCGGGGATTACCTGCTGAATGTCGTTCACGGTTACAATTGCTTGAGCACCGATTGCGGCGGCAGCGGCAGCGGTGAAACCTGCGATGACCCGCTCACAATTTCTGCATTGCCGTACTGCGACACCCGCAACACCTTGAGCTATCAGGACGATTACTTCCCCGATTGCAACAGCTTTGCCTGCGGCGAGCGCGACGTGGTTTATGAGTATGTGCCGACGGCCAACCGCTTCCTCGGAATCTCAGTGACCTCGACGGAGTTTCAGCCGCACGTTGAAGTCTGGGAGTCGTGGACCGATTGCGAGGGCCGCTACCTGCATGCCTGTGCGACCGTCCACGAATTCGGCAACAGCTGCATCACCGGAGTGAACGTCAATGTCGGCTTCCGTTACTACATTCTGGTGGACGGCCATGAGTGCGGCGGCAACGGAACCTACACGCTGAATGTCTATGAAGGCGGCGGCTGTTTCTACCCGCCGTGCGAAGGCGGCGGAGGCAGCGGCGAAACCTGCGAAGACGCGATTGATATCCTCTCCCTGCCCTACACCTATTCCGCATCGACGGCCGGCTACGCCGACAATTACAACTTCTGCGGCTATGAAACGGGTGCGCCGGATATCGTCTTTTCCTACACGCCGACTCACACACACCTCGCAGACATTCTTACCTGCGGCGGCACGCAGTTCGAATCCAATCTCTACATCTTCCGCGACGGCAACCCGTGGCCGTTTGTGAACTGCAGCAGCCGGCCCTGCTATACATTCTACAACGGGTTCTATTGGAATGCCGCGTTATATTGCGTCGAATTTGAAGTCGGACATACTTACTGCATCGTCTTGGACGGCGCGTGGGCCAATTCTTTCGGGCCGTTCCTGCTGGAAATGTACGAAACCGTGGTCGAAGCCTGCGACATCAATCAAATATGTGCTGCGCCAAACGTGGAAACCGAACCGAATAACTCGTGCGGACAGTTCGACGTGCGCACACTGACCGGCGGTGACACACTGGCCGGTAACATCTGTGAACCGGGCGATGCGGACTACTTTCTTGTGACCGTGCCTGAAGATGTGTGGCATGTCGCATGGGTGAATGCCGGACCGGAGTGCTCGCCGGGTGCCTTTGACTTGGGGAATACTTTCGTCTATCCGGACGGCTGTGCAGAAACCAGCCCCTGCGCCGGCTGCGGATGGATTATCGGCTGCGGACCGGAGACGCAAGGTATTCGTGTGGGCGGATTGGGCGACTGTTACACCGGTCCCTATCAAATTGTCATCGATGTGCAGCCTGCTCCCACAGACGACTGCGATCCGATCGCTTGTCAGACCGCCCCGCCGATTGAGTGCAACGTGCCGACACTCGTCAACACCTGTGATGGCTGTCAGTCGCCGCTTTGCCGGACGTATCGCGACGGCTGCGCCGGAGACCGAGGCTACACCGGCCCTCAGAAGTTCTTTGAATTGGTCGTGCCGGCTGCTGCTGACTACACAGTTACAGCGGCGGCTGTGGACACGACGAGCGACGTGCAGTTCTCAATCTTCACCGACTGTGTTCTGCCGCGCACGACCTGTGTGTTCTCGCAGGACCAGAACTACTGGCTGCAGAATCCCACCGGACCGCGCTGGACGGAGACCGGCAGTGTCGCCCTTGATCCGGGAACCTACTATCTGCATGTGTCGCTGGCCAACAGTGCGTGCGGTGACGTGAATCTGCTGGTCGAGTGCGAGGCAACCCAGCCGTGCTTGCCGCCTGACAGTGTGACCATCAGATGGACGACCGCAAGCACCGCAGAAATTCGCTTTGTCTCCGACGGCGGGACGTACGAAATCTACAGCACGACTGTTTCCAACAACGACGGTGATCCGCGCGGCGGAGATCCGCAATGGTCTTTGCGCCACACGGCCAACTTCCCCGCGGGACAGGCGCTGTGGACGGACAGCAATGTCGCGGACGGATACCGCAACTACGTCGTCTTGAAAGCCTGTCCGTAAGGTGTGTTGAACTCAGCGGAAAGGCGTCGCGCAAGCGGCGCCTTTTCTTTTATTCCGCAGCATACGCGCGCGAATAACCCAACTCGCGCGCGCCGTCGTCCTTCGAGATATAGCCGCGCTTGACCTTCTTGTCAATCGTGTCAAACTCGATATTGCGGGCCTGCATTCTGGAGAGTTGAAACGGGTCCTGATTCGGCGCGAAGACGTGCTCGCATGCGCAGAGATTGCCCTGCATGCGCAGCTCCGTGTTGCGCAGGAAATTCCCCAGGCTTTTGCCGAGATGCTGCACCGAATCCACAATCTGCATCAGTAGATTGAATTGCGCTTCAACCCAGTTCTTGGTTGTGCCGTGCGAACGGCCCACGACCCACGGATAAAGTCTGAGTCCTGTGATCACGTCTTCAATCACCTGCTCGCGATTCAGCCGCCATGTGAAGTTGCGGTGTGTGTCGCCGCCGATGAGCGTAATCTCGACGTCGTCCCACGTGAAAACATTGTCGTCGGGAGCGAGTTTGCGAAACTGTGCGACGGTATCGTCAAAGTAGCGGTTGGCACGCGCCTGATATTCACGGTCCGTTTCATGCGGAAAGGTCTTCGGCGGCGAGACTTTAATCTGCAGCCGCGGCGTGCCGGCCATGCGCGCGCTTCTGGCCATATCCGAGAGCATCGCTTCCTGAATCTGCGCGACAAACGGAATGGAGGCGAGCGGTTCGATGCCGCGCGGATTGGTGATATCCGTGCCGAGCGATGCGTAGAAGAAGCGCTGCGGATTCAGATACGTGCGCCGGCCCGTTTCATCTTCGAGATATGCCTTCCATCGCCCGTCGCGTTCCCATTGAATCAGGTCGGCGTCAATCGTGTGAAAGTAGTCTATCCCCTTGCCGTCGGGCAATGGAATCAGTTCACCGCAGAATCTTCCGGTGGTGAACAGTTCGAGAAAAAACTGCTCCGTCAGGTGTGCCATGCCGTCCCGCCGGACGAGCGGGTTTTCGAGAAGGCGTTTGTCAAGTGCGGAGAGAATTGCGTCGGCTCGACGCTTCTCGCGCTCGCTGCCGGACAGAGAGTAGCTCTGCGGCGTCGCGCACAGATGCACCCACGCCCAGACGGCGGAGGAGATGATAGGCACGTGGTCGCGCAGGTAGCGATAAAACTCGCTGCGATTGGTGCCGGTCCAGATGAATTCGTTGCCGTCGAGCGTCGCGCTGAACAGATTGCCCGTCACGCTGCGCGGCGGAGCAATCGCGTCGTTGGCAATCACGACGGGTTGTGTGTTGGTGGCGCGCTGCGTGCTGACGCGCGCGGGAAGGTCTTGTGTTTTCTTGCGAAGGAAGGAGAACATAGTGGGGTCTTTCTGAGGGTTGGAGTGGAGTCATTGACAATCGAGGAATTTGGAGTTAACTTTGAAGAGAGAACTTCTCTTCGTTGAGCGGGGATGTGGGGACGGCAGGCGCGCCGTAGCGGTTCTCCGATGGAATCCGAAGCATCAAGGAGTCTGGCATGCGTAGATTATTCATTGCCCTGCTCGCCCTTCCCGCGCTTCTTTGGGCACAAGGCGAATCACCGGAAAGCTGCATACAATGTGTATGCGTCGCTGACGGAAGTTGTTCGTTTCAAGAGGGGACATGCGACGGGACAACAACTCTGGATTGCAACGCGGTGAATTTTACGGCATCGTGTTCGGCGAACTACCATTTGCGAGCGGTACTAACCTGCGCAAATGGCACGGAGAATTGCAAATTCTGTTTCGCATGCGTGCAGCTCTACGATGATGGCACGCTGATTGGGAGCACGCACACATCCTGCCAGTCCGATGATTGTGTGCAAATCGACCCAACCGCCTACGCGCTCGTCGTTGGTCACACGTACACGCTTCTAACCTGTTTGCGCGCATGCGGAGCGGAGGACGAGTATTGCGAGAATTGTCTGTGCACTGCTCGCGGATATGCGTACATCAACTGGAACGATTGCAATACGATGCCTGCCTGCAACCCGTAGCCCGTTATGAAACGGCTTTTGATTTTTTTCTTTGCAACCGTCTGCCACGGGGCGGTCCTGCGGGTACCGTCCGAATTTGCGACGATTCAAGCTGCACTTGACGCGACAAACGCGAACGATACGGTGTTGGTGAGCCTCGGCGTCTATGCGGAAGCCCTCACCGGGCCGTCACGGCCCTTTGTGCTGATGGGTGAAGTAGGACAGGATTCCGGTGACGTTGCTCTTCCAATTATTGATCCTTCAACTCTTCCCAATTCACGCTCGGCAAGATGCCTTGCAGTCGTGTCCAATCAAATCGGCACGGTCATTGAGAACATCTCGTTTCGCAATGGTCCGCAAATGTTTCCTCGCCTGCAACAGGGGATGACAGGAGGGTTGGAGAATTTTACAGTTGGATTGGTAGTTCGAAACTGTGTTTTTGATTCAGTCTACATCGGCGTCAAGTCAGGTGTCAAGACGATTTTGGAAAACTGCCGTTTCATAGATGGCGTATACGCTTGCATTGATTTGGATCAGGCTGAGCTGATTGCGCGAAACTGTATCATTCGCGGAAGAGGCGGCGGCTGGGCATTGATTGAGGCGGGGAGCGAAACTCTGCTTGAAGATTGCACGGTTTCCGATAACGGACTTGGGAATACGATCTACTTTGTAAACGCACACAACGTCACTCTGCGCGGCTGCGTGTTCGAACAGATTAGAAGAAGAACAACCTCCTATCTGTACATTCGCGGTCAATCGTGCGTGATTGAAAATTGCGTCTTTCGCGACAACGAAGCGACCAACTCTATTCTGGGACTGGAATGTCCCTGTGATTCGCCCGCTGTCATACGCGGCTGCACCTTCGAAAGCAACTACACACCCGAAGATTGGAACTTCTTTCAAGGGAAGTGCGTGGCCTATATTTACTCTGAAGGAGGATCGCCCGATTGCCCGGGTGTCCTGCTTGAGCATAACACTTTTCGGGATGGACAGATTGAGAATGGAATCCTCGCGGTGCAGATGCAAGGCCCTTCACTCTTTTCCAACAATCGTGTGACAGAAATGATTGGCCGAACGCGATCGGTTATCGAAGTTCATGAGAGTGCGGGCATCTTTCGCGACAATTTGTTTTACGGAAACCAGCGCGTTCTGGATGGCTACGGTATTGGCTGGGCAGACGCAATCCTGAATTGGTGGGGTGACTTGACCGGCCCCTTTCATCCTGTGAACAATCCACTCGGTCGTGGCGATGAAGTCGGCGGAAACGTGACCTTCGTCCCGTGGCACACGGACACGTTGTTCTTGAGCGATGCCGTGGAACTGAGAATTGAAACTCCGACCGAGTACGTTTTGAACGTCTATCCGAACCCGTTCAACAACACGACGAATATCTCGTTTGATGTGCTGCGCGAAATGACAGGACGTTTGGTCGTGTATGACGCGCTGGGACGTGCCGTGCAGACGTTGTTTGACGGAAAGCTTTCTGCGGGAACGCATCTGAAACAGTTTGACGGCGGCGGGCTTTCCAGCGGTGTCTACTTCGTCAAGTTGGAATCTTCGGAACGCAATGCCGTGCAGAAGGCTGTGCTGCTGAAGTAAAGCGGAATAGATCTCTTGCACTCGGCGGCTTGGGTTATAGACCCTGGCCGTTCTTTTATTGCGCGACCATCCCAGAAATTTACGGAGTGTGAAATGGTGCACGAACTCAATCTTCAACGTCCCAAGGGTGTGCCCAAGGATGACCCTATCGGTTATCCTCTTGGTGCCGGACTCTACGTCGACAGGTTGCCTGCTGGCGGCGCGCTGGGTGCTGACGCGCGCGGGAAGGTCTTGGGTGCGTTTGCGAAGAAAAGAGAACATAGTGAGGATAGGGGTTGGAGTGAAAGGGAATTTGAGTTTGTTTGGGAAATGGCTTGACTTTCGGAAGGGCAATCCCGAAATTCAATAGTGGAGTGTTTTGTCCGATTCACCATTGGGGAGGTTTCGAAATGAAAACATTGCTCTGGACTATCGCACTGACCGGCTGGAGTTGCTGCTGCTGGGCGCAGCCTCCGGACAGCCTGTGGAGCCGCATGTACGGCGGGACGGGAGTAGATTACTGCAATGCGGTCAAGCAGACGGGTGACGGCGGTTTCATCCTGGCGGGCAGGACACATTTCAGCGCGAATGACGTGGATGCGTGGCTCGTCAAAACGGATGTCAACGGAAACGCTCAATGGACACGGATGCTGGGCGGCTCGATGACCGAGGTTGCCTGGGATGTGGTCACTCGCTCGCAGGGCGGCTATGCCATGGTCGGTGAAACGCACTCGTTCGGCGCAGGCAATGACGACGTGTATTTCGCCACCTATTCAGCGGAAGGAGTTCCGCAGAATATCAGCTACTGGGGCGGCAGCATGAACGACAACGGCTATTCGCTTGAGCAGACTTCCGACGGAGGGTTTGTCATCGGCGGCATGACGAACTCATTTGGCGGCGGTGCGTCCGATATGTGGCTGGTCAAGTGTGATGCGTCCGGTGCGCTGCAATGGGCTCAGGATTACGGCGGATCCGGATACGATATATGCTATGCTATCACGCAGACTCCCGACGGCGGCTACGCCTTGGCAGGGTACACGTCATCGTTTGGTGCAGGTTCGGTTGACGCATGGCTGGTCAGAACGAACTCCACTGGTCAAGTGTTGTGGAGTCGTACCTATGGCTACGCTGGCGAAGATGTCGCCTATGATATGATCAAAACGTCTGATGGTGGCTTCGCGCTGGCCGGGTATACACAAAATGACGGTGACGGTGAGCGCGACATGTATGTCGTCAAGACGGATGGCAACGGCACGGTGCAGTGGATTCAGAGCTTCGGTGGTCAGTACGATGACATCTGCTACTCCATTCGACAAACCTCTGATGGCGGCTACGTGATTGCCGGGAAGTCGGACTCGTACGGCTGGGGCGGAAGCGACCTCTGGATTATGCGACTCTCTTCAACAGGAAACTCGCTGTGGAACCGTACGTTCGGCGGCTCCAACTCGGAGGTCGGCGAATCCGTTGCTGTGACTTCAGACGGCGGCTTTGTGATAGGCGGCAGAACGATGTCCTTCGGAGCGGTGGACTGGGATATGTGGCTGGTCAGAACGGGGCCGGACCCCGCGCTGGATGTGAACAGTTTCACTCCACTCGCGCGGGAATTTTCCCTGCACCCCATCTACCCGAACCCGTTCAACAACACCACGAATATCTCGTTTGACTTGCCGCGCGATGTCACCGGCAGATTAGTTGTGTATGACGCACTGGGCAGGCAGACAGCGACACTCTTCGAAGGGTCATTTGCGGCGGGGAATCATCGGATGCAATGGAATGCCGACCGCTTGGCCACCGGAACGTATTTCGTCCGGCTCGAAACGCCCTCCCATAGTGTTGCTCAGAAAGCGGTGCTGCTGAAGTAACGATTCGTTTTGCGTTGTTTCCATCTGAGAGTAGCTGTCAAAGCTACTCTCTTTTGTTTTGGTGAACGGAGCACAACATAGCTTTCTATAGATGAAGTTGACGGACTATTTTGCACGATGAATGCACGCCGCTCTTTATCATATCACATCGTGCATAAGTATTGAATCTCAAGAGAGTCTGCGGTATATTCCGTCAATCCACCTCAAGGAGAAGGCCATGAAAAAGCTCTTGATTGCTTGTTTTCTGCTGGCCTGCACGGTTTCCTTGTTTGCCGCAGCGCAGAGCAGCGGAGGGTTGAAGGAACTCTCCGGTTGGACTGATGCCAAAGATGAAATTGCTCGACTCGAAACTTTGATCGCGGCCACGAAAGAGGCCGGATTCCCCGCCGACCCGGCGTGGACGGCCCGAATTCGCGAACTGCTGCCGTTGGTCAAAGGTCACCCCGGGAATGCCTCGTATCCCCCGCCCGAAGCGAAACCGAATGACGGTTTTGGCGACGGCGCCGTGATACTTCCCGAATCACTATCACCGCTCGAGGCGCAGATTCGACGGCTCGAGTTTGAAATCACCGGCGGGTTAGGCAATAGTGAGCCTGACCCGTCTTTATTTGCCGACCTGAAAGAACAGCTGAACGGACTCTACGCCCAGCGTGAAATCAACAGACTCCGCAATCCGCTCGACCAGGGCAATGATGCCTGTCCCGCGACGGTTGTCTCCGGCATCCCGTATTACGACAACGGCACCACAACCGGACGTGTCAACAATTACAATCCAATCACTCCGTGCAACCCGACGAATGCACCGGACGTCATCTATCAATTCACTCCGCAGTTTACGTATCAATATGTGATATCTCTGCAGGGATCGTCATACGACACCTATCTCTATGTGAATACAGGCGGAGCCTGCCCGGGCACGACTCAGGTCGGCTGCAACGACGATTACGGCAACCTGCAGTCTTATCTGCAGCTCCAGTTGAACGCCAACCAGACCTACTACATCATTATCGACGGCTATTCAACAAACGCGGGAGCCTACACACTGGCGATTTACGACATCTGCACAATCACTTGTGAAGCATCCGATTTGTTAGAATGTCCCGAAACACTGAATGACTCGACCCATGCGTATCTGGATTGCAACGGCGCGTGCAACAACATCACTCACGGGGGAACTGCGACATGGCAGGACATCCTTCCGTTTCAAACGGTGTGCGGCCGCGCATTCACCTACCTCGGACCATCGGGTTCGCAATCTCGAGATACCGACATATACCGCTTCACACTGACCGAGGCCTGTTCGCTTCGTATTCGTTTGACGGCCGAGTTCGTCAGCAAGTTGTTCGTTTTGACCTCCAGCTGCCCGTGGTCGCCGCTCTACGATCCTCCGGCTTCCATGTATGCTTGCTCAACTTCGACTTACTATACACAGTGCTTTCAGCCGGGCGATTATGCTCTGTGGGTCGGTCCGTACGTGTTCACGGGAATCGAAGACTTCCGCGAATACCGCGTCAGGATGGAGTTGATTCCCTGCAGCGGTTGTGGCATTGACGTGGGCGTGCAAGCCCCGGCGTCCGTGAGCAGCACAACCTGCGGCTCGGTGAACAACTGCTCGCTGCGGCCGTCGGAAGATATGACCATCGCCGTTGCCATCCCTTGGGCGGGGGATTGGACGTTCTCACTCTGTAGCCCAAACAATGTCTGGGACAGCTATATCTATCTGACCAGTTCCTGCTGCAGTGGAGTGATTGCAAGCAACGACGACGGCTGCGGCGGTGTCGGCCTGTCCGTCATTAACTGTCTTTCTTTGAATCGCGGTGTCTACTATCTGACTGTCGAAGGGTATAGCTCAACCTATTGCGGACCGTTCACTCTGACGGTGACGGAGTGCTTTGGATCCTGCTGCTATGGAGATCCAGTCGATCCGATCTGCGAGTATACATCGTCGACTGTTTGCGCCGACTATGGAGGTGTCTTCACCTTGTTTGAACCGTGCTCCACGGGAGCCTGCTATACGCGCCCGAATTGCGATGGTCAAACCGAGTTCGGTCAACTGCCGTTTCTTCCCGACGAAGCGGGCAACGGATATCGGTCACACATCGACTACGGTTACATGCAATACGACAACTACGCAACCGATGGTCCAATCGGCTCAATCCGCTTCTGGGGTTTCCCTGTGTCCTGCAACGGGTATGCGGAGAATTTCCAAGTTCAATTTACGTCAGGTTCAAACACACAGACTTACAACGTGAGTTCCACGGGAACCCAACTGCCGCTCACATACTTCGGGGTGTATCCGCTATCTGAGTATACGGCAACCATCAGTCCGCCGTGCTTTCTGGCTTCCGGGATTGTCAGCGTTGCCAAGGTCGGCGACCCAAGTTGCACTTGGTACTGGTGCACGTCTCCGTTCGGTGACGGAGTATGGCCGGGTGGGGTTCAGTTTGATTTCGCCTTCTGTCTGGGTTCGCCCTGCTTCGCTCCGGATAGTGTCACCATTAAGTGGATAGGCACAAACCTGTTTCAATTTGACTGGTGGATGCCGCAGACTTCCTATGTCTATGTGTATTCGACATTGACACCGGAAGCAGTCTTCCCGACGGGTTATGACCTGTTTGCGTCAGGAGCACTATCTGCCGGACACTTCACGTGGAACAGTGTCAACATTCCTGACCCGAACCGAATCTTCATTCTGGTGAACGACTGCACATATTCCAGTTTGAGCGGTGTGCCTACTGGGTTGACTTTGGTCAAGCAGACCGAGTAGTTTATTATCCATGATTGTGCTTCATGCTGCTCCCTTAGAGCGGCCCCTTGTGGGCCGCTCTTTTCTTTTTTTACATATGGATAACGTTGACAGGTGATGCGAATAGGACTACATTGGTCATATACTACCTATAAGGAGACTTGGATGAGGTTGTTCCTACGTTTGTCTGGCATTGTCCTGTTCGCAGGGGTTGTTGTCGCCGCGATCATGACCCCCGCGAAACAGTCGAGTTTGGTCTCTGGACTAAGTCCGGCGGTTGAGATTGCAGAACTTGAAGCAAGAATCGCGTCGACCAGGAAGCCGGTTTCCCAATCAATCCTGAGTGGACTGCGCGGCTGGCGGAGCTGCTGCCGCTGGTTTCGAACCACCCTGCAAACGTGCAGTATGACTATCCTCTCCAGTCAGGAGATGGAGGCTTCGCGCCCGGCGCGGTGATTCGCCCACAACAACTGACCCCGCTGGAGCAGCAGATTCGAGAACTGGAGTTTCAGTTCAGTGGCGGGCTGGGCAGTGAAGAGCCGGACGCCGTGACCCGCGCGGCTCTGAAAGAACAACTTCATGAACTCTACATGCAGCGCAACATTCGGGAGAATGCGAATCCACTGGATCAGGGAGCCGATTTCTGCCCGGGGACCCTGGTGACGGGAATTCCCTATACCGACACCGGGACTACCGCAGGCATGGGGAATTACTACAATCCGATTGCGCCCTGTGCTCCTACGGCCTCGCCGGACGTTGTGTACAGATTTGAGCCGTCGGTGACGATGCAATATACCATCAGCCTGCTCGGGTCGAGTTACGATACCTATCTGTATGTGAACACAGCCGGCGCTTGCCCGGGCGCCTTGCAGTTGGCCTGCAACGATGACTTCGGCGGATTGCAGTCTCAGGTGACGTTGACGCTTCTGGCCGGACAAACGTATTTCATCATCGTAGACGGATACGGTACGGGCAGTTTCGGCGACTACGTCTTGAACATCTATGATAATTGCGAGATCACCTGCCAGCCCGGTGATGTGATGGAGTGTCCCGAAGTGCGCGACTCTCTGCATCCCGCCACCGATTGCAATGGCAGCTGCCTCCGCGAAGTCTACGGCAATGACCCGATTTCGCAGGAAATCCTGCCGTTTCAAACAATTTGTGGACGCGGTTTCACCTATATCGGACCGAACGGCGGCAATTTCCGCGACACGGACGCCTATCGCTTTACGCTGACGGAAGCCTGCTCGCTGAGTGTCACAATCACGAGCGAGTTCGTCGTGAACATGTTCATTATATCTGCATCCTGTCCGTGGTCTACCCTGTATCAGTTCCAGACGTTGGATGTTGCCTGTTCAACAGGAACCTATATCTCCCCCTGCTTCCAGCCGGGGACCTATGACTTGGTGGTGACGCCGCGCGCAGTTACTGGCATTAATGACATGCGGGAGTATCGCGTGCGGCTGGATTTGATTCCGTGCAATGGCTGCCGGATTGATGCCGCGCTTAATGCGCCGGGCAGCATCGCGCGGAACACGTGCGATGCGGGCAATGATTGTAATCTGCGCGGAAGTCAGGAAGTAACCTATGGTGTGACGATTCCCCACGACGGAGACTGGACTCTTTCGCTCTGCGGGCCGGACGTCATTTGGGACAGCTTCATCTATCTGACCAGCTCCTGTTGCGGCGGAGTGATTGCGTTCGATGACGACGGTTGCGGCGGTATCGGTCTGTCCACCATCAACTGCAGAAGTTTGACTCGCGGAGTGTATTACCTGACCGTCGAAGGATTCAACAGCACGCACTGCGGTCCGCATGTGCTGACCGTGAGCGAGTGTCAAGGGGCCTGCTGCTACGGGGATCCGTACGATCCTACTTGTGCCTATATCGGTCAGGCAGAATGTGAGGCGCTGGGTGGCAGATTCAGGATGTTTGAACCGTGCTCAACCGATGCCTGCCCGTCTCTGCTTTGTGTTACAGGTTCATCAGTTTCGCACAGTCCGCGGCCCGTTGAAAACGGCTTGACCGGCCTCTACAGCGACATTGAAACCGGCTGGCGCTGCTACGACAACTACAATACCGTCGGGAACATTCAAGCTTTACGGTTCTGGGGTTTCTGGGGAGACGTGTGTGTGCAACAACCCGCGTCGTTTGAAGTTTTGTTCGTGGATACGGCCAGCAACGAGTCGCAGACCTATACCGCAGCACTCATCGGCACACCGACCGGAGTAATCGTCTCCGGTGTTTACGAAATGTACGAGTATAACCTGCAGCTGGTCCCGCCGTGTCCCATATCCACAGGCTGGTTGTCCATATACGGAACAAATCCAACCGGCTGCAGTTTCGCATGGGCGTCATCCCAGGAAGGAGATCTCTCTGCCATCTCGTATTTAGGCGCGGAGCCGTATCCGCTGACTGTGGACCTGGCATTCTGTATGGCCGGCTCCGGATGTGAGATTGACAGCCTGACGATTCTCTGGGATCCGAGTTTGAATTACCCGTTGCATTGGTGGCAGAGTCATGCTGGAACATTTACGCTCTACTACTCGCTCGTGAACAATCCGCAATTCCCGGCGGACTATTTAGCCGCAGGCACCATTCCCGCTTGGGCCGGACCCAACGCAAGCAGTGTTTTTATTCCGATTGGAATTGACTTTGTGACCTTCCTCGGACAAGCCAACTGCTCTCCGCCGGCTGCGGGTCAGCAGCAAGGACCATTGATTCTCAGAGTCGGACAGCAGTAAGCTTCGTGCAAGGTTTCGTGAGCGGCTTGGGTGACGGACCCGAGCCGCTCTTTTTTTCTGAACACCTGAAAAGCGTTGACAGCAGGATGGTTTTGGCTTACATTACGAGTCCAATTTTACCCGAGGTGCCGCGTGAAAAGAACCGGAATCATCATGATGATGCTGGGCAGTCTGGTTTACGGTCTTGCCGTGGGTCAGGACAATCCGGCGATGTGGGAGGATGCAACTCAGTCAGAGGTTGTATCGCCGATTGACTTTGCCACCGCGCAGGTCGTGCGGCAGCAGGAGCTGTCTCCGCTGGAGCTGCAGATTCAGGAGCTGGAGTGGAGGCTGCAAAACAATGGCCAGCCCGAGCCGCTCGACGAGGCGACCTTTGCGATCGTCAAGGCACAGTTGGCCGACTTGTATGAGCAGCGGCCGCGCGAGCGCACGCCGCTCGATGACGGGGCCAATACCTGTCCCGCTCCGCTGATTCCGCAGCTTCTGCCGTATACCGACACAGGCACAACGCTCGGCGCCACGAACAACTTCTCTCCCTTGACTCCCTGTGGGACGACCAACGCGCCCGACAAAATCTACCGCTACATTCCCACCTACACCGGCATTCATTTCATTGACACGTTCGGCTCGGACTTTGACACCTACCTGTATATTCGTACGGGCGGCGCCTGTCCGGGCAACACGCACGTGGACTGCAACGACGACGCATGGTTCACTCTGCAGTCGCGGTTGCAGGTAAGTTTGAATGTCGGGCAGGAGTATTTCATTATCGTGGACGGAGCAGGAACCTCCGCGGGTAACTACGTTCTGCATGTTGAGAACAACTGCAATATCGGGACGAGCAACACAGCTCCGTTCGGGGAATGCGCCGAGACGGCTAATTCACCCGCACACGCCAGTCAGGACTGCAACGGCGGCTGCGGCAACACCAACTATGGCGGAAGTGTAAACTGGCAGGAAATCAGCCCGTGTCAGTTTGTATTCGGTCGCGGTTTTACCTACTTGGGACCGCAGGGACAGAACCTGCGCGATGTGGATTGGTATCGGTTCACGCTCTTTGAGTCGTGCAGTCTGCGCATCGGGTTCGTTGCGGAATTCAACGCGGGCATTTTCATCTCGGACGTCTCGACGTGTCAACCCAACTTCTACTTCACGGCGTCGGCGCTGGCCTGTCAGTCCTATTCCTTCATGACGGTCTGTTTTCCGCCCGGGACGTATGCACTCGGTGTGATGCCGGCGTTTGTCGCTGGGATGCCCGCGCCGCGCGAGTATTTCTTCTCGCTGGACCATTTCCCCTGCTCGGGCTGCAAAATCGACGCGGGCATTGTCGTCTTCACCTCGCCCGTCGGAATTCAAGACTCCACCTGCGGAGCGGGCAATGACTGCGGACTCAGGCCGAGTGCGGACCGCACCTACTGCATCACCATTCCGCAGACTTCGGACTACACCTTCTCGCTGTGCGGTTCTTCGCCCGCGTGGAACAGCTACATGTATCTGACATCAACCTGCTGTGGTAACATCATCGCGCAGAACAACGACGGCTGTGAAGGCACGGGGTTGTCCAGTCTGGAGTGCGTGTCGCTGCAGGCAGGATACTATTACCTGACCATTGAGGGCAATGCGGCGGGCGATTGCGGCAGCTACACACTGCTCATAACCAACTGCCGCGGCTCCTGCTGCTATGGCGATCCGTCCAATCCATCCTGTCAATTCACGACGCCGAGCGTCTGCGCGACGCTGGGCGGTCAATATACGGAAGGACAGCAGTGCACGCCGGGATTATGCTATACACGGCCAGTGTGTGAAGACGGTTCGCAGTTCTCGCAACTGCCGCATCTGCCGGATGAGACATGGAGCGCGTTTGCGACGGACTACTGGCTGCCCAACCGGCTCTACGAAGACTACTCCGCTCCGGGACTCATTAACTCGGTGCGCTTCTGGGGAATGCATATCAACTACATCACCGGTCAGGCGTGCTCGGCGGACCAGCCGCACAATTTCCAAATCACGTTCATTGACAGCGCGAACGGTCCGGCGGTGCAGAGTTACAATGTGACCGTGACGGGTTATCCGGTGCCGCTGTTTTACGGCGCGAATTACCAGATGTATATGTATGACGCGGACCTGCCGTCGAGCTGCAATCTTCTGTCGGGTCGCATTCGCATCGTGGGCAACGACAACGACGGCTGTGTCTTTCACTGGGCGACGTCGCCGCAGGGCAACAACTCGGTCGTGCTGGTCAATTCGGGCGGAACGATTGAACTGCAGCGCGATGTGTCGCTCTGTCTGGGGCGCGGCTGCGCGGCTCCCGACAGCGTGTTCATCAACATGTTTCAGGTGAATTTCTATCCGATTCACTTCCGGCAGGTGGAACAGGGCTACGCGACACTCTGGCACTCAACCAACATTGACGCGGTCTTTCCCGCAACCTACACGGCCGTGGGAGGGGCCTATCTGCCGCCCGGCTACTATCTGATTCAGCATAACTCGATTGATCCGCAGGAGCGCTATGTGTTGACCAATCAATGCGGCCCGCCGCCGGTGTCCGGCACGCCGCAGGATGAAAGCCTGTTCCGGCGCATCGAATAGTTTCTTTCAAACCGAAGACTTGATACAGAGCGGCTCCAGCGATGGGGCCGCTTTTCATTTTGTGTGAATGTCACAGAGGTTTGCAGAATGTGAAATTGTGCACTAACTTGAACTTCAAGGTATTGAAGGAGTGTCTAATGAAAAACATATATGTATTCTTAGTTGTGTTAGGGTGTTTGTGCTGGGTCTATGCCGCTAAAACCGGTACGTTGCCTGCGAGTCTTTCTGCAACCCAAATTGAAATTGCTGAACTTGAAAAGAGCATCGCGGAGACTCGCGCCGCAGGTCAAACTCCCGATGCGGGATGGGTGACGCGACTGAACGAGCTTGTATCTGCATCCGGTAATATATCGGCGAAGCAGTCTGCTGAGTTCAGCACGCCTCTCGAACGTGAGCCGTTTATCGCGGAGCGGATTATTCGCCCACGAGAGGTGACCCCGCTCGAAGCGCAGATCAGCGCGCTGGAGTTCGCATATCTCGGCGGAATGGGAACGTCGCTGCCGGATGAGGTGACGCGCGCGAATCTGAAAGAGCAGTTAAACGAGCTTTACGCACAGCGTCCGGAGAATCGGGAACGCAACGCTCTCGATCAGGGCAGCGACGCGTGTCCCGCCACGGTCGTCACCGGTGTGCCGTATTACGACTCGGGAACGACGATGGGCAGAGTGAACAATTTCGCACCGCTGCAGCCCTGCAATCAGACCAACGCGCCGGATGTGATTTACAAGTTTATTCCGCTGGCAACACAAACCTACCATATTTCGCTGGAGGGGTCGAGTTACGATACGTATCTCTACGTGAACGCGGGCGAAACCTGTCCGGGTTCGACGCAGGTCGGCTGCAACGACGACGCCCTCGGGCTTCAATCCTATTTGGGTTTGACGCTGAACGCGTTCCAAACGTACTACATCATCATTGACGGCTACTCGACAAACGCGGGTGCATATTCTCTGCAAATTTCGGACAGCTGCGTGGTCGAGTGTCAGCCGGCGGATGCGCGGGAGTGTGTGGAAGTTCTGGGCGAACAGAATCTGTGGAACGACTGTAACGGAGCCTGCAACAACGAGAGCGGAAACATCCTGTGGGGGACGGTTCAGCCGTTTCAAACGGTGTGCGGCGTGGCATTCACCTATCTGGATGCGACCGGTGCTCCCTTCAGAGATACGGATTTTTACCGCTTCACATTGAATGAACCGTGCTCATTGCGCGTGACGATTGAAACGGAGACGCCGCTGCAAGTCATGGTAGGTGTGCTCTACCCGCCGTGTGTGGTTGACGATTACTATATCATGTACCCGTACAGCGTTTGCACCTCGATATCTTACGTCACACCCTGCATGCCGGCGGGCGAGATGGAGCTGTTTGTGGGGTCGGCATTTGCGCCAGGCGTCAACGAGAAGCGCGAGTATCGTGTGCTGCTGGAGACGATTCCCTGCAACGGCTGTCTGGTGGACGGCGGGCTGGTCGCGCCGCAGTCTATCTCCGGTAGCACCGTCAATGCGGGCAATGATTGCAATTTGCGCAGCAGCCTCGACCTAACTTATTCCATTACGATTCCCTACGCCTCGGATTGGACGTTTTCGCTGTGCGGGTCGGGAGAGGATTGGGACAGCTACCTGTATTTGACGGACGACTGCTGCGGCGAGGTGATTGCGGAAGGCGGCGGAGGCTGCGGCTCTCCGGGCTTGTCGGAGTTGAATTGCGTGCCGCTGACGCCCGGAACATATTATCTGACGATCGAAGGTGCGACTCAGAATGACATCGGTCCGGTGTATCTGTATGTCTCGGATTGCATCGGCGCGTGCTGTTATGGCGAGATACAAGCGCGGACGTGCGAGGTCCTGACGCGTTCGGAATGCACGGCGCTCAGCGGCACGTTCTACGAACAGACACAGTGCGGAGTCGTGTCGTGCTACACGAGGCCGGAGTGCGGAGAGATGGGAGGACTATCGGCTCAGGCTCCGCACCTGCCGGACGAGCAATGGGTGATCGGCGTCTCGGATTACGAGACTCCATTCCAGCAGTATGACAACTATTCGGTGGGCGGAGCCATCGGCCAGATACGTTTCTGGGGCATGATGGTGGATTGGGGAGCGCCGATGCTGACAGAGTGCGCAGACGACCCCATCGAGTTCGAACTTGCATTTATTGACAGTGCGCAGGGCGCGGAACAGATTTACACCGTGAGCGCGCTGGGAACGGATCTCGGTCTGCGATATAACGGAACTTTTCCGCTGCTGCAGTTTGACGTGCAGTTCTCACCAATCTGCACGCTGACGACAGGCTGGCTGCGGATTGCCACAGCGGGAAGCAATGAGTGCGACTTCGCGTGGATTTCGACGCCGTGGGGCGACGGGATACCGGGTGTGACGTGGGAAGAGGAATACGGAACCTATCCGGCGGAGGAACGCGCGTTCTGTTTAGGCAGCTACTGTGTGGGTGTGGACAGTCTGACGATTCAGCGGACGCTTGCCGTGTATCCGCGCTACCGGCTCGAATGGTGGCAGGCGGAAGCGGGAATCGTGTATATCTTTTCATCAGACGACGCATCCGCCGTGTATCCGGACGGTTATAGTTATCTGACGGGGATCGGTTTTCCGACTCCCGGGCGGCATTTCTACGAAGCTCCGATCATGACGGATCAACGGTTCTTCGTTGTGGTGCGCGACTGTTCGGGTGCGCTGACGGGACAGCCGATGCCGAAGGCCGTGCCGAAGAGATAAAGCAAAGCAAACACGAACGCTGACGAAGCGGCGCGGGCAACTGCGCCGCTTTTGTTTTAGAGTCTGGCGACGCGCGGAGTTGCGGGGTAGTGCTCTTCGGCAGCATCGAGGTTGACAAAGAAGTAGCGGAGCGCATCGAGAGAATGGTCGGAGTCGCCGTCTTTCAGGGGCTCCTCTTTGTTGGCGGCCCAGCGATAGCGGGCGAGGTCGCGGATCAGTTTTTCGCAGCGCGGCGAAATCAGTAGCGACACTTTGCCGGAGGCGTCGCGCAGGGCGGATTTGACGCGTTCGACACCGGGGAGAATTTTGGAAGAGCGAAAACGCAGCTTCAGGCCGTTGCGAACGAGAAAATCCACAGGCGAGATGCCGCTGTCCTGCGCGGCGGCACCGGAAGGATCGCAGGAAGTCCACGTGAAATCATATTCGTGCAGACCGAAGAGCAAGTCTGTGCGGAGCAGCGCGGCGTGCATGGCTTCGGTGGTGGCGTCGCGGCCTTCCCATTCGGAAAAGACAATGTATTCACCGGAAGGGATGCGCTGCAGCCAGAGGACGAATGGTTTGCGATAGCCGAAATCAATCGAGCGGTAGAGCGGCCAATCCTTGCGCGGATGGAACTCATCTTTGAGAATGTGCACGACGGGGTCGAACTCGGAATAGACAAGGTCTTCCGATGAGTCGAAGGAGATTTCCTGTTCGCGTTCCCACGCGGCCTGCGAGAGTCCGCGCGCGGCGTCGCGTTTCCATCGGGCATCGCGCTGCGGGTGCAGGGAGTAGTGGATGCGGTGAATGTGAAAGTTCTGCGAAGTCTTCGCTTCGGGCACCGCCGCGCAATCGGAAATCATGCGAGCGAAGAGATTGTGCGCGCCGCCGGATGAAGAGACTCCGACGAAAGAGCCGCCGCTCTGCAGAGCAGGCTGCAGGGCTGTCCAGATGTGCGAATCGAAGGGCGTGAAGGCCATTTCATCCCAGAAGACGGCGGTGGGCGAATACATGCGCGGGCCGTCGGGAGTGGCGGGCAGCGAGAGCAGACGCGAATGCAGTCCCGCGAATTCGAGTTCGGACTTGTTGTTGGTGGCGAGTTTGGGCCGCATCACGGCGGGCAGATGACTGAGGATGAAGCGCGCGCGTTCGAGCAGCTCTTCGGCACAGCGTTCATTGCGCGAGAGGAAGAGATAGACGCCGGGCTGTTTGAAGAGCGCGCGCCAGAGAAAGAGCGCGACCATGCTCCATGTGACCATCATCTGCCGTGATTTGGGAACCAGCAGATAGCGATGCGTCTGCGCGGCGTGAATCAGCTCACGCAGGTAGTCGAAGTCGGGAAAGGCGCGGGTGCCGTGCGCAGGGTCCTGCGTCTGGACGTGTGAGGTCAGGAAGCGCCACGGCGAACGCGAGCAGAGGAGCAATTCATTGAAGTCATGTTTGTTCATTGCTGTTCCGGCTCCAAGCGTGTCGTGGCCTGACGGAGGATTTCCAAAGCCTGTTCGGTGGTGAGCGATTCGGCGGGAGACTGGTCGCCGGCGAGTTCGAGATAGAGTTTGATGGCGGAGACGTTGGTGCTCTTGGCTTCGGTGGCGAGATCGTAAAGCGTGTCGAGCACTTTCTGCTTGGCTTTTTCGGTGAAGATATTCATGTTATTCGACAAGGGTTGAACGGAGAGAGTGAGGAGTGACAAAGGGTGCGAGCACGTTCCACGCGGCGGTGTGCCATTTATCGGAAAGCTGAAGCCATTCGCGGGCGCGGGAGTAGGCATCGCTGCCGAGATTGCGCGTGAGCATCAGCGCGGCCATGCCGCGCGCGACGATGTGCAGCGCGAGGTAGGTGGCTCCTGATTGCAGGCCCTGGTCGGTGGAGGATGCGGAGTAGCCTTCGCGCAAACTGCGGAGGATGACGTCTTCGGCTTCGACGATGGCCTGTTCAATCAGCACGTCTTCGGCGGAGCCGTGCGCGACGATGTAGTCCACGAGCACGGTCGCCCCGTCGGGAATAGTGCTGCCGGAGGCGCGGCGCACGGTGCCTGCGGCGTAGTCCACAACGAAGTCTGAAGATTCCGCAAAGAGGTGATAGCGGCCATACCAGACGACGGCGGGGAAGGAATTGGGAATGGCACCGGAAGCGAGGCGTTTGAGCTTGCCTTCTTCATGATTGACGCGGTAGTCGTGTTCTTCGGTGAAGACCTGCGCGAGACTTAAGGTGCTCGCGACAACGACGCTGCCGCGCGCGAGGTTCGCATAAGAAAGCGAGGCCCAGTTTTCATTGACGAGCACGACGGAGGGTTCGAGCGTGGGAAGTTCGGAGGCGAGCCACTTGACGCTGACCGAAGCGAGGACATTTCCCTGCGGCAGGGGGACGGGTGTTGTGCCTGAGAGTGTCAGGGGGATGTTTTCAAAGGGAAGCGCGGGAGTGTTGGAAGCGACGAGGTGTTTGCGAACAGTGAGAAGGTCGGTGAAGGGCATGGGTTCTCCTTAGAAGCGATTGACGGCAACGACGACGGTGACTTGCAGTGTGGAACTTAGCGGGACCGATTCGGCGCGAAGCGAGGTGGAGACGCCATTCAAGCGAACACGAACGGTGAAGACACCGCCGTCATTCTGACAGTAGACGGAGAGCCTGTCGTGCGCGGCAAAGGTGACGTCACCGATGTCGGAGTAGATGTCGGAGCCGTCAAAGACGGTGATGCTGACCAGCGTGCCGTCCAAGGGAAGCGGCAGGCCGTCGCCGGCGATGCCGCCTGCGGAGGGGAGATATTGAGAAGAGGAGCCGGTCGTGCCGCTGAAGGTGAAGCAGAGGAGCGGTTGACTGGCGAGGGCGATGGCGAGATTAGATTTCATGGCGGGAGTTTGGAAAGACCGGAGGGATCCTTCAGGCCGCAACGGCCTTCAGGATGACGACACAGAAAAAGGGTTTTGGTCGCCGCGTTGATGCGGGGTGGGGTCCCCCGCCTCCGCAGAGGGAAGCGGGGGACGACATTCGAATGGAATGACGACGCGCAGAGGAGAGTTTAGTAATCGCTCATGGCGACGGCTTCGTCCACCATGATGGTGTAGACGGACTCTTTGGAGACGACGGCGGATTCGAGTTTGTGGGAGATGATTTTTTCGGCTTCAATCAGGAGCGGTTGCGCGACGGACTCGCGGACGGCGAAGCGATGGTCGAGCGCGGCGAATTTCGTGGCGGTTGCTCCTTCGACAGCGACGAGGCGTGTGTTGAGCGGAAGGAAGGTGCGGTAGTCTCCGGTGTTGGCGAAGGCTCCGCCTTGAAAGGCCTGCGCGTCCTGCAGCTCGTTGATTTTCAACACGACTTCGATGTCGGACTTCGCGCCGAGCAGGTGCGTCATGCGCGCGGGACCATCGAAGGCCATTGCGAGATGCACGAGGTCGGTGTAGGCGAAGGTGCCGCCGGAGCCGTTGAAGGAGTTTGAGGGAGCGGGCGAGGTGCCGTCACCGTTGACGACGATGTTGTAGATTTCGGAGACTTCATCCGCCGCAAGCTGCGCGCCGATCCACCAGAGGAAGACGCGGAACTCGGCGAGCTTCTGGTTTTTGAGAATGCGGTAGCTGAAATCAAACTGACGCCCGCGGTCAATCATCGCGGTTTCTTTCTGTCGGTAGGCGAGTTTGACCACAGGGTAGGCGGCGTGATCGTGACGCCGCTGCGGCTTTTTAGCAAAATCGGTTTTGATGTAGATAGGTGTGACGGTGGGGCCGCGCTCGGGAACAACTGCGGCGACGAGTTCTTCGGGGTCCTGCACCATTTTGTAGCCGCGACGGATTTCGCGCGAGACGTATTCGGGGGCGAGAATCATGCCGGGGCCGGAGAGAAACTGTTCGAGCGTGGCGGCGTTGCGGCCGGTGAAGGTGATGTCGGCGAGAAAGAGTTGACGTTCGAAGGCGTCGAGCGGAGTATCGAGTTGTCCGTCGGGTTTGCGCGGCGAGGGGTCGAACTCTTCAAGGAGTTCGGAGAAGGTCATGCCGCGTTCCTGTGCTTCGGAATAGAGGGCGAGGTTTCCGCTGCGGGAGTGTTCCTGCACTTTGTCGCGGAGAGAGTAGGCTTGGGAAAAGTCGAGGGTCATAATTTCTTGTTGTGGAGTGGTTGCCTTTGCGGGTCAGGAGACGCACAACGGCGGGGAAGGGTTGTTATGCGTCGAGCAGGACGTCGCAGGTGGTGGCGGTGGTGTCGACAGCGATGACGAGGCCGCGATGAGTGGTGCCGCCCGTCGGAACATCGGCGGAGGTGGTGGCGCGGCGGACTTTGCCGGTGCCGTCGCATTCGACTTTTTGTCCGACGGCGGGTGCTGTGCCGGAATAGAGGAAGCGCGCGACGCCGGTGACCTGCACGGTGCAGAGTTGCGGAACGGCGGTGCCGCTGACGAGGGCTTCAGAGACGGAAATGACTTTGCCAATCAAGCGAGATCCGGCGGCGCCCATTCCAACTTTGTTATGGTCGGCCATCGCGGCGGCGGTGAGATTGGAGTCCAAATCGCTCCACGTGAAGTCTTTGTTGGAGGTGGTGTCTACTTCGAAGGTGAGCAGGAGATTGGATCCTGCACCGTCATTGTCGATGCGGAAAGAAGTGGGCATAATGAGAGTGGGGTTGGAGGAGTGAGGTGTGAGGATGGATGCCAGAGAGATCCTTCAGGCCGCGACGGCCTTCAGGATGACGACGCAAGTCAGTTGAGGCAAGACTGCAAGCGAGAGAGTAGGGAGTGTTAGGTTGTGCCGAGGCCTGACCGGAGCAGCAGGTCGGTGGGCACGCGGGGAGTTTTGGAAGGAGTAGCGCTCCGGGCGATGGGGGCAAGTTGAAAGACTTGGTTAAAGAGGAGGGAAGCGTGGCGGCGGGCGGACAGAAGCTGCTCGCCGCTCAAGGTGAGGGCGGTTTGCGGGTCGGGACAGGCAGGCAGGAAGCCGGCGAGTTCGAGTTTGCCGCTTAGTTCGCGGCGGAGTTCATCTTCATAGAGGCTGAGGAGTCCGCGCAGGGCGGCGTTTTCGAGAGTAGCGAGTTCAAGTTGACGGGCGACTTCATCGAGATCGAGAGTGGTGGGGTTGGAGAGGAGTTCGAGGGCTTGGGAAAGGGGGGAATCGGAAAGAGGGGTCATGGAGAGGCTCCGTTGTTGAGGACGGCAATAATGTATGATAAAAAGTGCCTGTTGTCAAGAGGATTCCGCATAAAAAGCACAAGTCATTGTTTCAACGGGGCTTATTTGCCCGTTTGTTCAATTATCAAGTACCAGATTGATATTTTATTTTTTGAAAATATTTCATTTATATTATATTGAATTTACGAATTTGGAGGCGAAAGAGAGGCGGTATGCCTCTTCTTGAGGCTTATAGGAAAACAGGTGTTTAGAGATAACTACTTATATTTTTGTTATTAAGCTGGTTGCGGTTGAAATTGCTGGAGATAGTTAGTTTGTTGTATTTAGGATATACTTGAAAAAGAGAGAATCCTGAAACTGCTCAAGCAAGGATTTGAGGATAGCGAATCGGGGGCGGATTTGAGTCAGGCTGCATGTGCGAAGGGTGTTCCGGGGAGACGTAAACTTCTCTTTGCGCTGTAATTTAGCATAGCGATTTGATTGACTATAGGCGGACAAATTTGTATTTTTTTAGGCTATGGAGATAAGGTATTTAAGGGATTGTCCAGCGTGCGGTTCCGGTCTCCAGTAGTTGCCCTCACCCCTTATGTCTTCACATTGTCAGTATAGCTTTGCGGATTTGTATGAGGCTGCGTTCGGCGCAAAGCCGACGCGCGCCGCATTGGAAGAGCTCTATGCGCTTTCGCAGACGGAGCGCAATATCGTGGTGCGCGAGTGGGCGGCACGAGCGAAGTGGGAAACGACGGACGTGACGGGCAAGGACGGCCTCGTGTATGCGAGTTTTGGACCGAAAGGATCTGAACCATGCTCATAGTTTTAGTGTGTTGCCTGATCAGCGCGCACGTACTCGCCGCCGAGCCGCTGATGGTGAGGACGATTGGCGACCACACCTTCACGATTGCGCCGGCTGCCGACGGAGTGATGAAAGAGCTTACCGTGACGAAGCGGGAGAAGAGCGTGTGGAGTATCAGCGACTACATCGTGCGCGTGCTCGATCAGGACTCGCTGAAGATGCCGAAAGACCTGACGGGAGATAAGATTCAGGATGTGATCGTCGAGACGTATTCGGGCGGTGCGCATTGCTGTCTGGCGCACTACGTGCTGTCGCTTGGATTCAATTTTGAGGTGATTGACACGATCGATCATCCGGGCGCGTGGGGCGACCGCGACGGAGACCGGCAGTGGGACGTGACGGCAGGGGATTTGACGCTCGACTATTGGAAGCTGCCGCACAGTGAGTCGCCGATTCCGGCGGTGGTGCTGGAAGCGTCGCGCACGGGATTCAAGGCCGCACCGGAATTGATGCGCGCGCCGGAGCCTGACGCATCCGAAGTGCTACGGATGCTGCGGGAGACGCGGGATGGCAAGGCGTGGAAAGATTACGGGCCGCATATCGATCAGGAGTTCATGCCCGCGTCGATGGCGGTGATTCATCGTTACTTTGTGGAGATGATTTACACGGGGAACGCAAGGCTCGGATTGGAACTGCTGGACACGGGCTGGCCGCCGTTTATTCTGGGGAAAGAGCAGTATCTGGCGGATCTGCACGCGCAATTGCGCAAGAGTCCGTATTGGGATGCGCTGGCGGAATTGAATCCGGGGACGATGTTTGGAAAGTAGCCGCGTGACGCGCGTCAAGATTTGCTGCATTGCATCGGTTGAGGAAGCGGAGCTTGCGATTGCGCATGGCGCGTGGGCGATTGGGCTGGTGGCGAAGATGCCCTCTGGACCGGGGCCGATTGCGGACGAGTTGATTGCGGAGATTGTTATTCTGGGAGACTGCAGCAGTTGGGCCGCAACATGATTTTGTCTCGTATCTAATGCAGATACTTGTTCTAAGCACTTAGAATGAAGTTGCTCTGAGTTCATTGAAAAAACCAAGGTGGGCGCACGACCACTACGCTACTTCTGCTTCTTGGGCTTGACCCAGAAACGGAAAAAACGCGCATTCTTCGGGTAGATTCTTCTACCCTTCCGGACAATGTAGCGACAGTAGATCAGTACATATCCGGCTTTCGGCGGCTGTTCCATTTGGAACCTCCCTTTGTCATCGGCTGGCCAGCCTGTGAATGGAAATGAAGGGAGTTTGCTGGGTCGGCGCCCACCTTGGAAAACTACTCAGTCAACGATGACAAGTCCTTGTTAAGCTGGATCTGTAGACCAATTACATCGAGTTGGGCTTTCAGAATCTTAATGTCCGCCTCCGTTAATTCGTCTGGCAGAAGTAATGTTACTTTTCTACCCGCTGTCACAGCGAGGGTAATATTCTGACCACTATGAGAAACCCGACTCGATTCAGTTGGTTCATTTCGCTCGTCAACAATAACGGCATCTTGATATTGCTCAGAGTCCTTAGAGACAATGCTTACGGCCTTCGTGTCTTGGGCAATTAGTCTGTCGTTGGCATCCAAGTAACCAGCGAACCTTGCAGACTCAACAAAGCACCTCGCCGCATTTTCCTTCGCAGATTCTGAAATATCGTAGTTGTGAAACAATAGATTTGCGAGTTCGGTTGGCAACTTATCACCTGCATAGTCAGCAATGAGCTGGCTGTACAAGTCAGGTGAACGAAATGCCTCCATGATTGCGGCTTGTTTATCTTCTGGCGACAGTGGATGTAGCATACGCTTGCCGAGCGCTGTTATAGCAATACCTTCTCCACGCCCATCGAGTAGATTGTATTGATAGCAAGCTGCTATTTTTGTAGAAAATGCCCCCGACGATGGCGAAACTCCAAAAACGTGTGCAATCGAGTTTCGCGAAGTTGCTTTGGATCCAACTTTTACCTTGAACTCCGCCAAGAACTCAAGAGCGCGCTCAAGGTTGATGCCTGGATGGTTACGTGACCTTTCCCGTTGCTTTTTAACACCACCAAGCTCGAGTGGAAGCGAATCGTTCGACATTGCCTTCTCCTTTATTTTATCTGACCAACCGAAATTCTCTGAATATAGGTTCAAACGTACGCTTTGTCAAGTGACGTAACTCAAAATCTATCTAAATGCAAATATTTGTAAATACTGTTGTTACTATGAACATCTATGTCGAATTGCAAGAACCGAGGAGGCCTGCGAATTATTTCTGATCAGTCAGATATTAAATCAGTAATCTCTGTAAGACATCGGCAAGATAGTTTTAAATATTTATGATTTATAAACTTATAATTCAGCGCGCATTTCCAATATTACCGAAATAAAATCTATCCGACTCCTTTTTGCCACGATAGACTCTCGATTCGCCAATGTAAGAGTTTTTTGGATAATTACCAAACAGAAAGAAAAGAAACTCGCCCACCGAAGACTTAGCGGGCCGTCAAGAGTGCGCATAACGAGTGCGAGGCAGGTGAAGACACCTGCCGCCGCGCATGCGCTTGAGATTTGCCTGGGGGACTTTGCCCGCGAAAGCGGGCGCTAGATTCGGAACTAGATTTCGGCCAAGTTGCGCAGACCTAACTCGGCTCGGCGAACAATCATCTTGTCGTCATTCTGAATGAAGGCTTGGCGTGGTGAGGAATCTCTCTGGGGTTCTCCAGAGAGATGTTTCACTACGTTCAACATGACGACTGTTTGAGTTGGGTGGTGTGAGCTTCTGATGGTTGCGTCCCTTGAATACATCCCAACATAGGATGACAGAATTTCAGAAACACCCTGGTCCCCCAAATCTGAAGACAGATTTAGGGGGAGAACGGAAGCAGAGAGATCCTTCGCTGCGCTCAGGATGACGACTGGATTGGTTGGTTGGGATGCGCGTGAAGTGGTTGCCTGCGTTGGCGCGATCCTTCACTTCGCTCAGGATGACAGAGAAGCAGTTCAGGTTACAAGGTGTCGGCGTTCGCAGTTTCTTGATTCTTACTTCATTTTGGATAATTAAGCATGCACACGACTGAGTATTTCAACGACATGATGACGCGGGACGTGATGAACGATCCGCATACGTATTACCATCACCTGCGCGCGCACGATCCGGTCTATTGGAACGAGAAGTGGGGCGGTTGGGTGCTCACGCGGTATAACGATATCGTGAAAGTGCTGCGCGATCCGGCGGGGTGGTCATCGCAGCGAATCAAATACTTGAGCGAAGAGATGCGGCCGGGCGACGAAGTGCGCTTCAAGCCGATCTTCGACGTGCTGGCCAACTGGTTTATCTTCAAGGATCAGCCGGATCACACGCGGATCAGACGTTTGCTGAATCCGCACATGACGCCGTTCGCGCTGGAGAAATATAAGCCGCGCATTCAGCAGATCGTGCACTCGGTGATCGACCGGATCGAAGCGGGCAAGAAGTACGATATGGTGAAGGAGTTCTCGTATCTGATTCCGCTGACGGTGATTTTGAATATGCTGGGGATTCCCGAAGCGGACAAGGATCGCGACGACATCAAGTATTGGTCGGAGCAGATCGGACTGCTGTTCTTCATTCGCGCGGACGAACCGAAGCGGCGCGAGATCGCGTGCGAGGGGATCACGTCGTTCGTGAACTACCTGTCGCCGCTGGTCGAGGAGCGCAGAAAGAATCCCAAAGAGGATATGATCAGCATTCTCACCGAAGCGGAGAAGCAGGGGATTTTGAGCAGCGACGAAGTGATTTCCACGACGATTCTGCTGGTGTTCGGCGGACACGAGACGACGACGAATCTGATCAACAACGGTTCGCTGGCCTTTATTCAGAATCCGGATCAGTGGGAACTGTTGAAGAAGAACCCGAGTTTAGCGGAAAGCGCGGTGGAAGAACTGTTGCGCTACGACACGTCGGTGAAGGCGACGGTGCGCTGGGCGAAGGAAGATATTATGGTGGGCGACAAGCTGGTCAAGAAGGATCAACGGCTGCTGCTGGCGTTAACGGCAGCGAACCGCGATCCGGAGATTTTTGCGAATCCCGACAAGCTGGACATCACGCGCAATCCGAATCCGCATGTGGCGTTCGCGCACGGCATTCACGTGTGCATCGGCGGGCCGCTGGCGCGCATGGAAGCCGCGGAGACGTTCCGCATCATGGCGGAAAGAATGGATCTGCCGACGCTGGAAGCGAACATGCTGGAATATCAGCCGGCGATTGTGTCGCGCGCGTTAAACGAGTTTCCGGTCAGCTGGGCAACGTGTCCGGTGGCGCACCACGCATAATCCAAGTTTTTTTTTCAATCTCTGCCGACTATGTCCAAATACAAGATTACGATAGACAAGAACCGCTGTGTGGGTTCGACACTGTGCATGATGGAAGCGCCGGATATTTTCGGGCTGGATCCAGAGCGTCAAGCACAGGTGATTGATCCGGAGACGCTCGACGACGAGGGGGTGCTGGCTGCGGCGCACGCCTGCCCGATGCTGGCGATTCTGGTCGAGGAGAAGGAGACGGGACAACGGGTGTGGCCGAGGAGTTAGGGACTTACTGTTTGGATTTTTCATTTTCACCATAAACTGATTGAGTAATGAGCACAAAGAAACCTTCCGAGATTACGACGATTCTGGCGACGGACTGCGGTTCGACGACGACGAAAGCCATTTTGATTGAGAAGCAGGGAGATGAGTACCGGCTGGTGTGTCGCGGCGAGGCGCCGACGACCGTAGAAGCGCCGTTTGAGGACGTGACGAAGGGCGTGCTCAACGCAATATCGGAAATCGGTGAAATCATGGGGCGCGAATTCACCGAGAAAGACGGCATCATCAAAACCAAAACGGGCGACCGCGGCTGCGACACGTATATCTCGACGTCGTCGGCAGGCGGCGGATTGCAGATGATGGTGTCGGGTGTGGTGAAGGCGATGACCGCCGAATCGGCGGAGCGCGCGGCGCTTGGCGCGGGAGCGATTGTGATGGACACGATGGCCTCGAACGACGGACGGCTGCCGCATCAGAAGATTGAGCGGATTCGCAAACTGCGTCCGGACATGATTCTGCTCTCGGGTGGAATTGACGGCGGGACGACGAAGCACGTGATTGAACTTGCGGAACTCCTGAAAGCCGCGCGACCGCGTCCGCGTTTGGGTTCGTCGTATAAGCTGCCGGTGATTTATGCGGGCAACAAAGAGGCGCGCGACGAAATCAAGCGCGTGCTCGGCGAAGAGGTGGATTTGCTGATCGTGGACAATCTGCGTCCGGTGCTCGAGCGTGAGAATCTCGGTCCGGCACGTGATGCGATTCACGACCTGTTCATGGAGCACGTGATGGCGCAGGCGCCGGGCTATCGCAAGCTGATGGCGTGGACGGATGCTCCGATCATGCCGACGCCGGGCGCGGTGGGAGATATTATGCAGCGGGTGGCGAAGGCGCGGGACATCACGCTGGTCGGTGTGGACATCGGCGGCGCGACGACGGACGTGTTTTCGATTTTCCGAGTGCCGGGAACGGAGACGCGCGAGACGGTGTTCAACCGCACGGTGTCGGCGAATCTGGGTATGAGCTATTCGGTGATGAACGTGCTGGCCGAAGCGGGAATCGAGAATATCCTACGCTGGGTGCCGTTTGAGATTGACGAGCGGGAGCTGCGCAACCGTATCGCGAACAAGATGATTCGACCGACGACAATTCCGCAGACGAAGCAGGAGCTGCAGATCGAGCAGGCCATCGCCAGAGAAGCATTGCGGCTGGCGTTTGTTCAGCATAAGAATTTCGCGACATCACTCAAGGGTATTCAGCAGGAGCGGACGATTTCCGACACCTTCGACCAGACCGGTTCGGGCGAGACGGTAGTGAACATGATGGATTTGAATATCATCGTGGGGTCGGGCGGAGTGCTGTCGCACGCGCCGCGCCGCAGTCAGGCCGCGCATATGATGATTGACGCATTTCAGCCGGAGGGTGTGACGGAGCTTGCGGTGGACTCGATTTTCATGATGCCGCATCTGGGTGTGCTGGCGAGCGTGCACGAAGAGGCCGCGATTCAGGTGTTCGAGAAGGACTGTCTGGTGCGGCTGGGGACGTGCGTGTGTCCGGTGGGCAAGGGCAAGGAAGGCCGGCCGTGTGTGACGGTGACGGGGACGCTGCCGAACGGACAGACGTTTAATGAAAGCGTGCCGTTCGGTGAATTGAATCTCTATCCGCTTGGACCGGGACAGGAAATCAAGGCGAAAATCAAACCTGAAAAAGGTTTTGACGTCGGCGCGGGCGCGGGCAAGGAAATCGAAGCGACGCTGCAGGGCGGGGTTGTCGGATTGATTATCGACACGCGCGGGCGTCCGCTTGAATTGTCGCCGCAGACGGAGAATCGCGTGGCGAAGATTCAGAAGTGGACGAAGATTCAGGACTTCATTCTGGAAGGTGCGGACGACCACGGTGTGGCGACGGTGAGGAAGTAGGGGGGATCAAATGTCCATATTTTATCAGTCCATCGGCAAAAAGGGGCAATGGAATGTCGCTTGCTCGATTACAAATGGCAGGAACGATAGTTTCCGTCAGTTTACAATGGCGGACATAGCGGACCAAGTGTCGGCTGGTATGCTGATCCGTATTGAGTCTGCATTGAAAGACTTTTCTGTTGACTCCTTTCAGATCTGGGGATCAACGATGGACCAAGGGGGAGAAATCGCGAAGGCAGACCCAGGCGATTACCTGTTCTTGATACGAAACATGAAGATAGAGAATGGTATTGAGGCAGTAGCTGAAGTACCATGGTGCTGCAGGATATTAAGTCCGTGCTTAGAGTCGAAAAGTCTTTCGATGAAGCTATGGAAAACAGATGAATACCCCAACATTGTTCTTGTTGAGTCAAGTTTCGTCGACCTCAAGTGGAGTGAATTGAGGGAGATGTTAGGCTATCAAGATAAGCGATATGATCCAGCGAAGAAGCTTCGGAAGTACGATAAGTCAAAGAACTGGAAGCATTCGTCCAGGTTCAAGGAGTTTGCGTCGCCCGAGGCCTTGGCTGAACATTTCTGGTCAATTTCAGTGGCGCGCACACGCGTTAAGAAGATCGCAGACGAGGCTCCCGACTCGACAGCGGTTGTGACGCAAGCTCCAATTGAACAAATAGCAGAGCAAGAATTACATGCAGAAGGATCATTTGGAGCATGTTGCGAGGGTGCTATACAAAGAATAGAGGTAGATCGGCGCGAACGAGATTCAAGAATACGGCGTTTAGCGATTGAGATCGCACTACGAGATAGTGCTGGCAAACTTCGATGTCAAGCTTGCAAAATGTCCTTTGAAGAAGCCTACGGTGAACTAGGCAGAGACTTCATCGAAGCACACCATATCGACCCGCTCTCAAACGGCGCAAGGGAAATAGATCTGAGTGACGAGGCCTCAGTAAAGGACTATATTGCTCTATTATGTTCCAACTGCCACCGTATGATACATCGAGGACGTGAAATGCTGACCGTTGAGGAGTTGCGCAAGATTGTTGAAGATGCGCGCCGCAGGAATTCCTGAAGCCAGCGGGGAACCGCAGCACCAAAACACAGCTCGGGCGGAAGGCCTTTCGCTCCATACTATGAAGACAATTCTCATATTCCTTTCACTTGCGGTTCTGTTCTTCGGTTGTCAGAAGGCGCGCGAAGCGCGGGAGCTGAAGAAGCAGCATCAGGCGGAAGCGGTGCCGATGAGCGGGATGCTTCGTTACATGGCGGATGCGGCGTCGCTGGTGGACTGCGCGACGAACGAGCAGTATGTCGTGAAGTTCAAGGGGGATTGGCTGGAGGTGGAGCGGGCTTACGTCAGTATGCGGCTGAACGGCGCGCCGACCTATGTGGAATTTCGCGGCCGGATGGAAAACGACACGACGGACGGACGCGTGCACGCGGGTGTGGTGATAGAAGAGATTCTGAACATGCGTCCGGACACAAGCTGTTTGAAGAAGCCCGAGGAGGCTGTGCCGGATACCACGACGGCGGTTCCCGCACCGGTGGCCGAACGGCCAACGTTGCCGACGGATACTGCGGCGCAAGTGAAACCGCAGAAGCGCGCGGAACCGACGCTCATCAATAAGCGTTGGAAGCTCGTGCAGATGAACGGCGAGAGTATTACGGTGACGGACGAATTCAGGACTGAACCGTATATCACATTGGCGGCGCGTTCGGACAAGATGACGGGCAGCGGAGGCTGCAACCGTTTTGGCTGCAAGTATACAATTGAGGGCGAGAAAGTGTCCTTTAGTGGATTCGCTTCGACCAAGATGATGTGCCCGGAAGCGATGAAGATAGAAGAACCGTTTTTGCGGGAGCTTGCGGTGGTGAACGGCTACAAATTCGAAGGTGACAACGGGATGTGGCTGACACGGGACGGCAAGCGTGTGATGAAGTTTGAAGCGGTGAATCCGAAATAATGGGTTCAGGCGAACGACAGGCGAGTTTCTGGGGGCCGAGTGCGCGGCTGTGGCGGGAGAAGCACGAAGCGTACAGCCTGCCGCTGGCGGAGTGGGTGCTTGAGCGAGTGCTGAACGGACACGCGGTGCATTTGCTCGATGCGGGCTGCGGTTCGGGGGGAGCGCTTGAACTTGCCGCACAACGCGGTGCGCGTGTGACGGGAACAGATGTCGCCCGTGAAATGCTGGAGCTGTGCAAAGAGCGAGTGCCACAGGGCGAGTTTGTTGTGGCCGACTCTGAGAATCTGCCGTTTGGGGACAACACCTTTGACGCAGTCATTGCAGTTAACTCGCTGCAATTCACCGAGACGCCGGAAAACGCTCTGCGCGAATTTGCGCGGGTGGCAAAGCCGGGCGCGAAGACAGGTGTTGTTTGTTTTGGAGCGGCGGAACATTCCGAATTCGCAACAGTGGGCGCGGCAGTGCGTAAGCTGTTCAAGGACCCGCCGCAAGTCGAAGGGCCGTTTTCGCTGTCGCCTCCGGAAAAACTCTACGAAGTGATTGCACGTGCAGGATTGCGGGTGGTCGAGTCGGACGATATTGACTTGACACGGGAGTTTGAGAGTTTCGATGTATTCTGGGGGACGCAGGCGGGAACGGGTGCGACGCGCTATTCCGTCAGCGTGCTGGGCGAAGAGCTGGTGCGCGAAACGATGCGGCAGGCCAGTGCGCCGTTCATCGGAGCGGACGGGGCCGTGCGCTTCCGGAACAGATTTCATGTTGTGATTGTTCAATAGTTCTACGCAAATCAGGGGAGGAATCATGGGAAAGATTCTGTGGGGAGTCCTGGGATTAGCAGGCATATTGCTGGTGCTGTCGTGCGAAGATGACAAGAGCAGCGGATCAGGTGGCCTGCCCACCGAAGTGCGGAGGGCCGCAGAGATTCTGTTGGACAGTCTGCAGATTGATGCAAGTGCCGAGGTGTTTGTGGTCGGGCCGCTGCCGAGCGGGACGGTATTGCGGGAGTTCGTGCCGGACACGTTGAATGACACGGCGGCGGTGCTGACGCTGCCGAATCACAGCGGCGCGATGTACGGATTCTTTATCAATGATCAGCGACTGATGAGTTGGTCGCATCCGGTGCGTTACGCGTGGGTGGCGACGGAGTCAGGCAGCGTGGGACATGTTGACGCGCGCTGGCCGATGTTTGTGGATTTGCCTTCGGGGGCAGAGAGTCCGTTTGCGCAGACTGCTGAAGAGACGCTGGAGGGCGTGAGTTTTCGCTTCGGAACAGGCGGCGGCAGTCTGCATGACATGGAGACACCCGGGAAGCCTGCGGATACGTTAGGCGGGCCGATCCGGCAAGAGCGCGTCGAACCTTCGGGACGACTGGACGCGCCGTGCAAGAAGATCGGGTTTGTGTTTGACGGCGGCGAATGGAGCGACATGTGGGGCAAGGAGGGCTTCTCCGCTGGTGCGATGGCGGACAACGCCAATCTGGTAAACACTTTCCTGACGGACAACGGCTTTGCGGTCACGCGCATCAGCCAATACGCCAAGAACACGCTTCCGGGATACTTCGCGACCAACGGGGATCTGGCAGGTCAGTTACGGAGAACGATAGAGAACTTCGCCACTCAGTTTGAATGTCCGTGCGATGGCGATCCAGGTTGCCACGAGTTCTTCTTATATATCTGCGCACACGGCGACAGCGGGACGGTTACCATTTATGAACCGGGCAAGACGGGCTGGGGCTGGTTCAAGTATTCCGAATTGAATACGTGGCTGTCGCGTTTTCCGCCCTGCGTGAAAGTGATCGTGTTCCTCGACATTTGTAAAGCGGGAAGCGCACAAACTGCGCTGGCCGGCCAATGCAACTCGCGCGGAGACTGTGGCTTCACCTTGATCACAACGTGTGATGCGAGCAACTCAACGCCGTCCGGTCTGGGGCCGACGGACTCCGGCACGGAAGACTGGGCCGAAGCGCACGACGAGGACTACGATGGCGACGGCCGCATCGGTGACCTCGGAGATCGCTGGCTGAATCTTGAAGACGAAAACTCATCCTATAATCCAACGCGCTACATGTGTCCGGGACAAACGAGCATGTGCAGCACAGATTAACAAATATTGTGAGGTTGTCCCGCTCACTACATGAGCTTTGAATTCGAAACCATTAAGTGGGTAATCTTCACGGTCGGGATTCTGGCGTTATTGCTGCTCGACCTCGGAGTTTTCCACAAACGGCCGCACGCAGTAAACCACAAGGAAGCCATGGGCTGGGTGGTGTTCTGGTTTCTGCTGGCCATGAGCTATTGCGGGTTTGTCTGGTGGTGGAAAGGAGAACGCACCGCCATTGAGTTTCTGACCGGGTACATTATCGAGGCATCGCTTTCGGTCGATAATATATTCGTCTTCATTCTGATCTTTTCCTACTTCAAGGTTCCCGCGGAATATCAGCACCGCGTGCTGTTCTGGGGAATCATCGGCGCGCTGGTCATGCGCGGGATCATGATCGGAGTCGGGACCGCGCTGATCCAGAATTTCGAATGGATCATTTACGTCTTCGGTGCGTTTCTGATCTTCACGGGAATCCGGATGGCGGTGACGGACGAGCACGGCGTGGACCCCGAGAAGAATCCGGCGGTCAGGATGCTTCGCAAGTTCATGCCGGTGACGACGAAGTATCACGGGAAAAAGTTCTTTGTCATGGAAAACGGCGTCCGCCACGCGACGCCGCTGATGGTCGCCTTGCTGGTCGTGGAACTCTCGGATGTCATTTTTGCAGTGGATTCGATTCCGGCGGTGTTCGCCGTCACGCGTGACCCGTTCGTGGTGTTTACGTCCAACGTGTTCGCGATTCTCGGACTGCGCTCACTCTACTTCGCACTGTCGGGGGTGATGCACAAGTTCCGTTACCTGAAGTACGGGCTGTCGATCGTGCTGACCTTTGTTGGTGTGAAAATGCTGTTGGGACACACGGCGTATGCGATTCCGATCGGCTGGTCGCTCGGCGTGGTGGCGGGAGTGCTGACCACCTCGGTGATTCTCTCGCTGGTGATCCCCGAACGAAAGGCGAAGTAGCATGGCGGTTGTGTTGATTACGGGCTGTTCGTCCGGCTTCGGCAAGCTGGCCGCGCAGGACTTTGCGCAGGCGGGTCATACCGTATTCGCAAGCATGCGCGATCCGGGCGAGCGAAATCAGAGCATCGCCGCCGAACTTTCCGCTTTGCCGAACGTGCATGTGATCGAGTTGGATGTCACGGATGAGCTGTCCGTCGAACGCGCGGTAGACAACATCCACGCTCACTCCGAATTGGACGTGGTCGTGCATAACGCGGGACTCGGCGTGAATGGCGTGGCGGAAGGCAGCACAGCGGAGCAGCTTGAGCACATCATGAATGTCAATCTGATCGGCGTGCATCGTCTGAACCGCGCGGTGCTGCCCAAGATGCGGGCGCGGAGACGCGGGTTACTCATTTATGTTTCGAGCGGACTGGGGCGGACGGTGCTGCCGTACATGTCGGCTTACTGCGCAAGCAAATACGCGCTCGAAGCCTACGCCGAATCGCTGTCTTATGAATTGACGACTCACGGGATTGATTCGACTATCCTGCAGCCGGGAGCGTTTCCGACCAAGTTTCGCGCGAGTATTCTGACTCCGGACGATGCAGAGCGGGTCGCGGAGTATCCGATTGAAACGGACGAAGCGCAGCGTGTGCATAACAATGTGGTGGAGATGCTGCGGAGCGAAATGGCGCCGGATCCGCACGAGGTGACGGGAATGATGCTGCGTGTCGTGGAGATGCCGGCAGGCGAACGTCCGCTGCGCGTGGCATTGCGCAAAGACTCCGGCGGACTGAAAATGATTAATCAAATCTGCGGTGAAGTGCAAGGCGCACTCCTGCGCGGCATGGGATTACCTCATCGTGTGCCGAAGCGGCCGCAACTATAAAACCAGGACCATCCTTGAAGCTCCATGAATTGCCGTCCGGGCGGCGCGTTCCCAATGAAATTTACGTTGTGGTGGAAGTTCCATACGGCCATCGCAATAAGTATGAGTACGACAGTGACCTCGGAGCGATCGTACTCGACCGGCCACTCTTTTCACCGGTGCACTATCCGGGAGACTACGGTTTTGTGCCGGGCACTCTGGCGGAAGACGGTGATCCGCTCGACGTGCTCGTGTTGGTGAAAACTCCGACGTTTCCGGGCTGTGTCGTCGCCGCGCGACCGCTGGGCGTGCTGATGATGGAAGACGAGAAAGGCAGCGACGAAAAGCTGCTTGCCGTGCCCGTGACGGATCCGACTTTTGAGACATATCACAGTCTGTCGGATGTTCCGCCGCACTTTCTGCGTGAGATGGACCACTTCTTTCGTGTGTACAAGGAGCTCGAAGGCAAGCACGTTTCATCTATTGGCTGGCAGGATCGCTGGCAGGCCGAACAGATTATCAAGGATTGCATTAAGCGCGCGAAAGGGAAATCCGCATCGGCAAAGCGCAAGAGTGCAACAAAAGCCGTCAAGTCGAAGTCAAGAAAGGTATCGAAGTGAAATCACTTGCTTTTTCCATCCTGTTCATGCTGGGAGTTTCCATGGCGGCCGCGTCGGTCTCGTCAACGTATGTTGAATATCAAGTCGACGGCAAGACTTACGAGGCGTATGTGGCCTGGAATACGCAGCAGCAGGGGATCCGCCCCGGAGTGCTTGTGTTTCATGAATGGTGGGGTTTGAACGACTACGCCAAACAGCGGGCGCGTGAATTGGCCAATCTCGGTTTTGTGGCGTTTGCCGCCGATATGTTTGGCAAAGGCGTTTCGACCACCAAGGCAGACGAGGCCGGAGCGCTGGCCGGACCATTTTATCAGGACCGCAGCCTATTTGCCAAGCTTGCCAAAGCCGCATACGATGAGATGCTGAAGCAGCCGAATGTGGATGCGTCGCGGACGGCGGCAATCGGATTCTGTTTCGGCGGGACGTGTGCGCTCGAACTTGCGCGCAGCGGAGCGGATCTGAACGGCATCGTGAGCTTTCACGGGAATTTGAGCAACCCGACTCCGGAGACCGCGAAGAACATTAAAGGCAGAGTGCTGGTCCTGCACGGCGCGGACGATCCGTTTGTGCCTGCCGAGCAGGTTGATGCCTTTAAGAAGGAGATGGACGAGGCCAAGGTGAATTACAAGTTTGTCGCGTATCCGTTCGCGGTGCATGCCTTCACGAATCCCAATGCGGACAAGGCCGGACTGAACGGCGTCGCCTATAATGAAGAGGCGGACAAGGCTTCGATGGAAGAGATGCGCGCCTTCTTCCGTGAGTTATTCACCGAGCCAAAGTAACAGACGACACGACTTTGAATTTGAGTAATTGAAGATAAACAACAGCGAGAGCAATGGCAACATCATTTACGCCCGGACTTCGGGTGTCGGAAACAACGCTGATTACGAAGGACAGAATCCTGCCGCTGCGCGGCAACGTGACGGTTCACGTCGGCGAGCATATGGCCGCAGAGCAAGTCGTGGCACGCACGGATCTGCCGGGCAACGTGACTCCGCTGAACGCGGCAAACCTGCTTGGCGTCCTGCCGGGCGATGTGCGCGGGGCACTGATTGTCAAAGAGGGCGACAAGATCGAGAAGGATCAAGTCATTGCCGAAGCAAAGTCTTTTTTCGGCCTGTTCAAGAATAAATTGAAGTCACCGATAACAGGTTCGCTCGAAGCGGTTTCAGAGATAACGGGGCAGTTGATCTTGCGTGACCCGCCCATTCCGGTCGAGATCGAATCGTATATTGAGGGCAGAGTCACGAAAATCTTTCCGCAGGAAGGCGTGGAAGTGCAGGCCGTCGGAACGTTCATTCAAGGGATTTTCGGTATCGGCGGAGAGACTTACGGAACGATTCAAATGATTGCGCAATCGCCGGATGAAGTGACGGATGAGAGCAAGATACCTTCAGATTGCAAGCACAAAGTGCTGGTCGGAGGTGCGCTGGGGACGCTGGAAGCTGTAAAGAAAGCGATTGCGGGAGGTGCCGCCGCGCTGGTGGTGGGAGGCTTCGACAGCCTGGATTTGAAGAAGCTGTTGGGTTATGAGCAGGGTGTTGCGATCACGGGCGGGGAGCAGATTGGTGTCACGCTCGTGCTGACGGAGGGTTTCGGAAGAATCACGATGGCGCGGCGGACATTTGAGCTCCTGAAGCGTAATGAAGGGCACAATGCCTCTGTGTCGGGCGCGACGCAGATTCGCGCGGGCGTCATGCGGCCTGAGATTATCATTGCGAAGAAGGACGTGACGCATCACGAACCGGATGCGCATGAACCGTCGGGGTTGGAAAAGGGGGATGTCGTGCGCATCATTCGCGAGCCGTGGTTCGGTCAGATCGGCACAGTGGAAGACCTGCCGCCCGAACTTACCGCGTTGGATACCGAGGCGAAAGTCCGAGTCTTAAAGGTAAAACTCGAAAATAGCAACGAAATCGTCCTGCTGCCACGTGCGAATATCGAGAAGATTGAAGCTTAGTCAGATAACCCAAAGAGGGAGAAAACCATGAAAGCCTTGTTAGGAATTGTGTTGTCCGCACTGCTTGTCAGCGGTGCAATCGCTCAAATCACGGTCAATCAGAACCACATGCCGTCCGCAGGCACGACCGTCGTGAGTTTCGAGACCGATGCCGACGTAAGTTTCAGCCCCGGTTCGGGCGGAAACCAGACTTGGAACATCTCAGGATTCAACTATATCCCCTGGGATGTTCAGATGTACATCTCGCCTGTCGGAACCCCTTACTATGATCTATTCCCGAATGCGACGCTCTGCCAAACCTACGACAACGGACTTGAGTTTTCGTACTACAGAGTGGCGTCCGACGGCCTGTATTTTCTCGGATTCGCGGTGACGACGGACTCCGTGCCGTACGTTCAAGATCCCGATCAGGATGTTCTGGTGGTGCGGTTCCCGTGCACCAACGGCACGACATGGACCGGTGTGCTGCGCATGACCGTAGAACTGATGCCTGGTTTTACAACCACAAATGTGGATAGCGCGATTTACACCGTAGACGGCTGGGGAACATTGACGACACCGGCGTGGTCCGAAGCCGCGCTGCGAGTGACGCGTCACGGCTACTTCACGGTCTACTTCAACGGCACGCCCATTGGGGATACCACAGAAGATTGGCAATATCAGTGGCTGACGCAAGCTACCGGACGCGGTGCAAGTTTCTCCAATTATGATGCGACGGGTCCGAACTACACGACGGGAGTGGTCAGCTACACGAATACAGGAACCGTTGACGCCGGCCCCGTGCGCGGTCCGGTGGCGGAGAGCTTCAAGCTGTCTCAGAACTATCCGAATCCGTTCAACCCGACGACGAATTTGCCGATTCAGCTTGACAAGCAGACGTCGATTCAGCTGACGGTATACAATGAAACGGGCCAGGTGGTGTATGAGTATAGTGTGGAGCTTGGCGCGGGACAGCATGAGCTTCCGATTGACGGTAGCGCATGGAGCAGCGGCAGCTATTTTGCGAAGGTAATGGCCGGAAACGAAGTGCAGACCGCACGCATGGTGCTGGTCAAGTAACGATTGAGGGGCGGCATGCGCAAAGCGTGCCGCCCCTTTCAGTTTCGCAACTGATTTCATATTGTTTCCTGGAGGGCAATATGGCATCGAAATCGGTTTACTTAGTCTTCTTCGTGTTCGTGACATGGAACGCGTCCGCTTTAGCCGACACGACCATCACGTATTCCGCGACCAATGTTCCGGTTTCCATCCCGGACGGTCCGAGCGGCATCGCCGAGTCGGCCATGGAGATCTTTGACGCCTACGATATCATAGATGTCAATGTCATCGTCACAATTCATCATACGTTTGACCAGGACCTGAGAATCTATCTCGAAGCGCCTAACGAAGACGTCGTGCGACTGGCCAATCAATGCGGACTGTCGGGCAATAACTACATTTCGACCGTGTTTGACGACGAGGCCTCGGAGTTCATCTGTGACGGCAGTCCACCGTTCACCGGCCGCTATCAACCGGATCAGGCTCTGACGCTGTTTGATCAAATCTCGTCGGCAGGCACATGGATTCTGCGCGTGACGGACAATGCGCCGCAGGATGTCGGTTCGATCCAGTCGTGGGCATTGGAGTTGACGTATGCCGCTGTTTCGGCGCGCGAACCGGCGCCGCTCGTGACCGAGTTCTCCGTCGGCCAGAATTACCCGAACCCCTTCAACCCGACGACCATTCTGCCGATTGCGCTGTCGCGACCTGCGACGGTTTCTCTGCGCGTATTCAATGGGATGGGTCAAACGGTTTTGAATTCCCGGCATTCGCTCAGTGCAGGCGAGCACGCGCTGCCTATCGATGGTAGCGGCTGGAGTTCAGGAAGCTACTTTGCGAAAGTGGAGAGCAACGGCAAATCACAGACGGCCCGGATGGTGCTTCAGAAGTAACGAAAAATCACTATTGCTCAAGAGGCAGCCGCGTAGGCTGCCTCTTTTGTCTCCAGCGAATTCGCAGCAAATTGCTTGTTTGGGAATTTCTCTTATAATGGAGGAAACTCAGGTATATAGTTATGAGATTATTAATTCTATTTGTTGTTTGGTTGCTGTCCGGCCAGCTCTTTGCCCAAAATCTGCCGACACACACGACCACGCTGTTTTCCGGTTCGGGGAATTGCCAGATGTGCCATGTTTCGAACGGCAATATTATGACCGAGAACGGAACGGACATATCTCCAATCACGCAGTGGCGCTCAACGATGATGGCGAACAGCTCCAAAGACCCGTTCTGGCGGGCGAAAGTGGCCACCGAGCTTGCAGCTTTCCCGCAGCATTCTGCGCTGATTCAACAGCGCTGTACCGTCTGTCATGTGCCGATCGGTCACACTCAAGTTCGGTATGACGGTTTTGAGCATTATGACCTTTCCGCCCTGCCGAGCGATCCGCTGGCGCGCGACGGTGTGAGCTGTACCGTGTGTCACCAGGTCCAACCGGACAATCTTGGCGAGCCGGCGAGCTACAGCGGGGGCTACGAGATTACAGATGAGCGGCTCATTTTCGGGCCGTATGCAAATCCCTTGCAGGCCCCGATGATTAACAATGTGGGATACACTCCGGTGCTCGGTGCACACACGAACGACGCCGAGCTGTGTGCGACGTGTCATACGCTTTTCACTCCTTCCCTCGACGTGGAAGGCAACATCATCGGCGAGTTCCCTGAGCAGACGCCTTACATCGAGTGGAAGAACAGTTTCTACGGGCAAGCAGGAAACGTGAGCTGTCAGGCTTGTCATATGCGCGTCTCCACTTCCCCACAGGACATCGCACTCGTGCCGCCGTGGCATCAGGAATTGCGCTCTCCCTACTTTCAGCATTTGTTTGTCGGCGCCAATGTGACGATGCTGCGGCTACTGCGTGATCATGCACAAACGTTGGGTGTGACCGCGCTGGCGGCGCAGTTTGACACGACCATCGCCGAGACGCAAAGAAACCTGCAAACTCAGACATGTGCGCTCGATTTGCACGCAGAGCATGACGGCGATTCGACGATTCTGCAGGTCACAGTTACAAATTTGGCGGGACACAAGCTGCCAACGGGAATCCCGCTCCGCCGGATGTGGCTGCATGTGAGATCACAAGACGACACGGGAAATGTGATTTTCGAATCAGGGGCGTGGAACGATCAGGGCGAAATCATCGGCTACGACGATCCGTTTGAACCTCATCATGACGTGATTTCCGAAGAGAGTCAGGTGCAGGTTTACGAAGCGGTGATGGGAGATGACCAAGGCCGGCGGACATGGACGCTGCTGCGCGCTGTGTCGCATCCCAAGGACAATCGTCTGCCGCCATTGATGTTTACGAGCGAACATCTCTCGTATGACAGTGTCGCCGTCTACGGCGTGCCGCCCTCGGACACCAATTTCAACCGAGTGGGCGGCGCGGAAGGCAGCGGAAGCGACATCGTGACTTATCGTTTGCCGCGCTCCGCGACGGTTACCGTTTCTGTGCTGTTTCAGACTGTGCAGCCGGGTTTGGTGAATTACCTCGCAGCACACAACTTGCCGGAGACGAACGCCTTTATGGCCATGTACAGTACTCAGTCCCACGAACCGATCTTCGTGACATCAGAGACCGTGATACTTGCAAGTGGAGAAGTCGCGCCGCTCCCGTTGCCGCAGGATTTTTCCCTTCGACCCCTGTATCCCAATCCCTTTAATAATACAGCGCGCCTTCCCCTTGAACTTGCGCGCGGCATGCAAGTGGAACTGAGTTTGTATGACATTCGCGGGCGAAGAGTCATGCTTTACGGCCAATATTTCTCCGCAGGAAGAACTGAATTCGAAATTGACGGTTCGGGATTACCCAGTGGGGTTTACATGCTGCAGGCTCGCGCCGGAGATACAAAGCACTCGCAGAGGGTGATTCTGCTCAAATGATGCGAGTGCTTCTGATATCGCTGCTTTTCTTTGCGTGTCAAAGAGCGACGACTCAGCAGCCGCCTTCGCTTGCAGCCACGTGGTATGCCAACGCGAACTCCATCAACTTCCTCAACCTGCAGCACATGGCTCTCGATCTGCGCGCGGACTCAAGCTACCGTTACTTCTATCGGCTTGCGCCGCGCGCGGATCAGGAAACGGGGGATGACTACACGGAAGGGGGATACTATAGCGTGAGAGGGGACTCGCTTCTGTTTGCAACAGAGTTGGTGAACGGCGAATTGAAACAGAATAGTTACTCTCGCAAATTCCGCATGCTGCCGGACACCGCCGAGTGGCCGTTGCGTGTGACGTATGCGAAACAAGGCACAGTTTTCGAGGTGTATTTTCGGAAGGAGTGATCGGCAAAGAGGTTCTCCAAGTGATTGTAATACTGTTTTATGTCACAAATTTGAGAGTCCTGCAATAATCGCTTGACTTGACCGGATTGACGGCGTATATTCTGATGGTGTATCGGCAACTCCGCGCTTCTGCCGAGGGGTTCTCCCAATAAGAAGGGAGGCCGTCCTGAACAAAGCAACATTCACCTTCACCGCAAAGACGATTCTTGCGGTTTTTTTGTGCATCGTTTTTTGCACACCTCGAGTGTGGCCTGCACAGACTGTCAGTGTTTTTGTGACACTGGTTGTTCTGAGGCGGAGTGCACACCGGGCTAGACAACAAATTGCACCCGCCATGAATTCACGGTTGCGTGCGATGGAACATATACACTTTCGACAGAGGCTATCTGTTACAGCGGCGGCGAGTGCTCCGACTGTCAATCCTGCGCAAACCTCCTTATTCTCAGCGGCGCAACGGAGAACTATCTCACGAACAACCACTCTAACAATTGCGAGAGTGGCGGCTGCGACACTTCGGGACCATCGATGTACCTGCTGGACTCAAACAGGACCTATGTCCCTTACGTTTGCTTGATCCCGTGCCCAAACGCGTCCGGATGCGGCGACGACGAGAACGAATGCGCGTCAGATTGCAAGGCCTGGGCGTGTCTTTCTTATGGAGTCAGCTCATGCACTCCATAAGGAATCTCAAATCCACACTCCTTTGGTTGATATTGAGTGGCCTTGCGGTCGCCGTGCGCGCCGCAGTGCTGCCGGTTCCTTCGGAGTACGCAACCATTCAATCTGCCTTGGACGCAACGGCGGCCGGAGACACGGTGCTTGTATCACCGGGAACTTACCATGAGTTCTTAATTGGTCCACTGCACTCGGTCACGCTGCTTGGAGAGTTTCAGGCCGACACAACCGAAGAGTTAAGAACCGTGCTTGATCCGATCGCCGCAGGACTGGATACGCCCTCGACGTTTGAGGCGCGCGGGGACACGACCACTGTCAAGAACATTGCTTTCCTCAACCGCCCTGAGCTTCGACAAAGTTTCGCAACAAGATCGGGCGGAGTTCAAAACTCGGCATTCGCGTTGTTTATTGAAAATTGCCGATTTGATTCAGTGTCGGCAGCCATTCGAGGTGGAATGGACATCAAGGTCACCGACTCCCGCTTTCTTGGTTGTGTTCGAGATGCCATTCGGCCCTCAAGCAACGGTCGAATTCAAGTGAATCGTTGCATGTTTGAAGCAAGCGCGTACGCAATGGTCACAGGCTACAGCAGATCGCTAATTGAAGATTGCGAATTCAAACGTAACGCCCAGTACGGTCATTTCTTGAACGCGATTGGTGAAGACATCACGATTCGCAACTGCCGGTTCGGCCCAAGCGTGACGGCATTTTCCGTTTTGGTTGCCTTTCCTACGGGTGGAATGAGAATTGGGAACAACGTCTTCGAGGGAATTGAGAACGCGATGTGGGTTATCGAAGTCGGGGTCAATTGTTCGATAGTCGAAGATCCGCCAATTGTGATTCGCAATAATGTATTCAGAAACAATCGAATGACCGCGAATCAGAGCGGCATGATCCAGATCAACGCCAATTGCATGAACCAGACGTCAGGCAATCTCGCAGTCATCGAAGACAACGAGTTCGTAGACTGCTTGGGGTTGAATCATGCGCTGGCTACGGGGATCTATCTGAATGGCGCGGGCACGCTGACCGGCAATACGTTTTTGAACCTTCAGCCTCAAGATTTGCCGGATGTTCTGGCAAGCGGCGGGTCGCAGAATCCGGTTATCGCGCGCAACAACTCCTTTCTGCCGCAAGGGCTGGCCGCTCGAGGTTCGGGAAACAATTTCGATGCGCGGGAGAATTGGTGGGGAGATTCGACGGGACCATTCAACAGTGCGTAGAATCCCAATGGCATGGGTTCGGAGGTCGGCAACGGCGTCGAGTTCATCCCCTGGCTGACTTCTTCGCCGGATAGTGCGGATACGAGTGAAGTTTTAGTGAACGACATACTGCCGATTTTGCCAAGCGAATTTCGACTCGAAGTGTTTCCGAATCTGTTCAATGCGGTTGCGCAACTGTCAATATTCGTTCGCACGCCGGGGACTTATGACGTGGTTCTCTATGACGTGACGGGCCGCGAGGCTGTGCGAATACACGCTGAACATATAAGATCGAAAAGCTCCGTCCGTTTGGACATGAACCGGCTCGCCAGCGGCGTCTACTTCGCGGCGCTGCACGCACACGGCAAAACTCTCGCTACGACAAAACTGCTCTTACTGCGCTAATAGCGTTATTTAGACAAACAGAAAGCGAGACGCTTTAATGCGCCCCGCTTGTTGTTTTGGTAATCAAAAGTAATTTCTACAGCTTCTTCAGCACGTTCTGCAGTTTTTCCTCGGCCGACGCGGCGACGGGTTTCAGGTTCTCGTTCTCAATGAAAAGGAACATCGCCTTGGGATCAATGATGGACACGATCGATCCGCCGCCTTCCCGCTCCTGCACGACGACATTACAGGGCAGCATCAACCCTATTTGCGGTTCCGCGAGCAGAGCCTGCGAGGCAAGATGCGGATTGCACGCGCCGAGGATGACGTACTTACGGAAATCCATGTCGATCTTCTTCTTCAACGTGCTTTGAACATCAATCTCCGTAAGCACTCCGAATCCTTCTTCCTTCAACAGTTCGGTGACGCGCGCGATGGCGTCATCATAGCCGGTGTCGGGCAGTTCCTTCACCCAGCCATAGTTGATTTGTGCAGACGCCGTGGACATGAGCATAGCTCCAATAATCGTAATGAACAAAAACTTCATGAAATAGTATCCTCTTCTCTGGTGACACCAAAAGGGCGCACCTCACGGCACGCCCCTATACCTGCAAAAGTGAAACGCGTGATCCGCAGGTCAGCCGTGGTGCTCAGCGGCGCGCGCCATCAAAATTCTTTGCGACGGTTTCCCAGCACAGATTCTTGATGAACGCCTCAATGTAGGCGGGACGTGCCGCGCCGTAATCGATAAAGTAGGCGTGCTCATAAACGTCCATCGCCATAATCGGCTTCATGTTCCACGCAAGATATGAATTCTGCGCGTCGCCTACCCAGTTGAGCAGACGCTTGCCGTCCTCCCACCACACCAGCCAAACCCAGCCGCGCGCGGCCATGCCGGAAGCTTTCAAATCCGCGATGTATTTGTCGTAGTTTCCGAAATCCTTCTCTATCTGCTTCTTGAGGTCGCCCGAAAGCGCGCTGCCGCCCGGCGTCAAGTGCGCGAAATAGACTTCGTGATTCTGCATTCCGGCTATCGCAAAACTCAAGTCCACCTTCAGTCCGCGAATCTCGGAATACACCTGATTCGCTCCCGCGCCATCATGCGCGGCAAGCTTTTCAAGCACTTCGTTCGTCTTATTTACATATCCGTTGTAGAGCTTTAGATGCTCTTCGCAGGTCTTTTTGGAAATGCCGTCGAGTTCAAGAATCTTGGTGCCGAAATCTTTGGCGGTGAAAGCCATGGGATGGACCTCTATTGGTTTATTTTCATTGAATTGAGCACGTGCGTCGGCAATATTCAATTTCTTAAGATACGCAATTCAAAGGACATTTTCAAGCACAGAAAGACCCGACAAGTGCCGGGTCTTTCTCGATATCTTCCTTCATTTCAGTCTGAAACGAAGTGAGATATTGCAGTTTATTGACAGCAATCGCTCCCGCAGCAGGCTCCGCTCTTCGGCTTAAAGGCACGCACTTTCACCGAAGCGACGGCATCCAGTGCTTCGCTGCGAAGCGCCTCGCCGATTTCGGACAGTCCCACGTCATATTGAATTTCGTTGACAATTTCGACGTCCGTCAAGCCGGCTTCGCGTGCATAGCGTAAATAGTCTTCCTTCAGGGACGCGCCCGCCACACAACCCACGTACGCTTCGACGTTGTTCTTCAACGCTTCCGACAGCGGGCGATTGAGCACAAGATCGGAGACGAGCATGCGTCCGCCGGGCCGCAGCACTCGTGCAATCTCGTTGAAGACTCTCGGCTTGTCGGTTGAAAGATTGATGACGCAGTTCGAAATCACCAAATCCACCGCGTTATCCTTGAGCGGCAAATCCTCAATGATTCCTTCACGAAACTCGACGTTGCGGGCTTGAATGCTTTCTGCATTTGCACGCGCTTTGGCCAGCATGTCCGGAGTCATATCCACACCGATGACGCGGCCCAGTGGTCCCACCTTACGTGCCGCAAGGAAGGCGTCGAAGCCCGCTCCGCTGCCCAAGTCCAAGACTGTCTCACCCGGCTTCACATCGGCAAACTCCAACGGGTTACCGCAGCCAAGCCCGAGATTCGCACCGTCCGGCACCGCTTTCAGATCTTCCTCCGAGTAGCCGATGGCAGCTGCAATATCTTCAACATTGGTTGCGCCGCAGCAGCCCGAGGTTCCGCAACAGCTCTCGCCTCGTGCCGCCTGCCCGTACTTTTCGCGCACAACCTCGCGAATGTTCAGTTCAGTTTCCATAGCCTTCCTTCTGTTTCTGCTCGTATGTCTTACCGGAAGACTCTCCGGCAAGGTCTTCCATGCGCTATTAGCGCGTTTGTCTGACGTCAGGAATCCTCTAACAACACGACTCCGTCAACAGGTCAAAGACCTTTTTGAAGCGCTGCAGCGCGCGCGTCTCTATGCAGTAGCAGATCTTCGGCCCGTCAATCTCCCCGTGAATCCACCCCGCTTCTTTCAACTTGCGCAGGTGTTGCGACACAGTGGAAGGAGCCACAGGCAAGTGCTCCACAATATCGCCCACGATACATCCGGGACTCTGCAGCAGAAAGCGGATGATGGCCACACGATGCGGGTGACCTAAAGCCCGTGCCAGCTTGGCAAGTTCCTGATCCTCGCGAGAGGAATCCGGTGGATGGACCGTAAATGTTGGTGCGTTTTGCATAGCTTGTTTCGTCTTTCGTAAAACTACGAAATGATTTTCAAAAAGTCAAGCGGTTTGCGAACCGCTTAAAAAACTATCTACATAACAGATTGTTTTTTAGATGTATATTCAATCGAAAATCGATTCCCCTCAGGGTCCTCACCCTCGCAAATCCAGATTTCCGGCGCAACCACACGAGGCTCGCCCATCGGGACACCCCGCTCCGTCAGCTCATCCCGCGCGACCTCTATGTCATTGACTCTAAATACTAAAGAGGGAGCATCCTTACCAATCCGCCGCTTGCCGCCGGAATGGAGGCACAGGCTGCACGGACCTGTGCTGAAGACAACCCACTCCTCTTTGCGATAGTCAGAGGCATTCGGAGGATAGCTGACCCGAAGCCCCATGGCATCGCGGTAAAACTCCACCATTTCCTGCATATTCTCAACATACAGAATAACTTCGAGGAGACCTTTCAAGCAACCCATGGGTAATCCTCCGGCAAGTGTGATGGTCAGATAGATTAATATACTACAGAACCGAATTTTGAGCAACGAGTTTTGACTTGCGCACGCACTCAGAACAGACTAAATTATTGCAATGACGACGATGTAACTGGAAATGCCTCTCGATGATCTGGACCCTACTACTGATTCTGCTCGCTCCGCTGACACTTCGTGCTCAGTTGGATGAAACTCCGCCTGCTAACCCGACGGATTTTCATAACCGGGAAGCACGCCGCTGGCAGCGCGTGCTGGAAAACCGCGAACATGCTACGCTGGATGAAACGCAAAACGACTTTGATGTCCTGTATTACGAACTTTGGATTGATTTGCGTGATTTCACGGGGCAACAGATCACAGGACGCACGGATGTTCACGGACGCGCTCTGCTGACTAATTTCCGTGATGTGGTGCTCGACTTCTGTGACACGCTGACTGTTGACTCCGTGCGCGGGGCCGGCGGGGAAGTGCTGAGTTTCGTGCACTCCAACTATCAGATCGTGGCTTCGCTGGAACGTGACTACGCGCTTGACGAAGAGTTTCTGCTCTCCGTTTACTATCACGGAAGACCCTGTCTCGGCGGAGGGATTTCCACATTTGACTGGTTCGACCGCTTGGTGTCTCCCGGCTACTACGTGCCTTCCATCTCCACACTCTCCGAACCGCTGGGCGCGCGCGACTGGTGGCCGTGTAAGGACCTGCCGGACGACAAAGCCGACAGCGCGCGCATTCATCTGACCGTTGCAGATACTCTGACCGCCACATCCAACGGCGTGCTGGAATCTGTCACCGTGCTCCCTGCCAGCGCGAAACGCTTCAGCTGGTTCGAAAAGTATCCGATTTCGAGTTACCTGATTGTCGCGAACGCCACCAACTACGTTCAATTTGACGACTGGTATGTCTCGACTTCCGGCGACAGTCTGCCGCTCGAATATTATGTCTATCCCGAAAAGCTGACGCAGTCCATCGCGGACTTTGACATTATGCCCGATGCCATCGCGCTCTTCGCGGAACTCTTCGGCGAGTATCCGTTCATGGGCGAAAAATACGGCCATTCCATGTTCCGCTGGAGCGGTGCCATGGAGCATCAGTGCAACACGTCGTACGGCAGAGGCCTTGTGAACGGCGCGGGCACCTACGACTGGATTCTCGTCCACGAACTCGCGCATCAGTGGTGGGGCGACATGGTCACGCTCGCCGATTGGCCGCACATCTGGTTGAACGAGGGCTTTGCCAGCTACAGCGAGGCACTGTGGTTCGAGCACCTTGGCGGAGCTTCGGCGCTGCAAAGCTACATGGTCAGTTCACAGCCCGTCACCGATCCCTCGGGGCCGATTGTGAACCCCTCCGACCTGTTCAGCGGCAATACCGTCTATAACAAAGGCGCATGGGTGCTGCATACGCTGCGCGGCGCAATTCAAAACGACTCGCTGTTCTTTGCCGGTCTGCGCGAGTACCGCGCACGGTTTGAGTACGGAAACGCCGACACGGAAGAGTTCCTGCTGGCCATGTCAGATGTGGTGGGCTATGACGTCACACCGTTTGTCTACGCCTACCTCTACGCAACCAATCGCCCGAGCTACCGCGTGTCATACGGAACCGGAACGGTGGACGGCGCGCTCAAAACCGCCGTGCGGCTGCGCCAGATTCACAACGTCCCGCCGCTTCCGTTTACCAACAGAGTCGAGCTGCGTTTCGGCGGAGCACAAACGGTCACGCACACTGTAGTCTGCAGCGCCTACCGGACGGAATACTTGTTTGACCTCGGCTATTCTCCCTCTTCGCTGAGCTTCGACCCGAACTCGTGGTTTCTGAAGACTGTCTCCAACGAAGCGTTGCAGCCCGTCTTTCTGAACAGCTCCCTCACACAAGGGACGCAGCTTTCCCCGTATGCGGACACGCTGGTGGCCATCGGCGGCAACGGCAACTATACCTTCTCCCTGATTGGCGGCACGCTGCCAGATGGCATTGCGCTGGCTGCTAACGGACACTTGACGGGAACGCCGGGCACGGGAGGCAGTTTTCCGTTGACCTTGCGTGTGCGCGACACGAACAATCAGGCCGACACCACTCTGCTTGTTCTGAACGTGAGTTCTATTCTTGAGCCGCCGCAAGCGCTGACGATTCATGCTAACGACGACAGCACCGTCACGTTGCGCTGGCAGGCCGTGGCCGGAGCGGCCAGCTATGATATCGTGGCCGCGACCGACCCCGACTTCTTGAACTCGGAAGTGATTGCCACCGTCCTAAACACCGTTTTCGTGGACAGCACGGCGACTGAACAGAGATTCTATCAGGTCTTGGCGAATCCGTAGCTGGTTTCCTTCCAGCGGAAAAAAGCAGCCCCGCAACGTGCGTTGCGGGGCTTTCTATCAGGCGGGGGTGCTTAGAGCACTTACTTGGCGGGGGAGAGGTGCTTGCTGACGAGCTTGGTCATCTCGAACATGGAGACCTGCTTCTTGCCGAACAGCTTCATCAGCTTGTCGTCGGCATTGATCATCCGCTTGTTCGTCTTGTCCTGCAGGCCGTTCTTCTTGATGTAGTCCCAAATCTTCTTGGTCACATCCGTGCGCGGCATCGGCTTTGCGCCAATTACGTCGCCCAGCGTGGCCGACGGCATCATGGGAGCCATGAACGCGGCATTGGGTTTACGCTTCACCTTGGGCTTGGCGGCCTTCTTCGGGGCGGCTTTCTTCTTTGTCGCCTTCTTGGCGGCCTTCTTCGGGGCGGCTTTCTTCTTCGTGGCCTTCTTGGCGGCCTTCTTGGCCGTAGCTTTCTTCTTCGTGGCCTTCTTGGCGGCCTTCTTAGCCGTAGCTTTCTTCTTCGTAGCCTTCTTCGGCGCGGCCTTCTTGGCCGTGGCTTTCTTCTTGGGGGCCTTCTTGGCGGCCTTTGCCTTCTTCTTCGTCGCCATGGATTGTCTCCTTTGTGCGAGGGTTGTTTTCGTCAGGGATTATCTTGCAGTCAGTAAATGGCCCGACAGGGGGACGGACTGCGCCCCGTGTGATGTTTCGGACCGTGCGGCGGTCCAAGTGATCTATCATCAAGGCCCGCTCCGACAGGTGACGCGGGCACGAATCCAAAGGAGAATGTCACGCGCATGGCACACGCGACAATACACACTCGCAAATATATGCACTTTGTAATTCTTGTCAAGAGGGTCGAGCGCTCCGCATAAGACTGAAATTCATTCCCGATTTCGTCCATGCTCTCCCGCCTCAACGCTCGTTTTGCAGACTGCTGAAGACACCCGCGGAGCTTTCGCCGAGTGCAAGCCCCCCGCTTGCAAAGTGCTCCGCGCGTGAGTCACTGCGACCGAGCCGTCGTACGCACGCAGGCAGAGAAGTTATTAAAACAGAGTAAGTTGAGTGTCGGTTCGCAGGGCGGATTCCGCAACTTCTGCGGGACTCGCGCTGCTCTGCAATCGGCATGAAGCCGCACCGGATATTCGGGCGAACGGACTGCGAAGCTCCCCTGCTTCGGCACGCGCATACAAGTGAAATGCTTGCTGCGCAATGCGAAAATTCTCCGTTGCGCGCGCGAGCAATTCAAAAATTTTCAGTGGGGAATGCCTCTTCCCGCGAATACGTCCTGCTAAAATCGAGTTCAATTCACCAGCCGATATGTGGAGTAGGCGTCGACAAAAGCCCGACCAAAATCGATTCCGTAGCACCCGTGGAACCATGCCCTGACTCCCGTGGTTTGAATCTCGAGCTGAAAATGGGTATATTAGGGGCTGTCCCAAGCGAGATTACGCCCCAGATGGCTAACCGCTACGGTGGCATTAAAGTTATGAAAGGACCCAACATGAGTGTTCCCACTCCGGCTGAACCGGCCATGACTCTGGAGAATATCCACGACGGTTCCGCCTACAATCCATACCGCGGACTGGCCCAGCCTGAAGACATCGAAATTCAAGAGTGGATTGACTCGCTTGAATACGAATATCGGCATGGCGGCCCCGAGCGTGTGCGAGAGCTAATGCATTGGCTGCAGATTCATGCCCAAAAGCGCGGCGTCTCTGCGCCGTTCCCCCTGACCACTCCCTACGTCAATACGATTCCCGCCGACCGACAGCCCGCATTTCCCGGAAACCGCGAAATCGAGCGCCGCATCAAGAGCATCATTCGCTGGAACGCTATGGCAATGGTCGTGCGGGCCAATCGCGCCGAAGACGGAATCGGCGGACATATCTCCACCTATGCGTCGTCCGCCACCCTTTTCGAAATCGGTTTCAACCATTTCTTTAAAGGACCGGAGCACCCCGACGGAGCGGACCAGATCTTCTTCCAAGGGCATGCGTCCCCCGGCATCTACGCGCGCGCCTTCCTCGAAGGACGACTCTCAATTGAGCAACTGCGCAATTTCCGACATGAACTTCGACCCGAAGGCGGACTCAGCTCCTATCCGCATCCATGGCTGATGCCCAACTTCTGGCAGTTCCCCACCGTGTCGATGGGACTCGGCCCGATTATGGCCATCTATCAGGCCCGCTTTAATCGCTATCTCGAAAACCGTCAACTCAAACCGCATACCGATTCGCACGTCTGGGCCTTCCTCGGTGACGGCGAAACCGATGAACCCGAAGCGCTCGGCGCAATCGGTCTGGCCGGACGCGAAAAACTCGACAACCTCATCTTCGTCGTCAACTGCAATCTGCAGCGGCTTGACGGCCCGGTTCGCGGCAACGGCAAAATCATTCAGGAACTCGAAACCATCTTCCGAGGTGCCGGCTGGAACGTCATCAAAGTGATCTGGGGCAATGACTGGGATTTCCTGCTCTCCGAAGACACGCACGGCAAACTTGTCAGACGGATGGGCGAGGCCGTCGACGGCGACTACCAGAAATACACCGTCGAGTCCGGTGCCTATATCCGCCAGCACTTCTTCGGAGCGGACCCCGAACTGCTCAAACTGGTCGACCATCTCTCGGACGAACAGCTCTCCAAGATGCGGCGCGGCGGACACGACCCCGAAAAAGTCTATGCCGCATTCAAAGCCGCCGTCGAACACAAGGGACAGCCCACCGTGATTCTGGCCAAGACTATCAAAGGCTACGGTCTTGGTGAAGCCGGAGAGGGCCGCAATATCACGCATCAACAGAAAAAGCTCAATGACAGCGAGTTGATGCACTTCCGCACGCGCTTCGGCATTCCCATTTCCGATGAAGCCATTGCCGCCACGCCGTTCTACAAGCCGCCGCAGGACAGCCCCGAGATGGTCTACATCAAAGAGCGCCGCGAAAAACTCGGCGGACCAATGCCCCAGCGCAGAGTGGAAGTCCAGCCGCTGGAACCGCCGAAAAAAGAGTTCTGGCAGGAGTTCTTCGAGAGCAGCGGCGACCGCGAAGTCTCCACCACGATGGTCTTTGTACGCATTTTGGCCAAACTCCTGAAAGACGACATTTGGGGCAAACTCGTCGTCCCCATCGTTCCCGATGAAGCGCGCACCTTCGGCATGGAAGCGCTGTTCCGGCAGGTCGGCATCTATTCCAGCATCGGACAGCTCTACGAACCTGTGGACCGCGCGTCCCTTCTCTATTATAAAGAAGCCACCGACGGACAGATTCTCGAAGAAGGCATCACCGAAGCAGGTTCCATGTCGAGCTTTGTCGCCGCGGGAACCGCTTACGCCACGCACGGACTGAACACCGTCCCCTTCTTCACCTTCTACTCGATGTTCGGCCCGCAGCGTATCGGCGACCTCGTCTGGGCTGCCGGCGACATCCGTTGCAAAGGCTTCATGATGGGAGCGACCGCCGGACGCACGACTCTGAACGGCGAAGGGCTGCAGCACGAAGACGGCCACAGTCCCGTTTTGACGCTGCCTGTGCCCAATCTCATGGTCTATGATATCGCCTTCGGCTACGAACTCGCGCTCATCATCCGCGACGGTCTGCGCCGCATGTATCAGGAGCAGGAGGACATCTTCTACTACCTGACCATCCAGAATGAGAACTACACGCATCCCGAAATGCCGAAAGGCGTTGAAGCAGGCGTGCTGAAGGGAATCTACCTCTATAAGAAAGCCGAGGACAAGAAGGCGCGGCCGCGCGTCAATCTGTTCGGCTCCGGTTCCATCATGCTCTCCGTGCTCGAAGCGCAGAAGCTGCTGTCCGAGAAATACGGAGTCGCTGCGGATGTCTACAGCGTCACCAGCTACAAGACCCTCTACACCGATGCGCTGGCCTGCGAGCGGCACAACATGCTGAATCCGACCGAGCCGCCGCGCGTGCCGTTCATCACGCAAGCCCTAAAGGACGGCGCGGATGTGACCGTCGCGGCTTCCGACTACATGAAAACGCTGCCCGACCTTGTGCGCAGCTACGTCCCCGGCGAATTCCACTCTCTCGGCACCGACGGCTACGGCCGGAGCGAAAGCCGCACCGCACTCCGCGATTTCTTCGAAGTCAGCGCACCCTACATCGTGCAGGCCGCGCTCAGTAAACTCGCGCTGCAAGGAAAAGTCAAACCCGAAGTCGTCGCCGCGCACATGAAAGAGTTCAACATCACCGGCGACAAACGCGACCCCTGGGTGTCATAGGGGAACAGGCAGCAACATGAACACGTATCCTCTGAATGACTTTGATTTTGATTCAGTTAACGCAGACGACTTCACCGAAGAGTCCGTTCGTGAACTTATTCTGAGTCCAATATTGCAGGCGCTTGGATATGGACACAGGGGCAAAACCCGTGTACGTCGCAATCCACGAATCACGCACCCTATTGTGCAGATTGGTTCAAAGAGTCGAAAGGTGACATCGATTCCTGACTACTTGATGGAGGTAGACGGGAAACCAGCCTGGGTACTTGATGCCAAGGGGCCAAAAGAACTGGCGTCAAAAGCAAAGCACAGAGAGCAGGCTTACTTCTACGCATTGCACCCCGAAATAAATGTGAATCTATATGCGATCTCAAATGGAATAGACTTTGTTGTTTGGAATCGCGAAGGAGTAAAACCCCTTAATTCTTGGAGAATCAAAGATCTAGATAAGCACTGGAATGATGTGATCGAACTGTTGTCGCCAAGTGCCTTTGGTGCTCGGGCAGTGAAACATTCGCAAGCAACCAAGCGATCAGAAAAAGACTCTCAGTTTTACTCAACACGCTCGCTCTTACCGGAAATCGTGGTGAAGAAGCAACAAGCAAGAAGACATTTCGGGGTACACGGCTATTTTACAAAACAAGCGTGGAACGTCGTTCAAGAGTACATTAAGTACTATAGTCAACCAGGCGACACTGTGCTTGATCCTTTTGGTGGAAGCGGTGTTACTGCGATTGAAGCAATTGTGACCGGACGAAAGGCAATTCACATTGACTTAAATCCAATGTCACAATTCCTCGTGCAGTCGCTCCTGACAATTGTTGTGCCTCACGAGTTGACGTCGTCCGTGGAAAGACTACTCGAACGATTTGAATCCCAACGCCCCAAATCGAAGCGTCACGCTCAAGCGTTGCTCAAGACACTTAAGTACCCCAAAGGAACGTTGCTACCTCCTACCTCTGATGTTGAACATATCGAGGAGCTATTTACAACCCAACAATTGTGCGAACTTGCCATATTGCGGAAAGAGATTCTAAAGACCAGAGATAAGGATATTCGCAAAGTCTTGTTGTTGGCCTTCTCAGGTACGATTAGCAAGGTTAACAGAACTTATCATCCCTCAAAAGCGAGAGCCGAAGGCGGCGGCGATAACGGCCCATTCCGCTATTTTCGATACAGACTCGCACCCGCTGAGGTTCATCTCAACGTTGCTGGTGTTTTTCGGACCAAAATTAAGAAGATCATTGCAGCGCAAAAAGAGTTAAATGCGGCAATAGACGAGAAGAGCCTAAGGGAGTCGGTAGTATTGAAAGGGGACGCCGCATTACTTGATTCCGTGAATTCGGAATCGATAGATTATGTTTACACTGACCCACCGTATGGGTCAAAAATCAATTACCTTGATTTGTCCGTCATGTGGAATGAATGGCTTGGACTTCCGGTAAGCGAAAGCGACTACAAGCGCGAAACGATTGAAGATGGGTCGAGAAACCACACGGTTGAATCATACAAGGATTCTCTTGGTGCCGCCATACGTGAAATGTATCGCGTCATGAAGTACGACAGGTGGATGAGTTTCGTATTTGCCCACAAGGATCCCAAATATTGGCATTTTATTCTCGAAACTGCTGAAGCTTGTGGATTTGAGTACGTTGGCACTGTTGCGCAAGGCAATGGGGCTGCGAGTTTCAAGAAACGGCAAAACCCGTTCTCGGTGTTACAAGGGCAGCTAATCATCAATTTTAGGAAAGTCAGGAATCCACGACGTATTGCTAGAATTGTACAAGGTACGAGCGTTTATGACCTAATCATCGAGACCATTGAGTCTGTCATAGCGAGCAAGAATGGGGCTCGACTTGAAGACATAAATGATGAGTTGATCATGAAGGGACTTGAAATGGGTTTTCTTGATATTCTTAGCAAAGAGTATAAAGACTTGACACCTCTCCTTATGGATAACTTCGAGTATCATGAAGACGAAGATAAGTTTCACATGAGGAAGGAAAAGAAGTTTAGAGCGCAGTTACCCGTTGAGCTCCGAATAAGATACTTCTTGATTTCCTACTTAAGAAGGTGTGGTGCTGAACGAAAGAGTCCCACAACTGATGAGGTAATTCTCTACATCATGCCTCTGTTGAAGAACGGAATCACCCCCGAGAATCAAACGATACTTAACGAGCTCGCAGCGGTTGGTGAACATGTTGGAGAAAACCAGTGGAGACTCCGCCAGGATGGAAATCTTGAGCTGGACCTTCGTTGAATCAAGCTATTCTATGTCACGCACGCGCAGAATTCCTGAGGGATTCTTCACTACGCCAAGCCTTCGTTCAGAATGACGACATAACAAGAATAACATCAAGGCGAACTAAACCATGCCTGATTTCAAAATACCATTCCTCGGAGACGGCATCACCAAAGGCGACGTCGTCAAGCTGCTCGTCAAGGAAGGCGACGCCGTCAAAAAAGAGCAGCCGCTCTTCGAACTCGAAACCGACAAGGCCGTGATGGAAGTGCCGTCGGATGTCGAAGGTAAAGTCACGAAGATTCTGATTAAGCAGGGCGACAAGGTCGCGATCGATCAGGTCGTGATGCAGATCGAAGGAGCCGTGCAGGCGCAGACTTCCGCTCCGGTTGCCGTACCTGCTCCGCCTCAACCGGCAGCGACGCCCGCGCCCGTGCAAAAACCTGAACCGATTGCGGTCAAGACGGAACCCGCACCTGCCGCGCAGCCGTTCACGGCTAAACCCGAAACCAACGGACACGTCAAGGACGACCGCGTGCTGCCCGCCGGTCCCGCCGTGCGCAAATTCGCGCGCGAACTCGGCGTCGACCTCGGGCAAGTCTCCGGCACCGGTCCGGGCGGAAGAATTCTGATTGACGACGTCAAGCTCTACGTGCGCTCGTCTGCCAAAATTCCGCAGACAGGCGGAGCCGCAGTCGGCTCGCTCGCACCGCAGCCGCTGCCCGACTTCACGAAGTGGGGCGACACACACCGCGAACCGATGTCCAATGTGCGCCGCGCCACCGCCACAAAACTCTCGCGCGACTGGAGTACCGGCCCGCAGGTCACGCAGTTCGATGAAGCCGACGTCACGCAGCTTGAAGCGCTGCGCAAACAGTTCGCTCCGCGTGTCGAAAAAGCCGGCGGCGCGCTGACCATGACTGCGATTCTCTTGAAAATTTCCGCCGCCGCGTTGAAAGTCTTTCCGAACTTCCGCGGCAGTCTCGATTTCGCCTCTGAAGAAGTCGTCTTCAAGGACTACTTTCACATCGGCGTTGCCGTCGACACCGAACGCGGTCTGCTCGTGCCCGTTGTGCGCGACGTGGACAAGAAAAATCTCACTGAGCTCTCCATAGAACTTACGACGCTCGCCGCGCGCGCCCGTGACCGAAAACTCGCACTCGACGAAATGCAGGGCAGCGTCTTCACCATCTCGAATCTCGGCGGTATCGGCGGCACCAATTTCACTCCGATTGTCAATCAGCCCGACGCCGCAATTCTCGGTGTCTCGCGCACGCAGACCAAGCCCGTCTGGAACGGCAAGGAGTTCGAACCGCGCCGCATTCTCCCGCTCGCGCTCTCCTATGACCATCGGCTGATTGACGGAGCCGATGCCGCGCGCTTCCTCCGCTGGGTTTGTCTGGCGCTCGAAGAGCCGTTCGTGTTGTCCGTCGAGGGATAGAAAATTGTAGGGGCGGCCATCGTGCTGCCCATCGCGCAACTCAACTTCAGGAGCTCCCATGTGGGGCATACTTGGCGGCGCCGCGCTGCTGTGGCTGTTGATTGTCATTCTCGAAAAAGATGACCTCTTCAGCTTCCGGCAGGCGCTCTTTGTCGTCGTCATCAGCGGTGCCGTTCGATTCGTCGTTTACCTGCTGCTGGAAAATGCGCGCCAGCCGCTCTGGTTCATGTTGACGGCCAGTCTCGCCGCAGGGCTTATCCCGCTCTATCTCTATCTCGCTTTTCTGGGCTACAACCGTTCAACGGTCTTCCGCGTCCTCTTGTATTTCGTCATCATCGGTGCAGTTCTCTCCGGCGTGCATTATCTCATGGAAACGCCCGTCGATGTTGGTTGACCTTTCAAACACCTTGTCATTCTGAAGCCGTCTGCGGCTGAAGAATCTTGTCAAAGTGGTTTGCCACTCGAATGCACAGCCGACCGCCTGAGCAGGTCGTCATCTCAGGCACAGAATCCATCCGGTAAATTCAAGAAAAGACTGCGCTTAGAAGATTTTTCGCCTCCCCCCTTGACTCTTTGCCCAAATGTTCATATATTGTGGGTCCCAATCTACCCATTTCCCCCTAAATCCCATAAAACCAAAATCTGACAGGACCCACTCATGCACATGCAGAAGGCTATGCTTCAGCCCCGCATTGACTACTTCAAAATGGTTCACGGTGTCACCCGCAGAATCATTGACCAAATGCCTGAGGACAAGCTGAACTACAAGCCCACCCCTGAAGTCCGCTCATATACCGAACTCGTTCAACACATGTACGGCGCGCTCGATGCCTTGATGAAAATGGCGAAAGACGGTAAGTTCTACGAGGACACCAGCGGCAACTTCAAGTCGAAGGCCGACCTCAATGCCTTTGTCGATAAAATGTTCGCCAGCGCCATGCAGACTTGGGACTCGATCACCGACGCCGACCTGAATCAAAAAGTCGATGCGTGGGGAACCTCCTTCGACGCGTGGCAATTGCCCCTCTTCGCCGTCGATGAACACTGGCATCATCGCGGCGCGCTCACCGTCTATCTGCGCATGAACGGCATCGCGCCGATCATGATCTACGACTATCAATGATCTCCCGTTCACCGGAAGAAACTCTCGTCTGGGCGGAGGAATTCGCACAGCGGCTCCGCCCGGGCGATGTCGTCTGTCTCTCCGGTGAACTCGGTGCGGGAAAATCCGTAGTCGCCCGCGGCATCGGCAGCGGTCTCGGCGTGCGCGAAGAAATTCTCTCTCCGACCTTCAACTATGTGCTCGAATATGTCGGCCGTGTGCCGCTCTATCACGCCGACCTCTACCGTATCGAAAATGCGCATCAGTTCATGGCAATGGGCCTCGAAGAATATTTCGAACGCGACGGCATCCTGTTGATTGAATGGCCAGAACGCATCGCCGAACTCCTCCCCGACTCCTGCTACCAAATCCACCTGCAATTCCTCGACGACCCGCTGCATCGCTCCATCCTCCTGAGTGAACCTCATTCATGATATTTGCTATAGATTCCTCAGGCCGCGAAACGCTCCTCGGTCTCGCTACGCCTAACGGCACTCGTGAACTCCTGTTGCCGGACCGCGACCAACTAAAAAGTGCCTTTGAAGAGCTGCTCGTGCAGAATGACGCTCGTCCGGCACAGTTTGCCGCAATTGCCATCGGTGCCGGACCCGGCTCTTTTACGGGTTTACGTGTGGGTTTTGCCTTCGCGCACGGCTTGGCACGTGGTTTGGATGTACCGCTGTGGCCGGTCCCCTCGTTCGAGGTGCTGGCACAATTTCTGTTGCCGAATCACAACCGCGTCGCCGTGCTCGTGCAGGCTCGCAAAGAGCGCTGGTTTGCCGAGGTTCTGGGGTCAAACCCCAAACCCCGCGCCGTGCTCGATGCCGCAGGTCTTGCGGCTTGGATGCCCGACGATTGCATCCTCTGCGGTCCCGGTTGCACGACCTTGCCGCAGGAATTGAAATCACTGTGGAACACGCGCATTCCGGATGACCCGCACGCGCATCGTCCACACGCGGAAGTTCTGATTCGTCTGGCACAGAAGCAATGGCAGGATCGGGAGCGGCTGAGAATCAGCGATGTGCTGCCCGACTATGGCTTGGACTTCGGAGTACTTTAAGTATCACGACTTGAAAAAGCATTTGCAAAATTTATTGCTGTCGTTCGCGCTGCTCGGTTGCGTAACGTTGCAGGCGTTTGCGCAGGCACCCGCCTCCACAATGCAGGGCTATGACCGCGCGCCGGAACCACGCTGGGCACGCCATTTCGGTGGCCCGGAGGATGACGGTGCCTACGCGGTGCTTGCCCTCGAAGACGGTGGTTTTGTGCTCGCCGGTGATTGCATTTCGCAATCCGGCACTCGCCAAATGTGCCTTCTCAAGCTCGGACTCTACGGCGACCTGATCTTCCAGAAAAGCTATCCGGGCGCCGGCGTCTCTTCTGCCCGCTCACTGCGCACGACCAACGACGGCGGCTTTGTGCTCGGCGGCTCCACCCGAGGACCCGGCGGCTCCGGCACCGACCTCTACGTGGTCAAAACCGATTACGAAGGCGATGTTGAGTGGTCGCGCATATCCGAAGACCGCGGCGGCGACTTCACCGAAGATATTCTGCACGCTCGCGGCGGCGGTTTCATCAGCGCCGGACGCAACGCCCTCGACCAAAAGGGCGCATACAATCTGGTCAAAATGAATAAGCCCGGCGTCGTCGTCTGGACCCGCAACTTCCCGGGCGAACAGGCCAACGCCATCATCGAAATCAGTGACGGCAAAATTGCCGCGCTCGGTGTCACCAAAGATATTCCCGCATACGCTCGACCTGCCGAACCCGCAAAAGACCTGCACTTCCCGTGGGTCGGTTCACCCAAGCGCGAACCCAAAGAACTCTGCAAGGAAGAAGCCGCGTGGCTCTTCACTGAAGTGGATTGGAAAGGCGTCGTGCTCAGTGAACGCGTTTACTGGAAGAGCAAATACGACATCGGCAACGCGCTCCTGCAGACTCCCGACGGCGGATTTCTGCTCGTAGGCTCCGCCGGAGGCTGTCCCGCCGACCCGCGCGGCTATGACTGCTGGATTGTGCGCACCATCAGCTCCGGCGATACACTTTGGACACGCACCTTCGGCGGCAACTATGAAGACCATGCCTACTCCGTCATTGCGGAATCCGACGGCGGCTTCCTCATCGCCGGAAGCACGCGCTCGTGGGGCGCCGGAGAAAGTGACGCGCTGCTCTTCAAAATCGATGGCAAAGGCTCGCTCCTCTGGAGCACCGCCTACGGCGGTCCCGGCAGCGAAATCTGTTATGATGTGCAGACTGCGCTCGACGGATACGTGCTCTCCGGAACCACCACCTCCTATGGCAACGGCGATACCGACATGTATCTGATTAAAGTCGGAAAACCCAAGTAGTAGCCCGTTTCACTCCCTCTCGAAATTGAAACGGGCAGCCAATGGCTGCCCGTTCCCAAACTGTCCTAATTCCGTTTCCCGATATCGAAGTCATAAAGCAGCTCGATGCGATACGTGCGCGGCGGCATGCGGTAGCGCTCCATCTCTTCGTATTGTTCGTTCGTGATGTTCTCCAGAATCAAGCTCAGACGCGTGCTCTGGCGGAATTGAAACGCCACCCGTCCGGTCCACAGCGTGTATGCGTCCGGCGCATCGTTCTGATAGAACACCACCGTGTCCGTCTTGCTCACGTGCCGCATCTCCAGACTGTAGGTTGTGCGCCGATGAGTGTATTCCGCACCGGCGAAAAACCGCCATTCGGGAACGTATGTCAGCGGCCCCATGTCGTTGATATCCGTGTGCAGATACGTCGTCGAAAACGCCGTGTTCAGATTGCGCGGCCAGACCGACTTCAAACCGAACTCCGCACCCTGAATCTGCGCCTCTGCTAAATTCTCCGTCTTGAATCTTCCTCCCGCCAGCACCTGCCATCGGATAATGTCATTGTAATCGTAGTGAAACGCTGCGGCGTCCGCCACGACGTGGTCGTTGATGCGATAGTTCACGCCGATTTCACCGAAGTCCACCGTCTCCGGATCCAACTCGGGATTCGGCTCGAATTCATAATCCTGCGTGCCCACGCGCTTCAGGAACATCTCCGCAATCGATGGATTGCGAAACGCATGACCGACCGACCCGCGCAGCACGACATTCCGTGCCGCTTCATACGACAGTCCCGCTTTCGGCGAAAGCTGCTGTGCCGTCTTTCCACTCACGAGGTGCCGAAAATCGTAGCGCGCACCGACCGTGAAGTTGACCCGTTCGTGTATACTCCAATCGTCCTGCGCGAATCCCGCCAGCGAATTCGCCTGCTGTCTGCCGTAGAGATACGACTCCGGCACACCGTCCACCAAATCCATCACCGCGTCAAACCCGAACACCAACGTGTGACCGCCCGGCAGAATCTTCGTGGATTGTTCAAGTATCCCGAATTTCTGCGACGTCGAACGCGTTTCCAAATTGAGTGCCACGTCTCCCGGGCGCGGGTCGCTCGACGGATTGAACAGCGAACGCGTCAAGTCACGATTGTAGAAAAATCGTAGCGTGTAGTTCGAGCGCGGCGACTCCACTCTCCGATAGACCAAATCCGTTGAAAAAGTCTGCTTGCGCTGCACGTCGTTCGTATATATATCGCGCACGCGCAATGGCTGCGCCGAGCTTTGCCACGGGTGCGGATAGTCGTTCTCTCCACTCAGATAAATCGTCGAGAGCGTCAGATTGCGCTCGGGAGTGTAGTCATACACAAGCTTCGTGAACGCGGTGACATTCTCCAGCGCGGACGTCTGCCGCCAGCCGCCCGAGTTGCGCCGCGTGAAGTTCGAAAAGTAACCCAGTCGTCCAATCGAATTTGAGTGGCTGAATGACAAATCGCTGCGCGTGGTCAACCGTTCGGTATAGCGTGCCCACCCCGCCGGACGTTCATACATTCCGTAGCCCGCGCGAATGCGCGTGTATTCGCGGTGCGTCGGAGAATGCGTCAGGACGTTCACCACGCCGCCCATCGCGTTGGAACCGTAGAGCGCGCTGTAGGCACCCTTCACCACTTCGATGCGCGCAATCACATCCTCCGGATAAAGCTGCCAGCTCGCGCCGTCCGTGTCGGAAATCACCGCCGGACGACCGTCCACCAGCAGCAGCGTGCGGTTGCCCACACCGCCGCCCAACTTGTCCGATGAACCGCGAATCGAAACATTCGACACCACCGCGCCACCCGTGCGATGGACGTCCACACCCGGCACCGCTTCCAGCACGCGGTCCAGCGAACTCGGAGCGCGCGCCTGAATCTCCGGTGCGCGAACCACTTCCACACGTGTCGTCGAAAGTCGCGCTGTGGTCTCACGCGCCTGAGCTGTAATCACCACTTCGTCGGCCTGCAAATAATCAGGGTCCAGTTTCAATGAAACGTCGAGCGTGTCGCCCTCGCCTATTTCAAACGAGTGTTCCAATGTGCGAAAACCGATGCTCGTGATGCGCAAAGTCCAATTGCCCGACTTCGGCAAATGCAGAAGAAAACTACCCTGCTCATTCGTGGACGTTCCGCGCAGCGTCCCGACCAACTGAATATTCACACCGAGCAGGCCTTCGCCTGTGTGTTGATGAGTAATCGTCCCGCGCAGAACGGGCGCGGCGAACGCGGCGGATGAAATAACTATCGCGATGAAGAAAGAGAATATGAATCTGTGCATAAGGGATTTTGGGGCAACAGATCTGCCGTCCCCGATAAGGCTTGACATGACAACAAGGGCCGTCACAAGACGGCCCCTGAAGATAGCAATTCTGAACGAAATCTGAAACTCAGTTGGAAATGTTGATGCCCGTGTAACCGTAGTTGCTGGCATCAATCACAATCGGATCGGCCTGGCCGTCTTCGTTCGCGTCGTAGCTGCCGTACAGAATCGCCGAGGGACTGGTCGAGTTCTCATAGAGCAATGCGTAATAGGTCCCTTCGGCCATACCCGTCAGCGCGTAGACCGTTTCGGTCGGGTCAAGTGCATACCAACCGGCGGGCGGACCCATCAACGTCGGCGTCAAGCTAAGTGCGACGGCAATTCCCGCTGCCGGACGATCGCCGGTAAATGTAATGACACCCGCGATGTAGTGCGGTGCCGGACCGGAAAGTGCCGTTGCGCCAAGAGCGGCTTCGGGATCACCCGATGAAATCACAATCGGAGTGCTCGCCGCGTTATGCGTTCCCGGAGGTGAAGCGACGCTCGTCACCACGCCGTAGGCACCGAGAAACTTGTTATTCGGCGGCTGCTCGTTCGTCCAGAAGGACACGAAGTAGGTCCCGTAGGGCTGCGAGAACGAGTAGTAAAGATTGTTCTGATTCGTCATTGCGGAGCGGCCGCGATAGCCTGCGATGCCGCCCGGCTCCCAAATCGTGTAAGGCATCGTCGTGATAATCGCCGCGACACCCGCTGCCGGCCAAGTGCCGCTGAAGTTGACTGTCCCTTCGATTCTGCCAAGATTGTTGCACCCCGCAACCGGCAGGCGGCGGTCAAACCAGACGTGAATCTCAATCGTCTGCGTGGCGCTGTTCTGCGCAAATGTGATAGACTCAGGGATGCTATCGCTTGTACCCGCCACGGCACCGTACATCCCGATGACCGGTTCGTCACACTCGACGTTGCCCGTTTGCGTGGGTGTGCGCCAGCCGATCACAACGACGTCGTAGCTCCCCAGCGTAATCCCCGAAATGTCAAAGGACAGCGTGTCCGCCGGTGAAGTGTTGGTCGGGTCCGGGTCCTGAAAATGAGCCGAATGCGTGTAATATGACGGCGGCCCACCTGCAGACATCGCGCACCACCAGCAGCCTGTGCCTTCGTTGTTCCAGTTCTCAAAAATCGAAAGTTGAACCGTTCCCGAATCCGGCCAGTCACCGTGGAAAATCACGTTGCCGTTGAGCGTGCCGGTCGAGGGAGGCTGCTTCTCATCGTCGTCCTCGCAGCCCGGCAAGACCAATACTGCGGCAATTGCCAACCCTGCCGTAATAAGCAAGAATCGGAGCTTATTGAAGTTAATCATAACTAAACTCTAACAGATTTGTGAAAAGAAGAGCGATACGGAGTAAGATAAAAGTTCGGGTTCTCTAATTCAAGTATCTAACATTCGCCCTTGCACCTTTGAGAGGAAATCACTAAACTCCGGTCCCCCTCGGGAACCTTCGCTTGACAAGGAGCGTTCTGTGAGTAATGGGTTAGTTCGTTTTGCCCACACAGTCAGCCCCTAAACCACTCCTTAATAATTATTTACATGAATATTCGAGCCAACCAAAGTCTGGAACGATACCTTCAGGAAATCGGCGAGGTTCCTCTTCTGACTCCAGATGAGGAAATCAAGCTTGCCAAGCGGATTCGCAAGGGTGACCAGATCGCTCTGGAGAAGCTGACCAAGGCCAATCTGCGGTTCGTGGTGTCGGTGGCCAAGCAGTATCAGAATCAGGGGCTGTCGCTCGGTGACCTCATCAACGAAGGCAATCTGGGATTGATTAAGGCTGCCAAGCGCTTCGACGAAACGCGCGGCTACAAGTTCATCTCCTACGCCGTGTGGTGGATTCGCCAGAGCATTTTGCAGGCTCTGGCCGAGCAGTCCCGCGTCGTGCGCCTGCCGCTCAACCGCGTCGGCGCGCTGAACAAGATCGGCAAGACCTTCTCCTCGCTTGAGCAGGAATACGAGCGTGAACCGACGCCCAACGAAATCGCCGATGCACTGGATATTTCGGCCTACGAAGTGACCGATACGCTGCGTATGTCGGGGCGGCATCTCTCGATTGACGCACCATTCGCGCAAGGCGAAGATAACCGCCTGCTGGACATCGTGCATAACGACTCCCAGCCGCCGCCTGATTCCAATCTGATGAAGGAGTCACTGCGGCAGGACATCGAGCGTTCGCTCTCGTCGCTCACTCCCCGCGAAGCCGAAGTCATTCGCCTCTATTTCGGCCTCGACCGCGAGCATCCGCTCACGCTTGAGGAAATCGGCGAACTCTTCAAGCTGACCCGCGAGCGCGTCCGCCAAATCAAGGAAAAGGCCCTGCGCCGCCTGCGCCACGCCTCCCGCTCAAATTCACTCAGAACCTATCTCGGGTAGGTTTAGCCTAAATGAGTCTAAACGCCGGCCTGAAGGTCGGCGTTCTGTTTTCGGGAACATTTCGTGGATTCGCGAGTTAGTTTAATGTAGAACTAATCTACATCAAACTACTTTTCAAAGACAGGAGCAACTCATGATTCGGGTTCGAAAAGCAACCGACAGAGGCTATGCAAATCACGGCTGGCTCGAAACTTACCACACCTTCAGCTTTGCGAGCTACGTGGACCGCGAACACGTCCATTTCCGTAGCCTGCGGGTCATCAATGATGACAAAGTGGCCTCGCACACGGGTTTCGGGACCCATCCGCATGACAATATGGAGATTATCACCTATGTCATGGAAGGCGAGTTGACTCACAAGGACAGCATGGGCAATGAGGGTGCGATTCGTGCAGGTGAATTTCAGATGATGCACGCAGGGACCGGGATTCTGCATAGCGAGCAGAACAAGTCCTCGGAGCGCACCCACCTCTATCAAATCTGGATCTTCCCGGACCAGAAGGGGCGTACGCCCGGTTACGACCAGCGGCCCGCGCTGAACGGCGACTCGGCAAATAAGCTCAATCTGATTGTCTCGCCGGACGGCCGCAACGGGACGATGCAGATCTACCAGGATGCGAGTCTGTTCTTAGGCAAACTTGATCAGGGCAAGACCCTCGACTATGCGATTGCGGATACGCGCCACGCATGGGTGCAAGTGACGAAGGGACAGCTCTCCGTCAATGGCATCGAGCTTTCCGCCGGAGACGGCGCGGCGGTTTCAGACGAAACGGCACTCGCGTTCGTCGGCGGACAAGGGGGAGGCGAGTGGCTGTTGTTTGACTTAGCGTGACTTTGTCTCCTGTGCTGGTTTGAAAAGGTCGGGATTTCTCCCGACCTTTTCTTTGCTTTGGGAACCAATCCGCTTCTCCGAAACCGCACACTCCGGGTTCTTGCGTCAGGACAAAAGTCAAGGAGTTCTAAACATGCGATCGCTGAAGATATGTGTCCTACTTGCAATTCTATTTTGCATTTTCTGCGCCGCGACGAGCTATGCGGCACGACTGGTTTCCGCGATGACGTGCGGCGATGTCAATCCGCAAGGCATGATACCCATCGCGGTGCAGGACGAGTTTGCCACGACCGCACCGGCAATTCATCTTGTGGCGGTGATGAGCGATGTCGCGAAAGCGGCGCGGGTGAAAGCTGTCTGGATGTCCGTGAATGCAATAGAAGTCCCGAATTTCGCGATCGACTCGACTGAAGTTGTCGCCAATGAACCTGAGTCGCGGCTGCACTTTCAACTCTCTCGGCCCAATAACGGCTGGCCGGCGGGCGATTATCAGGTCTTACTGTATGTGGACGACACATTCGTTACGAGTGTGCCCTTCAAAGTGGCGTCGAAATCGGAGCCAGTCAGAGCGGAGTCGGCGTCCCCGACCCTGATCGGCTGCTGGAGATGCGAAGACGCGGGGGAATCGTCTCTTATTGAATTTCGCGAAGACAACGTGATGTTGTATGACGGCGACGCGGCACGCTACAGCAAGACAAATACTGCAATTCAGATGGAAACCGAGTTCGGGCCGATTGACTATCCGTACTCGCTGTCCGGTAATCTGTTGACGCTGGAGTTTCCGGGAGGGTATCAGCTTCGCTGCACGCGGACCGGATGCAGCGGAGCACCACGCAGCGCGCCGCAGGACTACGGTGACTATGATCGGAATGAATATGCCCCGCAGCCGTCCGCGCCGCAAAGCTCTGGTAATGAATCCCTGCTGAGCGGGCAGTTCTGTCACTGGGGTGGTTCGTCCTCTTCGTATACGGGCAGCAGCTATTCGCATTCCGAGCGTGTGTATTTCGACGGACAGGGCCGCTTTACGACGGGATCCGAAGCGTCGTTCAACAGCCCCGAAGGGCTGGCATACGGCGGCGGGAATGATGGGGGAGGCACTTACCGGGTTGTCGGCAACGAAGTGCATTTGATGTTTACTGACGGCTCCACGGGAGTGGCCACGGTCTACAATCGCGGACAAGGCGGACGGATTACCGAGCTGATGTACAACGGAGATCTCTACGCTCCGCAACTCTGTGAGTGACCACATCAGGAGTCGTATTGTCCTGAAAAGACTGCACTTTCTGAAGCATCGAAACTTTATCGACGGAATATCAGTTAACACAAAAGACGCACGAACATCATGACCCCATAAGGTCATGAACGAAACTACACAAATAGATCGAGGAGCAGAAAATGGGAATCCAAAGATTCTTTCTGGGAGTAATGGCGCTCGCGGTGCTGGTATTAAGCGCTACATCGGCAGACGCGCACGTGATGAAGAAGACGTGGATATTGCAAGGGAATGCCGCATTTTCAAGTTCGAGTGGCGACCTCTACGGCGATGATGCTCTAACAGTCATCTCCTTGGCGCCGACCGCTCACTACACCTTCATGGACAAACTTGCTCTTGGCGGCAAACTGGATCTCACGTCGAGAAGTCACGGCGATGTCAGCAACACTTCAATGATGATCGGGCCGTCCGCGCGCTACTTCTTCGGCAAGGACAAGGACCCGCATACAGGAAGCTTCAATCCGTATCTCGGAGCCGCTGTTCTGTTGCGCTCGATGTCGTTTGACGATGGAAACCCGGCCACGAACGAAGAGTCCCAGAGCGGCTCGGCCATTCAGTTGGCGGGAGGACTGGCGTTCTATTTGAGCAACACCTTTGCCATCACACCGGAACTCTCATTCAATTTGGAAAGCATGGAAGGAGAGTCCGGAACCACCATCATGCTGGGAATCGGCTTGGCCGGATTTCTTCCGCAGGATTAGTCGATCATAGTTTCCAGAGTCGGCCGACAGACTCTGGTGATCATTATACGAACAGAAAGCCGAGGCAATTACCTCGGCTTCTCTTTCATTTCGAAAATGGGCGCAGCCCCTCAAGCCTTACTCGTATCGTCCCAGCCACCAGGCCATCTTAGCGTCCTGCGCGATGGCTTTGTTGAGTTCAGAGATCGTAAGTTTGCGCAGGCTCGGGTTGGGCGACTGCGCTTTGGCGCGTTCGTAGTTTGTTCCGTTGATGAAATTCTCAATCGGTGTCACGCCGTGATACTGCGCAATCGGACATTGAAAAATCCAGCCGTCGGCAAACTGCGAGATTGTAAATCGCTCGTAGCCTTGACTATAGACCGACGTCTCGCCGCCGAGTCTGCCGAAAGGAGTATCCTGCAAATCGAACGCGACGGGATAGTAGGACTGCCCAAGTTCCCGGAACAGCGCATCGATGACTCCGTCCGCCGCATAGACGTAGATGCCGCCGTAGCCCGTGCGCGGTGGCCAGATCGCATGCAGATAGACGGTCATCACGCGCTCACCGAGCTCGCGCTTGACAAAGTTGCCCATCCGTTCGGTTTCAAAACGTATGAATTCTCCGTCCTCAACAATCGGCTGCTGGTAGCTTGTGAAGCCGTGATGAATGCCGCAGTAGACCAGCACCTTCTCGCCCCCCGCAACCGCCTCGGTGACGACTTTCGCCCACAGATGCTCACCGCCACCCTGCCAGACTTTTCGTTTCTTCTCGGCGTCGTCGCGATCCGCCTCCGTCTGAATATAGCTCCAATCCGGTGAATCGTTCATTCCGAGAATCCGGAACTTCGGCAGCGATTCGGGTAACGAGTGATTCAACTCCCACGCCGCTCTGAAAATATCCACATACTCCTGAAAACCCCAGAAGGCGAACTGATTAAAAGTTATCTGCCGCGCCAAAGATTCGCTATACTCGCGGGCAGTGAGCAGGCTGTCAATCAAGGGCTGATCCTCCCGACGCGCAAACTCAGTCGCCAACACACGAATTCCGCGACCGTAGAGTCGCGGTATCAATTCCTGAACCAGTTCCACGTTCTGTTTCACCCGATGAAACTCGCCCAGAATCACCACGTCGCGTTCCATGAACTTGTTGATCACGTAGTCAACAGGTGCGAGCTTGTGCGTGTCCAGATAGCTCTGCAGTTCATCGCGCAATGCCGGATTAATCTGCGGCGGCGTGTGTTTTAGCTCGGCGCAGGAGACGAAAAGGAGGAGCGAAAGCGTGCAGAGAAGGATGAAACGCATGTTCGTGAAAGTGTAACCGATGCAGATTCGTCCGCACCGGAAGACCGCTACTTCATCAACAGCAACTTAGCTACTGCACTCTGCCTGCCTGCGGTAATCTTCGCAAAGTAGACGCCGCTGGGTTGAGTCAATTCAATCGCGTGTCTGTGCTCGCCCGACGTATGACGCCCGAGTGATTGCTCCACTACCGCTTGGCCGAGGGTGTTAAAGACGGTCAGCGAAACATCGGCGGCGTGCGCCAGTGAATAGCTGAGCGTCGTGGTCCCGTTGAACGGATTCGGATATGCGCTCAGAAGAAGCGAGGAAGGTAAGAGCGTGACTGGATTGGCGGCACCGGACTGAAACAACGAATCAATTACAGCGACAAAAACATCCTGATTTCCCAAGCGTGTGTCCGTCCACGCGCAAACTGCCTTGCCGTGCACCGCGTGCCAACCGATGTATTCGCCGATCACTCCTGCGTCCAGCGTGCCCGCGCCGGGATGACTCGAGACGTCACTGATCCGTTCGTTGGGCCACCACGTCGCGCCGCCGTCTTCCGAAACCGTGAAATAGACATCCATCAGCAGATTGTTCGGATCGTTGCGGCGATCATACCACGCGCACCACACGCGGCCCGCCTCGTCAACGGTTATCCACGGATGAAACTGATCCACGTCGTAGAACGTGTCGTCGTCGTGAATGAGCACGGGCGCGCTCCAGCTCGCACCCTGATTAGAGCTGGCAGCGAAATAGACATCCGTCTGATTGAATCCGGCGTCGGTATCGGTAAATAGTCCGTAAATCCTGCCGCGATATGGTCCGTCCGTATTATCCACTGCCATCACCATGTAGGAAAACACGAGCAAGTCCGGGTCCACATTGGCCTGAATCATGCGCGCCTCGAAAATGCGCGTCTCATTTGACCACGTGACTCCGCCGTCCAGCGAGCGCGAGAACGCGACGCCGTCGTCGCGATATGTCACCCAACTCACGTAAACTTCCCCGTTCGGTCCCGTAGCCACATTGGTCCATTGCACCGAACGGCGCGACGAGATGCGTCGTGGTGTGCTGTAATTCTGACCGGGCCGTTTATAGACCAAGTGCACGTGCGTCGAATCGAAATTTCCGTTATTCGGATTCCGGTGAAAGCGCGTCCATGCAACATAGTGCGTCCCCTGATAGGGAGAGTCCGGCGAATTATCCACGGCCAGCATCTGCTTGTCTTCGAATGCCGATTCGTCCGTTGTCAACACCGCCCACACCGAGTCCTGCCACGTCACGCCGCCGTCATAAGACGATACCGAGAGCATTCCGTTATCTCCGTTCCCGCCCGCTTCATAGGAGATCATGTTGGCGGTGAACACACCGTTGTGATCCACGACCAGCACGGGATCACTCTGCCACGCGTAATACATCGCGGGGAATAGCTCGTCATGCCACGTTTGCCCGCCGTCAAGAGTATACCCGACTCCAATCCGGCGATAGCCCTCGCGGAAATCGCGCCAGACTGCCACCATATTTTCCGGATCGAGCGGATTGATACAAATCATCTCTTCATTCTGAATCTCGCCCGAGTCGTCTGTATTCACGCGTTGATTGAGATGCTCGTCGAACGAAGGCATGAAGCCGCGCTGCTGCAGCGGAACGTGCCGCCACACCGAATGCGGCTTTTGAAATTCTTCCAGCGGGGTTACCCGTGCGAATGCGGCGGCGGCGAATATGAGGAGTAGGAAGAGGCGTGACATGAGCGGAACCTGCGTTGGTAGCTTCCTTCCAATATACCCTTCCTCTTTCCCAGAGGCAATGGTACTTTTGTTGCACAAGGAAGTTATTGTTTTATCTTACAGTTGGATTCGGACTGCGCGATATTTGCAATCTATTGTTATCGTTAAGGTTAGTTCGTACCACGTCGCAGCAATTATTGCCACTACCTGTTTGAGATTGTCCAGCCGGACTACCGACAGCAATAACACCACACCACTTTTCCTAATTTGACGTCTTCCGCTCCCCAGAATTCACCCGTAACAAGTCGGGATTCCGAACACAAACCGCTGCCCAAAGGAGCCTTCAAGCTCAGCTACGACGAACAGCTTGCGCTTGTGCCGTGGCCGTTCAAGAGGTATTACAGGACGCTGGCGGAGCGGAACGGATACTATAACCGCACGTTCATGCAGGAATGGGGGAATGGACTGGAGAACGAACCGGTGCTCGAGGCGGGTTGCGGGGATGCGAGTGACCTGACGCGCCGCGAAAAGAAGATGCACTTTCTGGTGGGCATCGATCCGTTGCCCGACGACATCAAGAAAAATCAGGGTCTAAAATTCAAGTGCGTCGGTGTTCTCGAAGACCTGCCCTTTCGTGATGAACAGTTCGCAGGCTACTACAGCGATTCGGTCTACGAGCATATCACCGATCCGGCCAAGTGCTGCAATGAGGCATTCCGCGTGCTGAAACCGGGCGGACGGATTATCATTAACACGAATTCCGTCTTTAACCCGTTCATGTTCCCCAACAAGTTTCTCTCGATCCGCGCTCGTGAATGGATCAAGCGCAAAGCGAAAATCATCAGTCAGGGCACCTATCCCGCGCCGTATCGCATTAATACCGCGCGCCGCTTAAAGAAATACCTGCGCGAGGCAGGCTTTACGGATATCAAAATCTATCGCTGGGGTGTGCCGGCCATGTATCGGCCCAAGTGGGTTCTATTCCTGCTTCTGTGTATGGAGTTGCTTGCTGAACTCCCGCCGTTCGCCGGTCTCAAGCACCGCCTAATGGCAACAGCACGCAAACCCGATTAGAATTTCCAGAGTGGTTTCGGTAGCTTGCTGTTGATAAAGTCGCGCTCCTCTTTTGAGAATCCGCGATTGAGCATCGAGAATCCGATGAACAGCCCGCCAAAAATCAGTGTGCTGGCAATCACGCCGGCCAGACTGCTCAGATAGGGCTTCAGAAAATAGAGAATGACTCCTGCCGCGCCCGCGTTCAGCCAGATACGCAGATTGCCCCAGAAGTCCACTCGGGCTTTCGCGATGCGCTTGACGAAGAAGTATACAAAATTGTTCTGTGCCAGCACCGCAAATCCCGTAATCCACGGCATCACCGCATAACCGTATTTGGGCAGCAGCAGCACACCGGCAACAATCTTCAGCAGCCCAGCAGTCTTGGCGTAGATTAGTATGTCCACGCGCTCGTGATTCTGCATCATCAGACCGAGCGGCATGCGCAGCGAAACCGACGGCAGGAACAATGCCATCACCGCCACGACCGGCCACGCCTCGGCGTAGCGCGCATCGAATAGATAGATGATGACCTCTTTCGACATCACGACCAGCCATATTGCGACGGCCACGGTGGGAAAAAGTGTTGCCTTCATCAGCATCCGAAAACCAAACTCGGCCTTCTCCTTGTTGGCCCCGTACTCGCTGAAAAACAGCGGCTGAATCACCGGCCCGAGCATCTTCATCGGCAGCAGCTTCAGCGCGAAATCGTTAATCCGGTTTGCCAATCCGTAGAAACCCGTGGCCACGCCGCCCAGCATGCTCGACACCAAGAAGAAGTCCGTGGCGACCGACAGCAGCGAAACGCCGATTTCATTCGCGTAGGCAAGCGACGCATACTTGCGCATGCGCGGCCATTCGAGGCCAGTGGAAGCAGGCCCGTCCGCAGTCACGTTTCTGCGCACCGTCCGGTGATAGCTCAAGGCATACAGCAGCACACAGCAGACCAGCGAAATCCCCTCGGCAATCACCACCGCGCTGAAGCTGCGGAAGTAGAAATAGATGCCGCCGAGCAGGAGCAGCCGGACGCTGTTGTAGACAATCGTAACCGTGAAGACTGTGGACTGCCGGAAGACCGCGCTGAACAGCAGGTGATAGACCTCGCTCAGCAGATAGAACAGCGCGCACAGACTGAACAGCCGTAGAATCGCAACATCGTGCGGGAAATTGATCCACGCGCAAATCTGCGGAGCGAACAGATACACCAGCAACAGGAGTCCGCTGCCCGCCAGCAGCTGAACCCGAAAGACTTTTTCGAATATCTCGCGAATGCCGCGCCAGTTGCCTGAGGAAAACAGCTCCGGCACGAAGCGCGTGAGCAGATGCGGAATCCCGAACTGCGAGACCATCGAGAAGTTGATCATCACACCGATGAAGAGCAGCGAATACAGCCCGTACTCCTCTACGGTCAACACGTCCAGCAGCAGACGGATGATGATGTAGGAGAACACCGCCGCTTGTGCCTTCCCCAACAGCGAGAACAGCGTATTGCGCAGCGTGCGGCGGCGCGGTTTGGCGCTATGGTCGGCAGTGCTCGTCAATGTGAAATGGTTGTTACGATTCTACTGTGCATATCCTATACATCTTAGCCCACAACTCGTCCCCGATTCTGCAAAACGCGCCTCGGCTCATCCGCGGACGAAACCTTTCGCTCGCCGAGTTCCGCGACGAAGAAGACGGCCCGTGGTTTCCGCAGCGGCTCGAGGCGGAAACACCGCATGCCTTCTCGCTTTGCGCCGGTCGCTGGCGCGAGGAGCCTGACCTCAAGCGTCCTCTACACTTTCCGGACGGAAATTGGCTTGCTCTGCAGTTCGACAGGCAAACCGATGAGTTGCTTGCGCGCAGCGACCCGTTTCTGCAATTCCGCTGGTATTTCGGACAAATCGGCGAAGCAATCATCCTCTCAAATTCTCTGCGTTGCCTTGCGCGTCATCAGAAAAATCAGTTGTCATTGAATTGGCACTCGGCGCCGCAAGTGTTGCGCTTCGGCTATCTGACAGGCGCGCATACTCCCTTCGAAAAAATCTTCAGTCTGCGCAGTGGTGAAACGCTGTGTGTGCGTAACGGAGATACATCCGTCGAACGCGCGGCCCTGGTCCCCCCCGCCCGTGTGCCACGGGAAGTCTCTACACAGGACATCCGAGATGTTCTGGCCACTGCCGTCCGTGACGACATCGGTGACTCTGAGTCGGTTGTCGTCCCCATCTCCGGCGGAATGGATTCCCGCATCATATTGCGTCTGGCGCTGGACGTGCTGCCACGCGAAGCCATCCATACTGTGACGTTCGGTCATCCCACGTCTCTCGATTTCCGTATTGGTAGACAGGTCGCGCAGGCGCTCGGTGTCAGAAATACCGCGCTGCCGATGGACACTCGCCCGCTCGCCGAGCAGGTCGCTGAAAACTTCACAGTCGGGGAAGGAATGTATTGTGTCATCCCCGAGTATCCGGTTCAATCGCTGCGCGAGGCTGTGCCCGAGAGTTCACTTATTCTCAGCGGCTATATCGGCGACGTTGTATTCGGTTCCTTTGAACCCGACGAAGAACTCGCAACTTCGCACTCCGCCCGCAAATACCTGCATGAGACGGTTGGCGCCGTGCCGGAAAGTGTGGTACAGCGGCTCTTTTCCGACGTGTCAGCCGACGTCCTTCAAGCCACATCCTTTCACGAGGGCGAGCCATTCCTTCGCCAGTACGAGCAGTTTATCTACGACTCGCATCAGATGAACCGTACTAATTTCGCACTCTTCGTAAACCGACGTAATGTCTGCTACGCGACGCCCTTTGTGCACGCCCATGTGCTGCAGCTTGCCTATTCGCTTTCCGCTCAGGAACGGCGCAATGAATCCGCCTTTTTCGCAATGGTGCGCGAACATTTCCCCGAGCTTTGGAATCTTCCCCTTAAGTCAAGCTTCGGCTATCCGCCTGAACTCCGCAATACACGGCGCACCATGCTGATTCGCAGTTGGCGCAAACTGCTCTCCACGATTGACGAAACTCTCGGTGCGCGCTTCGGCAAAATCCTCTATCGTCATCCGCGCCTCAACTACGCGCACCCCCGCGAGTGGCTTGCGTATCCACACCGCGACTTCGTCATTCACTCGCTTGAACGATTGTCGAAATTGCCGCCGTTCGAGACCCGCACTCTGCGCACTCTCCGTGACGATGTCGCGGCCGGCAAGCCGTTGGATTCTTCTGTTCTCAAAGGACTCGTTACGCTTGCACAGTGGGATGATCAGTACGGAGCGGCGCAGTGAGCAAAGGCAGAATTCTCTTCGTCACGCGCTATCACTTCCTGCGGTTCACCGGTGGCGCGGAGCTGCAGTGCTGGATGCTGGCCACCGAGTTCGCCCGCCGCGGCTGGGATGTTCACTACGTCAGCGAGAACAGCAAACCCGGAATGCCCGAACAGCTTGACGGCGTAACGCTGCACTATCTGCCGGAAGTGGGTTACTGGAAGGAAGGCAATCGCGAGGGAATCGCCGCCGTCATCTCCCAAGTCAATCCCGACGTCGTATACAACCGCGTGTTCAATCTCTACACGTGGCAAGCCATGTCGCTGGCGCCGAAACACGCCGTCACCATTTGGGCCGCAGCCTCCGATGCTGATGCGGCTGTGCTCGGCTTTGTCAAAGAAATGTTCAGGTCAAAAACCATCCCGCAGCTGCTGGTCTTGGCACCGCGCCTGATTCACGCCCGCTACTTCGCACGTAAAGGAGCATTGGCCGCACAAATCAGACTCGCGCAGCACTTCGAACAACAGCAGCACCTGAAAAAGGTTGGCATCGAAACGATTGTCCTGCGCAACAGCTTTCCGCCAACCGATGCGGACGCACTTCAAAAACATGAAGGCCGACCCTCTGTATTCTGGGCGGGATCGGTCAAACGGTGGAAACAGCCGGAACTATTTATCGAACTCGCGCGACGTTGTCAGGACGTGGACTGCGAGTTTGTCATCGCGGGCGAAGTCTTCAAGAAAGAGTATCCTGTCCTGCTCGAGCAAGCCGCGGCGGAGCTGAAAAATTTTCGTTACGCCGGACATGTTCCACTTCAGGAAATCGACCGCTATTTCGCCGCGTCGCATGTGCACGTTAAAACCAGTCAACCCCTCGAAGGCTTCCCCAACACCTTTGTGCAGGCCTGGCAATACGGCGTTCCCGTCGTCTCTCTCAATGTCGATCCCGACGGCCTACTCAGCCGCGAGCGCTTGGGTGCTGTCGTGCGTTCGATGGACGAGCTGGAGGCAAAAGTCCGTGAACTGCTGGCCAACCCGCAGCTGCGCCGTGAAATCGGTGCGCGCGCCAGAGAATTTACGCTTAAAGAATTTAACTTGCACAAGAATGTGGACCGTCTCGAAGAATTGATTCGGGAACGGCACTCCCGCTGAGTTTCCCGCAGCCGACCTCTCGGGGGACCATCAAACAATGCGGGCGCCTGTGCGGCGCCCGTTCGCTATTTCTGTATTGTGATGCGCAGCCGCTCCTGAGCCTTGCGTATCTCGATTATCGGACAGCTGTCGCACGCTTCTGCATGCCCGCTCGACCAGTCCCGTCGACCCTGCCGCAAATGGCGCAGCTTCCGCAGCACCAGGAAGGCCAAGGAGGCTCCGACGCCGAGCGCCACGAGTATCAGGTTTGCCGTATCGGACATTGCGCGTTACCCTGCGATTTGCTCCTCTTCGCTCCCAACTTCCCTTAGTGATATCCCAACAGGCGCCCGCCCTGATAGGTCGCGAACGCTCCTAACCAGGCCAAGATGCTCATATAAGTCACCATAAAGGCCGGCCACCGCCATGAATTGGTCTCACGCCTCACGATTGCCACCGTCGACATGCACTGGCAGGCCAGCACGAAAAACACCATCAGCGCCAAGCCGACTAACGGCGTGTATATCAGCGTGCCGCTGTCGCTCCGTGCCGTCCGCAGTGTCTCGCACAGCGTCACGTCGTTCTCTTCCGAATAGGTAACTCCATGTACCACCGCCAGCGAGCTTACAAAGACCTCCCGTGCCGCAAAACTCGCCAGAATTCCCACACCCATCCTCCAGTCAAAGCCGAGCGGCTTCAGCACCGGTTCGATGAATTTGCCGATCTGTCCGCCCAGCGAATGCTCAAGCCGCAGCGAAGACTCCCGCGCGTCAATCTCGGCAATGGCCGCATCCTGCGCCGAGCGGTCCAAGCGGGTGTTCGCCTCAACCTGTGCTCGCGCCCGCTCAAAAGGAGCCGCATCCGTCTCCTTCACCTGCACATTCATCAGTGCCCACAGCACCACAGTCGCCGCCAGAATCACAGTCCCCGCCCGCACCACAAACAGCTTTGCGCGATCCAGCAGATTGATCACTACTGAACGCAAAGACGGCCACTTATAGGTCGGCAATTCCAAATACAACGGCGGCGGCGGACTCCTGAGAATCGTCTGCTTAAACAGCGCCGCAATCCCGATGCCGGCAAACACCGAGAGCAAATACATGCTCATCAGCACAAGTCCACCCACCGTGAACACGCCCAGCACCCGGTGATTCGCCGCGAACACCGTCCCGATAATCAAAGTATAGACCGGCAGGCGCGCACTGCATGACATCAACGGTGCGACCAGAATGGTCACCAGCCGGTCCTTGCGCGAGGCAATCGTTCGCGTTGCCATAATCCCCGGTATTGCGCACGCGAAACTCGACAGCAACGGCACGAAGGCGCGTCCGTCCAAACCGACTTTCGACATGATACGGTCCATCAGAAACGCCGCGCGCGCCATATAGCCGGAGTCTTCCAGTATTCCGATAAAGAAAAACAGCAGCAGTATCTGCGGCAGAAACACCACCACATTCCCGAATCCAGCCACCGCGCCGTCCACCACCATACTCCTGAACAAACCCTCCGGCAGCAGACTTCCAATGCCGTTCGACAACCCGCCAATCAGCTCTTCGGTCAGCCCCATCGCCGGTTCGGCCCACGAAAATATCGACTGAAACACAAAGGCCATCGTCCCCAGAAACACCAGCGGGCCGAACAGCCGGTGCAGCAAAACTCGGTCGAGCAGTTCCGTAATCCGGTGCGGGCGGTCCAACTCTACGGCTGCCGACAGCACCATCAAATCTTTCAAATATTGGTAGCGGCCGCTCGTTTCAATCGCCCGCACTTCCCGCGTGGTCAATTCATACCGGTTGAGCACCCGCTTCGTCAGCGCGGCCTTGGTCGGTGGAATCTTCACCGCTTCGTCACCGTCCAAAGTGGAAATCAGCAGCCACAGAGCTTCCGCACGTGCGTGCTCTGCGTCCGTTAGTTTGCTTTGAATCAACCCCTCGCTAAGTTCCTGAACCGGCGCCTCCAACGTGTCGGGCAGCTTATCAATGAACCGAGGAATTGTGCCGCTTGGCTCGCTGACGCGCTGAGAAAGTTCCAGACTGGCTAATAGCTGCTCCACTCCTTCACCCGACCGCGCCACAATCGGTATCACCGGACAGCCAATGGCAGTCGCAAGTTTCGCGGGGTCAATTTGAAACCCGCGCTCGCGCGCCAAATCCATCATATTTAACGCAACCACCAGCGGCATGCCCATGTCGCGCAACTGAGTCGCCAAATACAGATTGCGCCGCAAGTTTGTCGCATCCAATACCACCACCACCGCGTCCGGTCGCCGCAGTCCCTGACTCACTCCCGACAATACGTCGTGCGAAATCTGCTCCTCCGGCGAGCGCGCCGCAACACTGTAGCTGCCCGGCAAATCCACAAGGTCTATCACTTCACCGGAGGCTAACGTGATGCTGCCCGTTTTGCGCTCGACCGTCACTCCGGGATAGTTGCCAACCTTCTGCCGTGCTCCCGTCAACCGGTTGAACAGCGTCGTCTTCCCCGAGTTCGGGTTACCCGCAATAGCAATAAGCCGACGTGTTTGCGTCGGCGTCTGAACTTCAGGGCGTGGACTTACGGTCATTCGGAAGTGTCGGGAAGCGGCGAAACCACAAGATGCTTGGCGTCCTCGCGGCGGACGGCCAATGTGCAGCCCGGCAGACGGAGGCTATACGGACTATTTAAGGGCGCCGTCCGCTCAATCACAACATTCGTCCCCGGCACCAGCCCCATTTCCATCAGCCGGAGCAGGTTGTCCGAGGGATCTTCAATCTCAATTAACTGACATCGACTGCCCACAGGTAGGCAGTCCAAATGGCAAAGAGTGTCCGACGAGCCGGAAAGCTCGCAGGTAAGACATTTATAATGTTTGGATTGCGTTTTCAAAGTTAGATTTATCTAACTTTCTTTGTGTAATCTTCGAGGCTTCTAACCTAACGACTCCCAATATGCGAAAAAAAGCGCGATGAGTCAAGAATCTGTAGTATTAGATACATGCGGGCTTTTGACTCTCCCTGCTATTTTGTCGATATTTATAGATTGTCATTGACCCCCGAATCTTCCCTTGCGAATTTTGTTTTCCAATGCCTCGCTGATGTGGGGCGGTAACGAGAAATGGACCCTGAAAGCCGCTGACACGCTGGCCTCGCGAGGTCATGAGGTCACCGTTGCAGTCCGCACTCTTAAACTCTGGGAAAGCCGCCAAAGCTCCCCGAATGTGCGTTGGCTCGAACTACCATTCACGAACGATGCCGACCTAAGCACCATCTGGAGCCTTCACCGCTTTCTCAAGCGTGAGAAGATCGACATTTTTCTGCCAACCCGCAGCCGCGACTACTGGCTGGGCGGCTTTGCCGCGCTTGGCACGCGCGCCAAATATGTCATGCGCATGGGAATCACCCGCACGCTGCCCGACACCATCAAAGAGCGACTGCGCTATGGGGTCTGGCCGGATGGAATCATCGTCAATGCCGAAGCTGTCAAAGAGTCGCTGGTCAAGCATTCGTGGGTGAAAGGCGAACGCATTCGCGTCATTTATAACGGAGTGGACAGCGACGCGCATCCGCAATCTTCTGCCAAACGCCCCGGACCGGCCGAACCGATTCTCGTTTTAGCCGCCGGACGCGTGGAAACCGACAAGGGCTTTGATGTTCTGATTGATGCGATGGCTCTGGCTGTCCGAAAGGAACCGCGCCTGATCTGCGAAATCTGGGGCAGCGGTGATCAGGCGGACATTCTGGACGCGCAAATTGAGCGGCTCGACCTCTCCGAATATGTACGCTTGCGCGGCTTCACACAGCATCTCTCACGTGAACTCGCCCGCGCGCAGCTTTCCGTTTCCTCGTCCTATCGAGAAGGCGTTTCAAATTTTATTCTCGAATCCTGGGCCGCCGGTGTGCCGATTGTCGCTACGGCCATCGAAGGCTCGGCGGAAATTGTGCACGACCGGAAGCGCGGCCTGCTCGTTCCACCGGGCGACGCGCAGAAGATGAGCGAAGCGATTCTCGAAATGGCGCGCGACGTAACCCTGCGCGACACCTGCATTGCCGGCGGCAAGTCGGCTATCGAAACCACACATAACTGGACAACCATGGCGAAGAAGATGGAAGAGTTCTTCACGGAACTTCTGTCATCCTGAACGAAGTGAAGGATCCCTCCATAGATCGAACCAATTTAGACTGTGAGTCAAGACTCCTTCAGTTTCAAAACGTCACCCTCCAAACTTGACACCTGATAGCATGATAGACAAGAATAACTACACTTTCTTAAGATGTCCTGCATGCGGACGGGAAACCATGAGAATTTCGTTGGATGATATCTTGATCATTCAACAGAAAGGCACTCCCGTCCTGAACCCCATGCAGAAAGGCGGACTTTGTGAGGTATGTCGCCATCGAGCCCCAAGCATGATCCCGCCCGCTCTCAATCTGCGACACGAACAATCCGTCCGGCAGTATCTGCGTTGGTACATGAAGCAAGACAAGAGCGCGCTTTCATATAAGGACATGGATAGGGCAAGGCTCTGTGCATTTGTGTTGAAGGAACTCGATACAGCCGACAAGTATCTGTTTGAGTGGATTCTTGCCAAGGCAAGAATTAGTCTGAAGAAGCTCGAGAAACTCGAGGGCAATCCCGTAGAGTTCATTGAGCGGGAAAGACAGAAATTACTTCCGGACATCAAACAGAAATGGCCAGAGTTGTCTGACGAAGAAGTACAGCATGTGGCAAAGGCGAAGGTTAATGAAGCGGTCTGCGAACTCCTTGAAATAGAAACGCCGGAAACTTATTACCCAATCTATAGATTACGCGAAGAATGGGATTTCCTTGGCACATTCCGACAGCGCGTAGTCGAAGTATTAATCATGGAATGGAAACTCCTTCATAATTTCCCAAATCTTCACACGCTTGTCTCGCATGATATGATTGGCGATGAACAAGAAAAAGCACCAGTAGATCTGCTAAGCCTCGATTGCGAAATATCAATGTATGGCCTATGGAATGCTCACGACCAATTTGTTCATTTGCTTCTCTATTCTTTTCATATGATCGAAGAAGCACCTTTTGATGAGCTTGACTCTTATCATACTTGGGATTGGTTAGCAACTCTTGATCGAATAAACGAATTTGAAATAGATGACACTCTTTTGACCACTTCCCTGAATGTTGCTGAAGCCGTTCTTATTGCGCGCCTTTGCTACCTTTTACATCCAGAACGCTTTACAGAGACTATTCTCTGTGCTGCAGCAAGAAGCGTAGCTGCGTATATTCTCTATCCTGTACATTCGAGTTCTCTAATCAGTGATCCGCTGAGTTATCTTGCAGAATACGGATTCGTACTTGAGATAACAGTTGAAGATTTTCTCTTGGGACAAGTACAAAGTATTGCAAGAAGTGTCCTATCAAATGAGACCAAAGTTTCATACAAATCGGATCTCGCCGTGATTCGTGAGTCGTTGGAGAGTCTATTAGTGGCAGTACGCTCAAAGCCAGAGCTTGCTAGACATGTCGACACTTTTGGCGCGCTGATAGATATATTTAGAAATGTTCAAGAATTATCTGAAGCAAAGAGTCAAGGCGAAGAGGATGCAATACTGGCCGACTTTGAAACAGCGGTTTTGCAAGTACCCGAAGATCCCATTGAAGCAGTCTTGAGATATTTGCCTGACCAGAAGGAAGAGAGTAGTGCTCTTTCATATGAGTTGGGAGCTTTTCTAGACAAGTTCTACCCGTTGACCCAGATTCTAAATGCATGCACGGCGCAGTCGCTTTCAACTACTCCTCGCAGTATTTTGAGTATGCACCCGCGCTACAGAGAATTGGGAAGGAAGGCTGGAGCGCGCGCGTTGGAACACGGAGTTAGTAAGGAACTGCGACGGCGAATCTATGATCATTGGCCCGAGTTATCTGTGCCCCATATCGTCAAAACACTTGAGGGCCTCAAGGGGCTTGGACATGACTTCAGCTTAACAGTCTTTCAGCGCCTGATTGAATCGCAGCATTATATGGAAGAGAAGTTTGTGGAAATCGGAAGCTTTTCTGGTCTACTCCCGACTAAAGTCTTTAGCGATCACAACGTGAGAATGGTAGACATTGGCGAGAGACTCGCAACCCTCGAGCGAGCTATGAGAGCCAAACTTCGGGACCTCTTCTCTGATAATCCAAAGGTTCTTGAATCTTCTGAACTCTGGTCGGAGCGGAATTGGGGTGAAATTCAAGAGAGGGAAAAAATGTTTAAGACTAACATGCGCGCCATTGGTGTGAAGATCTGTGCGCAGAGCTTCGCGGACTTTGCGAACTTTAGTGACTTAGCATTCGCTATACGGAATCGAGTTGCTAGTCCTAACCGTGAGCCTAAAGTGTTACCGTGTTTCAAGAGTACTGAACACAAATACGATGAGCTCAACGCGGCCATAAGTCGTGTGCGTGCCTTTAGAAATGCGTGGGCACACCATGCGCCGATTGAGTCAGGATTTGAAAAGTTTGATGAGAGCTACAACTATGTTCTTGATTGGGTGAACTCGTTAGAAAAGTTAGAGCAGTAGCGTCGAATTCGATATAATTGACAGATTCATCTTGACCACCTACCTACGTTTCATAAATCCTTTCAAGCGCTACCCGCGGCACCTCGTGCTGACCGGGCTGGCGACGCTCTGCTATGTCGTGTTCAACACGCTCTCGATCTGGCTGATCGCTCCGGTGCTGAATCTCATCTTTCTGCCCGACAAAGCCGACGCGTCGCAGCACACCGAAGTGCTCACCGGCGGTTTGCGCGGCCTCTACGACGGCTTGAAGCAGTGGTCGTGGGAACTGCTCGGCAGCGGCGACCCGCAAGTCGTGCTGCCGCGTCTCTGTGTCGCGCTGGTCATCGTCTTCATGTTGAAGAACCTGTTTGCCTATCTGCAACTGCACTTCGTGTCGTTCGTTGAACAGCGCATGATTAAAGACCTGCGCGACCGCGTCTACACGCACGTTATCCGCCAGCCCTACGAATTCTATGACCGAAGCTCTACAGGTGAACTGATGAGCGCGGTGATGAACGACGTCAACACCGTCTCGGTGACGTTTCAAAGAGTGTTCACACAGGCCGTGCGCGACCCGATTACCGTCGTCACGCTGCTGATTCTGTTGTTCAGTATTTCGTGGCAGTTGACGCTCGCCGCGCTGGTCATCGTGCCCGTGTTCGGCGTGCTTTACCGCAAAACCGGCGGAAGTCTCAAACGCAAGTCGGGACGCATTCAGGAAGGCTTGGCCGAAATCACCGCCGCGTTGCAGGAAACCATCAGCGGCTCGCGGCTGATCAAGTCATCGGTCACCGAACCGCACGAGACGGAACGCTTCGAAGCGCGCTCGTTCCGGCTCTTCAAAAATTCTCTTAGGCTGGCGCGGCTCGAACGGCTGGCGTCACCGCTTTCCGAAACAATCGGCGTCATTATTCTGGCTTCCGTGCTTCTGCTTGGCGGACAACAGGTGCTCTCCGGTTCGCTGCTCGACGCGGAAGATTTTATCCGCTTTATCGTCGTGCTGTTCTCCATGCTCGCTCCGGCCCGTGCGGTCGGCGGCCTGCACAACTATCTGCAAATCGGTTCCGCAGCCGGCGCGCGAATCGAGAAGCTGCTCGCCGAACCGATTGAACGCGATGTTACGAGCGGTCTGCAGATTGACGGCTTGTCGCGCGGCGTGACGTTCGACCATGTTTGGTTCCGCTATCCGACTTCCGAACGCTGGGTGCTGCACGACGTCCATCTGGACATTCGCCGCGGTGAACGCATCGCGCTGGTCGGCAGGTCCGGCAGCGGCAAAACCACGATGGCCAATCTGCTGCCGCGCTTTTACTCGCCCGAACGCGGCCGCGTGCTTTGGGACGGTCAGGATATTCAGAACGCCTCACTGTCCACGCTGCGCCGCAACATCAGTCTCGTCAGTCAGGATGTCTTTCTCTTCAATGAGAGCGTGCGCTACAATCTGACCTACGGAATGAACGATGTGCCGGACGCACGGCTGCAGGAGGTTATGCGCCGCGCGCAATGCACGGAATTTGTCAACCGTCTGCCGCAGGGACTCAACACCATCGTCGGCGAACGCGGAGCGCAACTCTCCGGCGGACAAAAACAACGCATCGCGATTGCCCGCGCCTTGCTGAAGGACGCGCCGCTGTTGATTTTCGACGAAGCCACCTCCGCGCTCGACAATGAATCCGAACGACTGATTCAGCAAGCGCTCGAAGAGCTGTTCCAGGCACGCACCGTCATCATCATCGCGCACCGCCTGAGTTCGATTCGCTTCGCCGACCGCGTGATTGTGCTCGACGAAGGCCGGATTGAGGCTGAAGGTAAACACGACGCCCTGCTTGCGACCAGCGACCTCTATCGCACGCTCACGCAACTCTACGAACGCGAAAGCAGCGGCGAGTGAATCTCCTGTTGGTCAATTCCGCCGCGCCGGAGTTGTGGGGGGGCGGCGAAAAGTGGTTTGTGGAAGGCTCGCTGTGGTTCGCTGCACGCGGACACGACGTCACGCTGATTTGCCGGCCGCACTCCAAGTTACTCCTGCGTGCGACGGAGCGCGGCGTGCACTGTGAAAGCTGCACGTTCGGCGGCGACTTCGATCCGTTCGCCCTCGCGCATGCCGTCGGCGTGCTGCGGCGTGCGCGTCCTGATATTGTGTTGACCAACTTTAATAAAGAGAGCTGGCAGTTCGGACTCGCCGGAGCACTCCTGAGTGTTCCTGTCGTTGCGCGGCACGGCTTCACCGTGTGGTCGCACAAGCGGCATCACCGGTTTCTGGCCGAACGTATTGTGCGGCACGTCATTGTCAATGCTGAGAGTATTCGCACTCACTACGCCGAGTTGGGAATCTCGCCACGCGGTGTCAGCGTGATTCCCAACGGCGTTACCGAAACGGAACAGCACGCGGGAGAACTGCGACGGAGATTGAATCTTGCTCACGATGAGCTGCTGCTTGTCGCGGCGGGACGGCTCGAATCGCAGAAGCGTTTCGACAAGCTTCTGACGTTTGTCCGTGAACTGAAGGAGATGCGCAAGGTGACGCTGGCGATATTCGGTAAAGGTCCGCTCGAAAATGAACTGACACAGCAGGCACGGGAGCAAGGTCTGCACGAATGTGTTCGCTTCATGGGATTCAGTCCGGAATTCGCCGCACTGGTTGGAGACGCCGACTTGTTTCTGTTGACGTCTGATGAAGAAGGCACGCCGAACGCGGTGCTGGAAGCAATGGCGGCAGGAGTTCCCGTGCTGGGTTTTGAGGTGGGAGCGATGCGGAGTTTGCTGGATGGAGAGTTGTCCGATAGTTTGGTCCCGCGCGGAAACGACAAGCTGTTCATTGAAAAACTGAAACACCTGACGGCACATCCGGACGAATTGCGTGCAAAGCGCGATTCATACAAGCGTCGCGCGCTGTCGGAGTTTGGATTTGCAACGTCGATGTTGCAATATGAACAGGTCTTAACTGAGGTTGCCCGACGCGCATGAAAGCGGAGCGTGAACAGGTGCTCGGTTCGCTGCTGTTTGCAGTGCTGCTCTGCTGTGGTTGGACGCCGTTTCTGCTGGTGACCGCGAAGTCGGGCATGTATGACGCACCCGTCATCCTCGCGGGCGGCATCTTTGCCATTCTTGCGGCAGGCATGACGTATGACGCGGCGGAACGTCTGCTTGGCAAAGGCAAGGGAGTTTACGCGGCGGCCATCTTCGCGAGCTTCACTCCGGCGGCCATCGTGCTTAGCGAACCTCCGCTGCTCACATCCACTTGTCTGATGTTCGTCACCGCGGCTGCGCTGTGGTTTTCCGCGCGGGCCACGTTCGAAAGCTATCGCGAGCATCTGTTCTTCATCTCCGCACTTGGCGGAATATCGCTTGCCGTATTCGGCGCTTGGCCGCCCGCGCTGCTGCCGCTCGTTACGTTGATAATACTTTTTGAGCGCGCGAAAGCTCCCGTCATCGCGCTGTTCGCTGCGCTGCTGCTGCCCGCCGGCGGACTCATATTCAAGAGTGCGGGCATTCTGCCGCTGCCGGAGTTTGCAGGGTCGCTGCCGAAAATTGCAACGTCGACCTTAGAGACGCTGTTGCTTCCATTGCCGTGGCTGCCGTGGCTGCTGCTCTTATTGCTCTGGCCAAAACGATTGACGGAGGAACGCTGGCCGCGTTTCGTGCTGTTCGCCGTCGCGCTGCTGTTCGCACTTACACTCCTGCTTAACAGCACGTGGCCCGTGATACTGGGAGCCGCCGCGCCGCTCTGTGTGCTGTGTGTCACGGCGTTGGTCGCGCGCTGGTTCGAGGCGCACTCCGAAAACAAGTTGAAGGCGTTGCGCTGGATTGCGCTCTTTACTGCGGCGGGACTGCTGGTGCTGCTCTACGCCCGCATCGTCAGATGGCCTGAGCTGATTCTGTTGCGCAATCACGCTTTGCTTGCGATGATTGCCGCGGTGTTGCTCGTGGTATCTATCGTGCGCGACGCCCGGCGGGTGCTCTTCGGTGTCAGCGTAGTTGCGGCGTGGATCATCGCCGCGCTCTGGTGGCGCTACGCAAATGTCGAGTCGTTCGACGACCTGCCAAAGGAATTCGATCTTGCAGTTTGGATTGCCGTCACTGCAGGCCTCTTCCAAGCGGTCATCCGCAGACTGTACGGCCGGCGCATTCCGCAGCGATTGCGTCAGGCGGGAGAAAAGTTCCGCTTTGACTCCGCGCGCTTTCGCAGATTTGATAAGGCGCAAGGCAGAGAGTGGGAAGCTGAAGCCGTGGATGTGACGCCGGCGAACACCGATGCGCTGCGTCTGGCGATTTTCGGGGACGTGGCCGGTTCGGAGTTTCCGTTCTCTTCACGCGAGAGCGGCTATTACGCGTTTCGCACCATCGTTGAAGAGATTAACCAACGAAATCCAGATGCCGTCGTGTCAACGGGCGACTTGGCCGCACGCGCGACGCATCTTGCCTTTCGCCGTCTGCGTGTGCTGCTCAGACGGGCGAAGTTTCCGCTGCTGGCGACGCCGGGCAATCACGACATCGTTGAACGCGGTGTTGTGCAGCCGCAGTTCTTTCACGCGCTGTTCGGGGCAGACCACGCCGACGTGACGCTCGGCCCTGTGCGACTGATTCTCCTCAACAACGCGTGGGGAAGTCTGGCCGACGAGCAGTGGACATGGATTGAAAAGACTTTCGCACAGCCCTCTTCCGCAGCACACACGCTTGTGTTCTGCCACAAACCGGTGCTCGACCCGCGCGGTGACCAATACTACGGTATGGAGTGGCGGCCGCATGCGGAACGGCTGATGGAACTGTTCGCGGTGCATCGCGTGACGGCCGTGTTTTCCGGTCACATTCATTCGCTGCTGCATGCCGAATACGGCGGAGTTCATTACATCATCTCCGGCGGCGGCGGTTCCAAACTGAAGACTGAGGCTGACGCACATCACTATCTGTGGTGCGAAGCGACTCGGGAATTGTTGACCATTTTGGCGTTTGAACCCGGAAACCGGGACCCACTTTTGAAACTCGAACTTGCGCGCCGCTCGTGAAGCTGACCAAGCCCGCACCGACTCTCGCTCCGAATCGCATCTTGATTGTGCAGCTGCGCCGTATCGGCGACGCGCTGCTCTGCACGCCTGCCATTCGTGCGCTGGCCGAACATTATCCCGGCGCGTGGATTGACTTTCTGGCGGAGTATCCGGCTGAAGAAACCTTACGCGATCATCCGCGACTGCGGAAGCTGTGGGTGGTGCCGTATAAGGGGTTAGGAAAGATTGCGAGCACGGTGCACAAACTTCGCCGCGAACGCTACGACCTTGTGATAGACTTTTTCAGCAATCCGCGCAGCGCACAGATCGTGTTTGCGACCGGAGCGAAGGTGAGGGTGGGGTTGGCGAGAAGAGGCCGCGCGTGGGCATATACGCACGGTGTGATCGAGGAACCGCAGGAAGATAATCTTTATGCGGTGGATTTCCGGCTGGAAATTCTGAAACTGCTCGGCGTTCCGGCTTCGTCCCGCACGCTGGAAATTTACAGCGACACGCACAACGAAGACGCGCGCAAACGCGCCGAACAGATTGTAGACAAGTTGACGGGAGTCGTGGTGGCGGTGGCTGCGGGAAGTTCAAATCCCGCGAAACGCTATCCGGCGGATCTGACCGCGCAAGTCATCGAACTGATGCTCGCGTCGCATCTGCAGGTGGTGTTGACGAGCGGACCGGGTGAACAGGAATACGCGCAGCGCATTCTGAACAAACTCGCGCACAAAGTGCCGCACCTCGACAACGCACACGTGCCGGACCTCGCCGCGCTCTATCGGCATTGCGCGCTGTATGTCGGGCCGGATTCCGGCACGAAACATGTTGCGACGGCCTGCGGGATTCCCACCGTCACTCTGTTCGGGCCGGGCAATCCTGCGAATTGGAACGATCCGCTCGACCGCAGGAACATCGTGCTCGCTGCGCCGTGCAAACTTCGCCCGAAGTGTGACGAATTGGAATGCGTGCGGCTCGGACACCTGCCGATGATTTCTCCGCGCGAAATTATGGGAGCCGCGTTGAAACTGCTGCTGGACTAAGCGGAACTTATCGCCCGCGCAGCTTCTCGATGTCGCGGCGGTCTTTCTTTGTCGGTCTGCGGCCCTGCTCTTTTTTGCCGGATTCGCGCCAGACTTTGTCCGCTTCGAGAATCTGCCGGAACTTCTCAGCGGTCGCGTCGTCGGTGATTTCCTCATACATGCGCGGCGCGTCTTTCTTCGAGAGATTGATGTCCGCCGCTTCGAGAATCCGGAAGGTGCGATAGAGTCCCTTCATGCGAATCTTGAGAACGGAGCCTTCGGCTACGGTATCGTGCGGGTCGGCGAACGTTTCGCCAATCATGATCTTCCCGTCTTTGCAGGCTTCGGTCGCCTGCGTGCGCGATTTATACAGACGCGCGCGATGCAGCCAGATGTCCACGCGCAGTTTCATGAGTGGGTCACCCACTTGTCCGCCGCGTGAATTGACGCGGTGATATGTTCATCGTCAAATCTGCCGTCCGCAAACATCGCCGAGAGAGCGATGACTACGGTCGCGGGCAAGACGCGAAACGACTTGTGCTCGGCACGGGCCAACGCCTCAAAGACGAGCGGAAACTCACTGACAATGGCGCTGATGCGCTCGATTTCTTCATCCGTTGCGCCGAGCGATGTCAGGTCCAGCCGCAAGCCGCTCAGATAGGCGGGCAATTGGTCGCTGACGCGCACGAGCAGCGCGGCCAAGCCGGTCAGCGCCCAACCGTTCAAGCCGCCGCGCACGGCTTCGTCGTGAAAACTGCAAATCCTGTTGAATGCGGTTTCGGAAAGTCCGCAGGCCCAGCGTTCAAGATGCACTTCCTCGACGGTGCGCAGCCGCGCATCCTGCTCTGGAATGTCGGTCGTCCAAGACGGGAACAGCTCTTCAAGCAGTTTGACCGCGTGCAGGACGGCCAGTGCTCGGCCCCGCTCGGGATATGACAGCATACTCCAGAGATAGTCGCGCGCTTCAGAAGGCTTTTCGATGTGCGGCGGTTCGAGAGCAAGCACTTCCGAGAGCATTTCGCGCGACGGCGCCTCGCCGCCCGCTGCCCAATCGGCGGCACTTTGCAGAACTGATTTAACTCGTCTATCCATCTTGCAACTGTCCCTAATTTCCGCTAAGATACACTTTCCCGTTCACACTTTCCACTCCCGCACGGAACTACCATGAAACGACTGACTTTGCTTCTCTTGCTTGCGGCACTCGCAACCAGCGTGTTTGCCAATGAACTTGCGGACCGCCTACGCACGCATATCGAGTATTTGGCCGACGACGCACGCGAAGGCCGCGGTATCGGAACCAAAGGGCTTGATGACGCCGCCGAATATATCGCCCAACAGTTCAAAGCCATCGGTCTGGAACCCGCCTTTGACGGCTCCTACTTTCAGGAGTTCGAAATGGGCTGGGGATTCGCGCTCGGCGAACACAACCGCCTGACCTACAAAGACAAAACAATTGACACGAAAAGCGGAGTCATGCCGCTCGGATTCTCGGCGGCGGGAGAAGTTACCGCACCCGTGCTCTTCGCGGGCTACGGGATTACCGCGCCGGAATACGAATACGACGACTACGAGAATTTCGACGTCAAGGGGGCCATCGTGCTGTGTCTGCGCAAGGAGCCGGGCGAGTTCGATTCGACTTCCAAATTTGAGGGAGTGAATTCCACGCTGCACGCGACGCTGCGCACAAAAGCCAGCAACGCGAAACAGCACGGTGCGCTGGCGATGCTGCTGGTCGAAGGGCCGCTCTACGCCGATACAACTGAAGAGGAAGAGTTGGTCGCGCCGGCTTCGAACGAAGCCTACATCGACTGCGGTATCCCCGTGCTTCGCATCACGCGCAAAGCCGTGAGCGAACTGTTCCCCGAATTCGAACTGGCCAAGCTACAGCGTTCAATTGACTCCAACACTCAGCCGCGCAGTCTGGAAATCACCAAGGACAGTGTGACGATGGTCACGGACCTGTCGCGCGAAGCAGTGGCCGTGAAGAACGTTGGAGCCGTGCTGCGCGGAGGGAATGACGTGCTCGTTATCGGTGCGCACTACGACCATCTCGGTTACGGACAAAGCGGAAGCCTCGATGAGAAGACCAACGTGATTCACAACGGCGCGGACGACAATGCGAGCGGCGTGGCGGGCATGCTGGAAACGATGCGCATGTTGAAGGCGACGTCGGTCAATTCAACCGTTCTGGCAGTTGCGTTTACCGCCGAGGAGACAGGCTTGGGCGGTTCGGGACATCTGGTGAAGCACTTTCCGATGGACCTCGAACGCGTGCGGATGATGCTCAATCTCGACATGGTGGGAAGATTGAATGAAAAAGACGAATTTACCGTATTGGCCTGCAAATCCGCCGAAGAGTTCAGCGGCATTGTGGAGCGCGCGAAGGAAGGCACTGGTCTGACGATTAGCTGCAAGGGCGACGGATACGGCCCATCGGACCATATGAATTTCTATCTGGCGGGCAAGCCGGTGCTGTTCTTCTTCAGCGGCGCGCATGCGGATTATCACAAGTCCACAGACGACGCGCACCTGATAAACTACGACGGCGCGGCGAAAATCACGGAACTTGCCTACAATGTGTTGCGCGAAATTGACGCCGAAAAGTCACCGCTGACTTATGTCAAGACGAGTGAGCCGCCGGATCAGGGTGGCGGAAGCTTCCGCGTGTGGTTTGGTTCGATACCGGATTACTCGCAGCCGGACACGCTGCTCGGCGTGCTGCTCTCCGGTGCGCGCGAAGGCGGCCCCGCGGCGGAAGCGGGCATCAAGGGCGGTGATTTGCTCATACGCATGGGCAAGGTGACGCTCAATAACATCTACGATTTTGTGTTCGCACTGCGCACGTACGCGCCGGGCGACACGGTGGAAGTGGAATACGTGCGCGACGACAAGCGCGAATTGACGCAGGTTGTGCTGAAGGCTCCGCCGCAAAAGCACTAAGATTCGGGCCCGTGTGCGGCGATGGAGCAGGCTGATGTTTTACGTCTATAGTGTTCTATTCTGGTTTGTGCTGCTGGCGATGGCGATTGCCAACGCGGCACTGCGCGAGATGCTGCTCAAGCCGTGGCTGGAAGAGTATCTCGGCAAGGGTGCGCACCAGCTTTCGGTGTTTACGGGATACGCGCTGATGCTGCTGGTGACGATGCTGTTCTTGAAACTACAGCGCGCGCCGTATGTGGACGCCGACTTGTGGAAAGCGGGAGTGCTGTGGTGTGTGATGACGATTGTGTTCGAGTTCGGGTTTGGCCGCGCGCGCGGCATGAGTTGGGAGGAGTTGTTCGCCATGTATCACCTGTGGAAGGGTGAGCTGTGGCCGCTGATGGTTGCCGGGATTATTTTTCTGCCCTGGCTTGCGAAGCGAATGCTGAATTAAGAAATGGAAAACGGGATATGAAAGAGAGTATTATCTGTCTGCTGTTGTGCGCGTCGCTGTCGTTCGCGCAGGCGAACGGTCCGGTGTGGTTTGAGGGAGAGACTCATTTACAGAATGTGAAGCAATTGACGTTCGGTGGTGAGAATGCCGAAGCCTATTTTTCGGCGGACGGGAAGTGGCTGGTGTATCAGTCAACGCGCGACAGTTTTGAGTGCGATCAGATTTTCACGATGAATCTGGAGACGATGGAAAGCAAACTGGTGAGCACGGGCACGGGTGCGACGACGTGTTCATTTTTCGTGCCGGGTCGAGACGAGCTGGTGTTCTGCTCGACGCACGAACACGGCGCGGAGTGTCCGATGAAACCCGACCGCAGTCTGGGGTATGTGTGGGGATTGTTCGAGTTCGACGTGTATTCCTGCAAATTGGACGGCAGCGGCTTGAAGAAGCTCACGAACGAAAAGGGCTACGACGCGGAGGCCGCGGTGTCGCCGGACGGCAAGGAGATTGTGTTTACGTCGGGCCGTGACGGCGATCTCGAACTTTATAAGATGAACATTGACGGCTCGAACGTGCGGCGGCTGACCTATACGGTGGGCTACGACGGCGGGCCGTTCTTTTCTCCGGACGGCAAGCACATTATCTATCGCGCGTTTCATCCGAAGACACCCGAGGAATTTGCGAAGTGGAATCATCTGTGGGAAAAGCAGGCGGTGTCGCCCGTGCGGCTGGAGATCTGGATGATGGACACGAACGGCGGGAATCAGCGGCAGATTACCAATCTGAACAGCGCGAGTTTCTGTCCCTACGTGCATCCGAGCGGCGAGTGGATTATTTTCACGACGACGTGGGCGGACAGCATGGGTGACAAGCGGATGCCGAACTTTGATTTGTTTCGTGTGCGGCCGGACGGCTCGGACCTCGAGCGGTTGACCTATGGGCCGACGTTCGACGGGTTTCCGATGTGGAGTTATGACGGGAAGAAGCTGGTCTGGGCGAGCAATCGCGGGGCGAGCCAGATGAGGGGGGAAACGAACATTTTTATTGCGGATTGGGTGGAATGATATAGTTTGTGTCGAGCCGTTGATAATTTGTTAGCCGTTTGCTACATTTGACGAGTGTGCAGGAGTACAATAGACTTACCAAAGGCAGGTAAACATGAAGTTCAGTAAAACGGTTTGGTGGACGGTTCCGGCACTGACCGTGCTGATTGCGTTGGCCCTGATTGTCAGCTGCAGCAGTGACGACGGCGGCGACGACAACGGCGGGGGTCAGGCTAAGTGGACGATTATGCTCTATGGAGCGGGGAATAACGACCTCGACCTGGCGAACAACGGCACGTCGTATATAGTTCAGGACGTGCAGGACATGCAGAAGGTCGGGAGTCAGCAGGGATTAAACATGATTGCGATGGTCTCGCGTTATGGCGGCGGCGGAAATGCGCGCTACTACAAGGTGGAGTATCATCCGAGCGAGAATCCGAATCAGATTAGTTCCCCGGAGCTTGAGAATCTGGGAACGCGGGACATGTCGGATCCGCAGACGCTCAGAAATTTCATCAACTACTGCAAGGCGAATTTTCCGGCGGAGCGTTATCATCTGATTATTGACGATCACGGCGCGGGCTGGCCGGGAAGCTGCTCGGACGATTTGGCCGGAGCGGGCGGACTGTTGACGCTGCCGGAGACGCGGGAAGCGATCGCGTCGTCGGACTTGGGCCGGGTGGACATTCTGACGTGGCACGCGTGTCTGATGGGGATGGTCGAGGTAGCCTATGAACTGCGCAGCGTGTGTGAATACATGACCGCTTGTCAGTTCGTGATGCCGATGGAGAACATTCTCGGCGCGGACCTTTGGCTCGGCTGGTTGAAGGACAATCAGAGCGCTTCGAACGATCAGTATTCGCGGAAGATTGTGCAGTCGGTGATCGAGCGCGCGCAATTCAAGCAGAAGACGACGCATTACGCGATGATGAAGATGTCGGAGATGCAGAATCTCGGCGCGGCGCTGGGCAATTTCGGCAATATATTGGTGCAGGAGGGCGGACAGCATTGGAACGAAGTGCTGAATGCGTGGAACAGCACGCACGCGACGAATCTTGACAATCCGAAGTATGTGGACGTTCGCGAATTCACGAATCAGATTCAGGCGCAGCCGACGCTGGCGACGATCAACCTGATTAACTCGAATGCGGTGAACGTGCGCAACGCGCTGAACTCGGCAATACCGTTTACGGACACGTACTTTCATTCTCCGACACAGCCGGTGCCGCGCGGCGGTGTGAACGTGTATATTCCGTGGCAGGTGGATCAGTTTGTTCCGGATTCGGTGAGTTACTCGAGTCTGCAATGGCGGGCGACGAACTGGCACTCGTTTATTTCGACCTTCGTGCGCAGTTTGGGTCAGCAATCACCGACGGGCCGCTGCTGCTACAATAATAATCAGTCGTGTCAGGACGTGACGCAGGCGCAGTGCAATCAATTAGGCGGCACGTGGACGCAGGGCGCGACGTGCGCTCAGGGTTGCGGCGGCGGCGGCACGAATTGCGCGACAAACTGCGCGTCGGCCACTCCGATTTCGCTCGGTCAGGTTGTGGAATGCAATTTGACGGGGTCGCGGGGCGATGCGAATTGGCTGCGGGTGAATATCTCCACCGGGCAGTATCGCTTTGAGATGGCGACGTCGGGCGGGAACGACTACGACGTGTATACCTTCTCGCCGTGTGCCAGTCAGCTTGGCTGTATGAGCGAAGCGACGGGGCCGAGCGAGGATTTCGTGTGCAGTTTCAACGGTTCGGGTGAGCTGTTCATCGCGGTGGCGATTTGGGACGGAAGCGGTCCGTTCCAGTTCAGGATTACGCAGGTGGGAATTACGGATGAGCCGGGAGCAGTGGTTCTGAAGTAGCGGCTATTTAAGGATAGTTTGGCTGGCAGGGGCTGTCCCGCGAGGGGTGGCCCCTGTTTTTGTTTGGGTTGGGATTGCGTGTTACATAAAACAATGGTTTAGTTATCTGAAGTGAACGAGTCTAATATAATACTGAAAATGGGGTTTGTCAAGTGTTTTTTGAACAAATGTTCTAAATGATGATGAGGGTTGGGGTTAGGACCCGAAGGCAGGTCGAAAAACAGGGGTTTAGGGGTCGGAGGTGGGGAAAGGGGAGGAGAAAAGGAGGCGTGCGGGGGGGGAACCTTGATCATTTGCTCAATTATCACTACGATCAATGTGATCAAAAATCAATAAGTTAGATCGCGCTTACCCTTGAGCAATATCGAATTGGCTGATACCATCCTCCGCAGAAAAGCGGGAAAAGAAAAGAAGGCGAAGGCTCCGTCAAAGAACGGTCACAAGCCGCACGCTGTTGTTATGGCTACTGTGCGGGTCGAGTTGCCGAAGGGGATTGATCCATACTTCAACGAGAACGGCTTCTGTTTACTGCACGGGGATTGCCGCGAAATTCTAACACAGTTTCCCGAAGATCATTTCGATATGGTGTTCGCCGATCCGCCGTACATGCTTTCCAACGACGGGTTCACGGTGCATGCGGGTAAACGCGCGAGTGTGAACAAAGGAAAGTGGGACAAGAGCCGCGGACTGGAAGAGGACTTCAGGTTTCACATGGAGTGGATAGCGGCGTGCCGCAGAGTACTGAAGCCCGAAGGCACACTGTGGATCAGCGGAACCTATCACTCCATCTACGCCTGCGGCTACGCGCTGCAACTGCAGGGCTTCAAGATCCTGAACGATATCGCCTGGTACAAACCGAACGCATCGCCGAATCTCTCCTGCCGGTATTTCACGGCGAGCCACGAGACGATTCTGTGGGCGAGAAAGTCCGCGAAAGCAAAACACGTTTTCAACTACAAGGAGATGCGGCACGGCACGTGGCCGGGAGACTTTATCAAGAAGCCGGACAAGCAGATGCGCTCGATCTGGGCAATCAACACGCCGCCGCCGGAAGAGAAGACGTTCGGCAAACATCCGACACAGAAACCGGTTGAATTGCTCAGGAGAATCGTGCTCGCTTCAACAGTGCCGGGGGCGTTGATTCTGGATCCCTTTGCCGGGAGCTCTTCGACGGGGTTGGCGGCGGTGGCGAACGGGCGGAAGTTCATCGGGATTGATCTGGAGAAAAAGTATTTGGATGTTTCGGTGAAGAGGGTGAAGAAGCTGGTTTACGAAAAAAGCGGTCAGCTAAGCCTATAGAAACAGCGATGAAGTTCATACCATTCTACAAGAACGCATTGAATTGCAAAAACGAAGACCAAGTGTTCGAATACTTCTTGTCCCATCTTAAGCCTAGTATAATGCTTTGGTCGTATTTTGTTGACTGGGAAAAGGTCAAGACGAATTCTCAAGATCTTGAGATTGCACTAAATAGTCTCAATTACTTGATAGGTAAGAAAGATTTCGACAATGAGTTTAGAAGACTACTCCAATCGAACCCAGGTTTGGCTCGAGCTTTACCCGCGTTGGTAGTTCGAGATGGAAAGGGCTCGATGAAGTTCAACATTCTTGTGAACTACAAACAAAAGAGACTTGAGTATGAGGAGGTAGATTTTTCGAAGTCAAGACCCAACGATTCAGATATTGAAAGTTATCTGAACTTTGTTAAGGGAACAGGCCTTCGGGACATAATAGCCTCACAACGCGTCAAGAATCTTGTTGATTACATGTTTGGCGTCGAAGCAGGTTTGAACAGTAACGCACGGAAGAATCGCATCGGTTTTGTAATGGAGGACATTGTTGAAGTCTTCATTGCTGACGCATGCCAACGGCGTAACTTTCCATATCTTGCACAGGCGAATGCGTCAAAAATACAGCGGGCATGGGGAATCGCTGTGCCATACGATAAGTCGTCACGAAAGTATGACTTTGTCATCAATACGAAGTCAAATCTGTTTATCATTGAAACGAACTTCTATGGTTCTGAAGGAACAAAGCAGAAAGCAACAGCAGGAGAGTACAATACATTGTTTAAGTTTCTGAGTGGTCGTCATAAGTTTATCTGGATTACAGACGGTCAAGGGCTTGCAGCATCTGAGCGACCCTTAAGGGAGACCTTTGACGCCATTGACTATCTCTTTTCTCTTGATATGCTTGAGCACGGAGTGCTCGATCAAGTTTTGCAGTAGAATTGCTGATTATCATTGAATCTTCAAGCGGCTCCAAGCGGGGCCGCTTGTGTTTTGTGGGATGGGCAAGGCCGATGCGGGCGGCTGGACAAGGTCCTTCACTTCGTTCAGGATGACAAGGGGAGGCAGGTAAGTGGGCGACCAAGCGGGGTGGCACATGGGTTGCGTAGTTCCAGTCCGGATGAAGGTGCTGTGGCATCTGTTATACCGAGTCATATGAAAGCTAAAACTTTAATTATTCTTCTCTTGGCCGGGATGGTTCAGGCGCAAACCTGGCCGTCCGGGGCGGTCTCCGACCCCGGCTCGGGGGCAAAACCTGTCCCTGCCGGCTGGTTCAAACTGGCCGGATTCGGCGCGTCCCTGTCCAACGAGATTTGGGAAGACAACCGGTTCGGAGCCTCCTTCGAGCTGGGAGTCGCGCGCGGTCTGGCCCTCTCGGCCGCGACCTCGAACCGCGACCTCGCAGGCCGCGGAGCTTTCCAGAACGGAGCCGAAGACGCCAGGCTGGGATTGGCCGTCTGGCCGCTTTCTTATAAGGATAAGCTCGCGTTCGGCTTCAACGGCAATCTTATCTTGCCGACGGGCTTCCGCGACGAGCAGAGTTTCTACGATTCGACGACGAATCAGGTGATTTCACTGCCGGCCTTTTCGCTCGAACAGACGAGTGGACAGCTTTCGGTGGGCACCGCGTGGACGCCGAGCCGAGCCGCCGAGTTGGGCGCATTCGCAGGTTATTTCGGCACATCCGATAACCGCGAACAGGCGATGCGCTGGGGGATGACGCTCGCACTGACCCCGTTCGGCGAACGCATCGGAGCAAGTCTGGCCTTCGCGCAATCCATCACGCGCACGGGCAGATTTCCTGATACGGAAGTGCTGCGCGGCGGAGTGGATATTCAACTGCCGTGGGGATTCGGACTGCATCCGGGCATGTATGCGGAGCTTGAAGACGACCCGATGGTGGGCGGCGCGTTAGCCTTGAGTTTCACCAATCGTCTGCCGCTGTCGGTGTTTCCACCGAAGCCGTATCCGCGACTGCCGGAAGTTCGTCAGGGTGCGGTGTTGGTTCCTCCGCCGCTGTCGAAGCTCGCGCTCTCTGACAACGACGCTCTGTGGAGTCAGCTACGTGAATCGCTGACGACTTCTTTTGACATTGTGCAGCCGCTGGCGTCGCTCGACCGGCCCGGGCTGTTGTTCGACGAAATGAACCGCACGAGTTTCTGGAATACGATGGCGGCGATCGGCGCGGCCTATCCGAACGTGCGCTGGCTGCTAATTACGCACGTGGATGACGAAAGCGTCTCGCGTGCACAGGGAATTTCGATTCCGCTAATCGTTTCGCAACCGCAATGGGAAGCGGCGTGCAAGCTGCGGGTGCAGCTGATTGACCTCTACGAACAGACGGCGTATCCCGAACGCATCGTGATGGCAACCGCTATGATGAACGACGGGCTGCGCAGTCCGCTGGTATCGACGATTGAGAAAGAAAAGCTGAGCGTGGAACGCGCGCGCGAAATCACGCTGAAGGCTTATCAAAACGCAGGACGGGAAGTGGCGCTGTCACTGCCGCCGCGCGAGGAGGGTGAATGAGACTCCTGCTGCTGCTGACGCTGGCGCTGTGGACGATCTCGTGCACGTCACCGACGGATTCGAACGACGAGACGATCAACACTCAAGGCTCCCGCGTGTTATCGGTCAGCGCGCTGCCGAGCGCGATTCCGGCGGACGGCGTATCGCGGATGACAGTTTTTGTCGAGTACCGCAATGAAGGTATTCCGGTCGCCGATTCGACGCGAGTTATCCTGCTCAATACGATGGGCCGTTTGAGTGCGGGAACGATTTATACGACCGGCGGCGTGGCGCTGGATACGCTGCGTGCGGACTCCGTGGCGGGATTGGGCTGGTTAGTTGCCTACGCGGACGGGCTGCGCGATTCAGTTGAAATCATGTTTACGGAAAATACACCTTGATGACACGACGACTCTTCCTGCTCCTATTGTTTGCGATGCTGTTTGCGGCGTGCGGCAGCGGCGGTTCTTCGGGACCGACGACTCCGGTCGGACCGGAACCGTTCAGCCTGTATTACTGCCGCGTGGTGGAAAGCGACGGACGCATGCGCGTCGAGTGGGCCGCGAACCGTCCGACGACTGGCGAGTTCCGCTTCGGACAGACGGTCTTCACGCAGCTCATCAATATCGGTGTGCCGGCGGATACGCACAGTGTCGGTTTGACGGGCTACACGTTCAACACGCTGTACATCTATCGGCTGACGGTCATCGACCAGGATGGCAACCGGCTCGACTGCGGCGGAGAATTTGAAACACCCGACAAGGCCACGCCGGAACCGATTCTCTCGAATCTGCGAATTCAGGATATCACGGAGTTCGCCGCGCGCATCACGTGGGAGACGGACGAACCGGCCCGCACGATATTGTATTACGGTGTCGGTATTGCGAGCGATTCAGTGACGCAGAGTGAGATGACGATGGATCACGAAGTGTCGCTTTCCGGACTTGTGCCGTCCACAATCTATGCGTTGCGGCCTGAGGCGATTGATGCCGATGGACTGCGCGGAGTAGGGCGGGACAGTGTGTTTGCGACGGCGGCGCGACTGACGCTGTGGATGCCGGCGACGCAATTGCCGCTCGGCGATACGGTGACCGTTCCGGTGCATCTCGAAGCCGCGAGTGATTTGGCCGCGCTGCAATACTCGCTCGAATTGCCGGAAGGGAACATCGAAGTGGTCGCGGTGCGTTCGGGGCCGTTCTACGACAACAACGACGGCTTCAACTTTTTCAGGAATATTCAAAACAGCCACAATCGTGTGACGAACACGATGACGTGGGTGATCCAGTATAACGGCGACACGCGCGTGGGGACGCGCGCGGACGGAGCCGGAGTGGTGGCGTATCTGGACCTCAGAGGACTTGCACCGGGCTCGGCGGGGGCTGTGTTTGATGCGGATTCGACGTTCGGACTGGATATGTTTGCGCAGATGCGTTCGTGCTCGCTGCGCGCCGGAACACTGACGGTGATCCCGTGACACATTCACACAAACTTTTACATTTCACCATATCCGGCTTCAGCGGCCGGAAGATCGGGAGCATGACCATGCGAAATTGGCAAATCATGTTGCTTTCTACGCTCACGTTGTTTGTGAGTGTCACAACGGTAATCGGCGCGCCGACCTACCGTTCATTCATTGAATGGAACGGGCCATACTATAATGTGCGGCACGGCCTGACTGCGGACTCGAGCGGCTATCTTGACTATCTGGTCAATACTCCGCTGCCGCTTTACAGCACGCCGTTTTCCTCGCCGACCGCCGTCGAACTGTTCGGTTCGGTGGACGCGATGCGCACGTTTGTCGTGGATCACGACCATCGCCGCGTGCAGGTCTTCGGCACTCCGGTCAAGTGGAATGTCGAAGCGCTATTCTACAGCGTCACGCCGGTGCAGGGCAACTACGGCGGACGTTCGATCCGATTCTCGCTCGGCGAGACGGTTCCGGGCAGCGAGCGCATCTGGGTAAACGGCAAATTCTTCAAGCGTGTCGGTTCGCTCACGGGCTACGGTGCGGCGGACTCCGTGTATACGATGGTCTACTCCGGTGTGCCGAACACGGGCGGCGTGGCGACTCTGCCGCTCGGTTGGGACTTGCAGCCGACAGACAGCGTGCGCGTGGAGTATGCTTATGCCACTCCGCCGGGAACGCCCGGCGTGGGAGATTTGGATTACATGCTTTATCAGTCCATGCCGACCGACATTCCCCTGCAATTGAATGAGGCGACTTCCTCTACCGATCCCGCGATGACAGATTTGACATCATTGGCGATTAACGCGTCGGTGCGGCTGGGTGCGGTGGTTGACTTGTATTTGGTCAACGGCGTGACGGGCGGGAGCGGTTCGCTCGCAAGCTATGATCTCACCAACATCGGCCCGGGTGGTGCATTCACGCACGTGGACACCTATCCCGGACTCATCGGTCGTCCGTATGACGTGGAAGTCGTCGATCGCGGCACAAACGTGGACGGAATGATCGCGGAAGGCACGCCGTCCGGCGTAGCCAACTCGACGCTTGTCGAGAGCATCACCAATCAGAACACATTCCTCGGCAACGACTATCGCATCACGTTCAGTTTCGACACAACGACGGGTATGAACGCCAACGCGACTCCAGACGTGACGGAAGTAGATCTGATGTGGGATCAGCCGCGCGGCCGGCTGCATATGGTCATGACGTCGGACAACGCGGTGCCCGGCACGGCATACAGCTACAGCGACGACTTCGGCCAGACATGGTCTACGCCGGTAACGATTTCACCTCCGACGCTGACAGGAGTGCATGACCGTCCGCGCATCGCCAAAGAGAGCAACGGCAACCTGCACATCGTCTATGAAGCCGAAAACGGCGGCGGCGAACGCCATTTGTATCACTCGGTTTCTTCCGACGGCTCAAGCTGGTCGGCGGGTATCGAATTGACGACATCCCTTACGCCCGCGACGGTCACTGAAAATCGTTACTGTAATCTGCTGGTCGATCCATCCGGCAACGTGCATTTAATCTGGGCGGGCGACGACGACGTCTACTATCGAGTCTATAATGGTTCGTGGGGCGCACCGACGCTCATCGCTTCGGGTGCGGGCACGGGTTTTTCCGCGCCGCATTGTGTGGTGGATAACATCGGCCGCATCTACATGGCCTACGTGTCCGACGCGACACCGCCTGCGGACATCAGCTACATGCTGTTTAACGGCGCGGCGTGGGGAAGCTATCAGACCGGCGGATTTACTGCCGGTACGCCTGATCCCGTGACGACGGCGGCGGGCTTTGCTTCCGACGGCGGCGGTCGCGGTGAATCCTTCCCGCAGCCGCAAATCGCGCTTGTCAATTCGAGTCTCTATGTCTTCTGGGCCGGAACGGGCACCGAAACTTACGGTGTGGATCAGGCTCAACTTCGCTACAATATGATCGGTTCACTCGACGGAAACTTCACGTCCGGAGCAGGCACTGCCGCGACGACAGGAGATGACGTCGCACCGCTGGCGTTTAGTGTGTCGGTTGATCCCAACAACATGCTGCACATTCTGTATCCTTACGGTTCAACCGTGAATCGCGAAGGCCTGCGCTACAAGACTTTCGACATCAACAGCGGCACATGGTCTCCCGCGACCGGAAATCCGGGGCGCGAGATTCTTGAAGAAGGAGCGGCGGCAACGGTCTTTGCGATCGAGCCTCGATTGATCTGCCCGTCCATCGCGGGACAGACTGCTCCCTTTATGGCGTGCGCAAAGGCCTACACATCGCTGGGCGGCGGATCGCCGCGTGCGCTGTTCAAAGTCATTGACGGTATCATCACGATTACTGATCAGACAAATCTCGCTGAAATCCAAAAGTGGCGCGTCTGGACGCACGGCGTCGCGGACATCTCCGGAATTCCGGGTTTGTCGTTCACAATCACCAATACAACGGACTTCGCATCGTCAACGGATGACGTGGACGGAACGAATTTCAATCTGGGAGACTATTACGAACTGGACGGCTCGCCTGCCGTCAAGAACGATCTACTGTTTATCTCCGACACGGACAATCATCGGATCAAGGTCATCCGCGCCTACGAAAACATTGACAACTGCTTTGCGGGCGACGTGCGATGGGATGTGCCGGGTCAATCAAACGGTTCACCGGGTCAAACTTTCAAACTGGCGACAGTCGGCGGCGAAAACAGCTTCACCGTCTGGGCAAGCAATGACAACACTCCGTGGACGATTGTCGAAGACCTGCTGATTGCGGGACCTGCGGATCGTTACTGCGAAGTCGACCGCTACACACGCGAGCTGCGCTTCGGTGACGGCGCGCACGGTATGATTCCCTCTGCGGGCGTGTTCATTCGCGTTCGCTATGAAGAGTCCGTGGACGAAGCTGAATTCGGCCGACTGGGCAGCGCGAGCGGTCAATTGGCTTACCCGCGCGGAATTGCCGCAGCCTACAATGACAACCTCGGCCTGTATGACGTCTACGTCTGTGATACCGGCAACAATCGTCTGCAGAAATTCTCGTATAATCCGAATTCGAACGTCAACCCGAATTCGTGGACAAGCCCCAAGGTGGCATGGTCCACGGCAAGCAGCGGCTCGGATTTCCTGAACGCGCCGCAAGACATCGAAACGGTCAAGATGAGCGGTCAGGTTTATCTGGTCGTCAGCGACAACGGCAATGACCGTGTCGTCATCTATCGCGACAGTGAAGCCACCGGTTCCGGCGGCAATACCGCGCCTGCATTTGTGTCGCAGGCCGGCTCGGCGGGGAATAGCTTAAACCGCTTCGCAAATCCGATGGGCTTGGGTGTCATGGCCGAAGACAGCGGGCTGGTGATTCTGGCGGCGGACGCCGACCGTGACAAGGTTGTCAAAATCGTGCGCCGCGACTGGCTGACGGAACTCGGTTCGGACAGCACGGACGGAACAGACAGCACAAACGTCATCCCCGAGCTTGCGTTCATAGATGCGCTGGACGGTGACGGATACCTGTTATTACAGCGCGGCGCCGTGCGCACGCTGCGGCTCGTGCTCAATAACCCCGACTCATTGGTATCGGTGCGCGCGTCCTGCACGTTCCCTGCCACGATGATTTCCGTGCTGAATATCAGCGAAGGCAATCTGTGGAGCGGCGAACGCTACACGAACACGGTGTTTCTGACCAATGTAAACAACACGGCGGGAACTTTGGACATCAATGCCGCGATGGTCGGCGACAATGACGGGCTCTCCATCGTCGGCACACGCACCGTTGCAACCATTACCGTACAAGCGTTGACGACACTCACGATTCCCTCCACCGGCGCCATCAGCTTTGCGGCGGCGACCGACCTGCGCGACGTCAGCAATGTGCCCGTGACCAACGGCGTGCGTTCCGGAATGTCGCTGCGTGCGGGTTACCTTGCGGACATCGCCAGAACCGGAGGAACTCCGGGCAATGCGCCGCGCATGGTGCCCGAACCAGACGGACAGATAAATTTCGCCGACGTGAACGTGTTCACGCAAGGCTGGAACGGCAACGGACTGACTTTTGATCCGATTTCGGATATCGGGCCGTATCTGGGTTCCACCGTGCCGAATCTCGTGGCCAATCCCGACGGACAGCTCGACGCTTACGACTTGTTGTCGCTTGCGACCATGTATGCATGGTTCAACACTCAGAGCGGTTCTTCGATTGCCGCGCGTGACTGGAGCGGCGATCAACTTGACGACGACGGCAGCATCCGTGTGTCCTATCAGCCGGATGGCGAAACGACGACGTTGACGATTGCTGTTCCCGAGGCGGTTCGTTTGACCAGTGCGCATCTCGTGGTTGAAGTGTTAAACTCGCGAGCCATCGTAACGGACGTGAGCGAAGGCGATTTCCTGCGGCGCGGTGCACAGACCGTTTTCCTCGCGCATCACGACGGCAATCTCGCGGACATCAACATCGGACGTCTGAGCCGCACCGCGCCCGGAATTTCGGGAAGCGGAACGCTCGCGACCGTCGAACTGATGCTGCCCGCCGGCGAAACGCCGTATGTGCGCGTGCGCTATGAACTGCGGGACAGCGAAAACACGCTGACCGGTTTCGGAGTTACGCAATCGGTTAATCAAGCCGTGCTGCCCGTTGAGTTCGGATTGAAACCAGCGTATCCGAATCCCTTCAACCCGAGCACGAACCTCACGTTCGTACTGCCGGAAGCCGCCGATGTCACTCTACGCGCGTTCAACGTCATCGGTCAGGAAGTGGCAACGATTCTGCATGGCCGCATGGAAGCCGGTGAACACACGATGCTCTGGAACGCCGAAAACTCCAGCGGCGCGCTGCCGACCGGTGTGTACTTCATCCGCCTCGACGCGTTGAATCGCACAAGCCTGCAGAAAGCTATCTTAATGCGTTAAGCCTTGCGCGAGGCGGGTGCAAAGTGAACCGCGTGAGTTCGCCACCCGCCGAGCAACTTGTTTCATCTCTCCTCATCAAAGCACAGCGGGCGGCCATTATGGCCGCCCGCTGTGTTACTAAGCTTATACTCGAAACTCACGCGTCCGCAAGATACCTTGAGTCCCGATGCATGTAATCCCGCACGTAGCTCTGGACAAACTCACCGAAGCGGTCCGCGAACTTGGGCAGACCCGCAGCGTAAAACTTGCTCATGTCCGCGCAGGTTTCATACTGATAGCGGCCGCGCAGATCCTCGGGCATCGGAAAGTATTCGATATTCACCGGCTTGCCCAGTGCCTTAAAGACGTTCTCCGCGAGCTGATTATAGGTGTGCGGAGTGCCCGTGCCGAGATTGAAAATACCGTTGACACTCGGTTTGTCGAGGAGAAACTTGATGCCGGTCAGCACTTCCGCGATGTGGATGAAGTCGCGCCGTTGCTCGCCGTGCTGGAAGTCGCTGCGGTGTGACTCGAACAGTCGCACTTTACCCGTGTCGCGCGCCTGCGGATAGGCGTGCAGCACAACACTCGCCATGCGACCCTTGTGATATTCGTTCGGGCCAAACACGTTGAAGAAGCGTAAGCCCGCGACCTTGTCCTGCAGCTTGTGTTCGAGCAGCCACATGTCAAACAACCATTTCGAAAATCCGTAGGCGTTCAAAGGGCGCAGCTTCGGAGTCAGGGAATCGTCGTCGGAAAATCCCAGCGAACCGTCGCCATACACCGCCGCACTCGACGCGTAAATGAAGCGCGCGTGATGCTCCAGCGACCACTCACAAAGCAGCCGTGAATACTCATAGTTCCACGCCATCAGATAATCCACGTCGGCTTGCGTGGTGTCCGCGCACGCACCCATGTGAATCACAGTCTTGACGTCACCCGCCCACGGTGCGCTGGCAAGCGCGTCAAACAAATCCTCGCGGTCCACGAACTCGCGGAAACGTAATCCACGCACGTTTTTCCACTTCTCGCGTGAGCCGAAACTATCCACCAAAATCAGGTCAGACACGCCGCGCTGATTCAGTGCCCACGCGCACGCGCTGCCGATGAATCCCGCCGCTCCGGTGATAAGAATCATATATTGCTGTAATTCCGGCCGTGTGTGATTAGCGATTTGTTTCGTCCTGTTTGCGTGCTGTCCAGCCGAGCGTATCGCCGAACGGCAGCGCTCCGCCGGTTTCCGAACTTTCATCCGTCACCGCCGCGGCGTCGCGCACCTCGCACTCAAAAGCGTGCACCTCCCACGGCTCCAAATCGAGGTATAGCCCGCGCATCATCAGTTCCACGCCGTCGCGGATATAAACTTTGCTCGAAAGCAAGTCGCGCAACACTACTTCCTTGCCCTGCAGATTGCCAAAACCCAAATCCACCCAGCACTGACTCCGATAGTCCGCCCAGTTCACGAAAATCCGCAGATGATTTGTCTCGGAATCCCAACGCTGCGCCAATACCTGCCAGAAAGACTCGTTGCCTTGCCAGGCTTGCCGCGGATGACAGAACGACCACTGACCGTTGCGCATCGCATCGTGTGCCAATACCGTCATCAACTGCGCGTAGAACTCAGAGATTGCAGCGTCCGGCTCCTCCGGCGGCATCCGCAGCAGCTGCACCGGAGCCTTCAGCTTGGCGCCCTTGAGCTGCCCCTGATAGAGCAGATTCGCAGACGGCAGACAGAATATCCACGTTGCCGCGGCACGGTGCGGTGCGAATGCCAGCCGGGATGCGATACGCTGCTCGTCATGATTCTCAAGAAAGCGAATCCGGCACCTGTGCTTCGACTCGTCATAATCAAACTGCACGCGCGACAACCCCGTCGGTCCGACCGCCCAATCGAGCGGATTCTTGTCATACGTGAGATTGAATCCCATTTCACAGAGCTCAAGGTCCAGTCCCCAATAGACTTCCGCAATGAAGATAAACTCGGGATGTTTCTCGCGCACGCGCTGAAGCGCCAACGGCCAGAATTCCCGCATCTCCCCGCCCCACGTCTTGGTGAAAACGTGCGAGAGGATCAGCATCGCCATGTCGCAGCGCACGCCGTCACAGCGTCCCGCCACGGAAAGCAGTTCATTGGCTATCGCAAGCTGCGTTTCCAGCTTGCGGAAATCCGGCTGCGCCGTATCCGACCACGCGGGGAAGTAGGGGTCGCGGCCGTGCGCGATGATCTTCGGGCCATGCTCCGTTTCACAGAGAAACCACGAAGCAGGGTCACGCTGCAGATCGGCGTCGCTGCCCTGCACGTAGCGCTCGGGATGTGTCCGCGTCCACGGATGATCACGGGCCGTATGACTGGGGACGAAATCGAGGATGAGTTTCATCCCCCGCTCGTTCAGTTTTCTGCGAAACTCCGCCAAACCCGCGTCGCCCCCTAACTCCGGATTCACCTCATATCCGACCAGAGCATAGGGAGAGGCCGTCACATCCTCCGCAGTCCAATCGGGCAAGACCTCAGAATAGTCCTTCATTAGCCCCTCATGGACTCGCGCAATATCCCGTGACGCCGCGCTGGGTTTCCAGACGCCCATCAGCCAGACCGCGTCCACAGCTCGTTCCTTCCAGCGGTCGAAGTGCTCGTCGGGCACGTCAGCCAGCGACAGAGGAGGCCCGTTCCCAAGCTCCCGCAGCCAAAGGCGTGTATTAATCTCCAGGAATGTCCTGCACACACTCATGGCCCCCTACCTTTCACAATTAATAGTATCAATAGCTTGCACCTAAAGTCATTTCTCTTATATTACGGCTTTAAGACCTGAAAAACAAGGCCGAAAACAGCCTCTTTGTATGAAGAAAGGAGCATGATGAGGACAAGAATGCGATTGGGACTTATTGCAGCTATGTGCATTGCATTAGGCTGCGGCGGGGCGAGCAAGAAAGTCGAGGCCGGAAGTGCCGCCGACGAACAGAAGCAGACCACTCAAACTGAGACCAAGACGGAGAACAACGGACCAACCATGTGGAAAGTTGAAGGCGATACAGTGACGACCGCTTCAGGTCTGCAGTACCTGATGGTCAAAGAAGGCACGGGCGACACGCCCAAAACGGGCGACCGCGTGAGCGTGCATTACTCCGGTTGGCTTTTGGATGGAAGCAAGTTTGACAGTTCAGTGGACCGCGGCGAGCCGTACAGCTTTACGCTCGGACGCAGGCAGGTGATCGCCGGATGGGACGAAGGCGTTGCGTTGATGAAGAAGGGCGAAAAGCGTCAGTTTATCATACCGAGCGACTTGGCCTATGGCGACCGCGGACATCCCGCCGGAATTCCACCCAAAGCGACGCTGATTTTTGACGTCGAATTGCTGGACATCGGCACCGCGCAATAAGCAGAGAATTCCCGACTTGTGATTGACGAGACGTGCCGCAGCGCGTCTCTTTCATTTTATTATTCCAAGTAATACAAATTTTTAAGTCACATTGAGTCTCTCGTAACTTGTCAACAGGGCGGGTCCGGGGGAATTTTGCAATCATGGGACAGCGGGCTTGACATTGCCGAAGGGAGGGTATTACTTTATACAAGCTCTTGAGACATCTTCTCACGACTGAACAATCAAATGGTGTCACAGTTATGAAGTCGCTGGTGATGATGGGTATGCTGTTCGGATTGTGCGCGTCAATGCTTGCGCAAACCGAAGCAAGTATGTGCGTCTACGTGACTGACGTTTGCTGCGACAACGATTGGTCGACGGTGGAATTCACGATTCCCTCCGGAGAACAAGTCACAAAGACCTACATACACTATGATGGCGACGAAGACAACAAAGTAGTGCTCGAATGCTGGGATATCGTGGGTGGAGCGGAATGGTTTAGGTTCTGGATACTTGATGATCTTTGCGGATGCGGAAACGAAACGACGGTCGAGAATCACGCAATCGGACAGAATCATATCTTAAGGTTTAAGGTGAAGTGCAAGGAGTGCGAGGGAAGTTGCGAGTCCGGATCCGGCACAGTGTACTTCTCCACCGCTACAGCAGCGGTTTGTGCGCCAAACTGCAATCCTGAGTAGAGCCGTGCGGTTGATTGCTTTAATAGCCGTAACTATGGTCGTCTTGAGCGGGGAAGTTTCACTTGCCGCTGTCAGAAGAGTCCCTCAAGTATACGGCAGTATTCAGTCTGCCGTTACGGCATCACAGCAAGGCGACACAGTTCTGATCTCGAGTGGAACCTATCTTGAGGCGGTCAGCATTCCGTCCATGGGCCTGACGATCGCAGGCAGGTTTCTTGAAACAGGAGTGCTCGGCGATATCGATTCCTGCGTGATTCGTGGCTACACGAGCGGAGACGACACCATCAGAGCAATCTCAATCGAAGATGACGGCGGACCCCTTCCGTCCTGCAGAGTCGTCGGACTTCGATTCGCGACCAGTTCAGCGCGTCACGACGAATCAGGCGGCGCGATTCGGGTCTTTGGTCAAGTTGTCAGCATTGAGCATTGCAAATTCGATTCCTGCAAGGCCGGCTATGGCGGGGGAGTAGGAGTACGACAATCCGTGACTTCTATCTCTAATTGTTCGTTCACATTCTGTGGTGCAAACAGGTTCGGCGCAGCAGTCCGGAGTGTCGAATCTCAGGTGGTGATGGACTCATGTCTCATCGAAGAAAGCACATCATATGATGACGAGGATGAGCGACCGGAACAAATCGGAATACGGCTCACGCATCTGACGTTGATCAACTCGGAAGTCAGGAACTGTGGAAGGGGGCCCAACCCTGACGGTTGCTACTTCGTGTATGCGTCAAAGCCACCTGATACCGTGGAAATTTCAAACACGTATTTTCACGACAATCATTGGGCGAATTTCATTCACAGGGGCGGTCAGTATCTCGACTTTCTGCGAATTGACTCTTGTCGGTTCACGAATGAGCGACTCAGCGGCGCGATCTACAGTCAGGGCGGTCCGGACAGTTTGACCACTTTCTTTTGTCGTGGAAACGTGTTTGAAGATTTCACAAGAGTGTGGCCCTACGGCATGCATGGACTCTTCGCGTTGTCCCGAACGCGCACGACCGTTATGATCATGCATAATCTTGTGCGCGGCTTCAGTCTTGGTCATACATCGTTGGGAAACTTGTTCGAGATCAATGAGTCGCCTCGCGTTGTCTCCAACAACTACATTCTGGAGTGTTCAAACGAGTCTATCTCGTGGCCGCCTTCCGGTCAGGTCTTGCTCTACCGAAACGGCGATACGGATTTTAACTACAACGTCATGCAGGGAAACATCGGATACGCTGTCTTTCAGGGAAACCTCAATGGAACATCCTTCGCCCGGCGGAACTATTGGGGACATGAATCCGGGCCGTACGATTCTGTCGGAAATCCGGGCGGATTGGGAGACACGGTGGAATGGAGAATCAACTATCAGCCGTGGGAAGAGGACACGAGCTTCCTTGCGAGTGTTCCCGAGCCGCGTGTTCCGGTTTCAGTGCCGCAGAGTTTCATTGGAAATGCCTATCCAAACCCCTTCAACAGCAGCGTGACCATCGAGTTCGTGCTGCTGAAGGACCAGAAGATTTCACTCGACATATTTGATCTCACTGGCCGGCGCGTTGCGACTCTTCTTGACGAGAAGATTCGCGCAGGCGTTCATGTTCGCGACTGGCGGCCGGAAACATCCGCCAGCGGCCTCTACTTCGCCCGACTGTCTACGGATGAAGGGATTCCCTCGACGGCAAAACTGCTGTTCATAAAGTGAGCATGAGTAACGCGTGACCTCGATTGACTGCGGTTGCCGACTCTTCTGTAACACACGAGGCGAGCCTTTCAGCTCGCCTCTCTCTTGAAGTATCCTAAACTATCCACACTTTTCGCTGGTGCCCCGATCTCATTGATAACTCTTGTTTTTAAGAAAAGAAAGAAATCTCTGGAAATGCTGAATGTGGTCTTGACAAATACGGGGGGGGGGGGTAGTATATTGTTGGTGCCCTCGACGCAATCCTGCGAGAGGTAACCAGACATGGGAGAGGAAATATGAAGTACTTAGACGAAGTGAAGAGCACACAACTTCCAGCAATCTTCGCCGGGGTTCTGCTTCTACTCGCCGCCACATTTAGAGTAGATGCATGAGATCAGAAATTCACCTTCACGCAGCACGATAACGAAAGCGTGGTTCTTTGGCCGTCATATTCTGGTGTGCACTATGTATTTGCAACAGCGACGCTTGGTTCCACTGCGATCTCGCAAATTGTGCAAAACGGTCAAGTTCGCTGTGTGGCGGCAGTGCAGTCAACAGGTCCCAGATCTAAGTGTTCTTCCGGCTGGGTCCAGATTGGAGGAGGAGCAGTGTCTTACGATGCGAGCGCTACGATCGCATCAGGAGGAGAAGCTACCTGTATAGGATATGACAACAATAGTCAGTACTATCAGCAAGCATTATGTCCGCAACAGCCTAGCCAGTGAGTGGAGTGATGATGTGTGCTAATTGCATCGCGCACTGTTTTTTGATCTTGCCACTAAGCATTGTTGGTGAGGGTTTATGCGCGGTGATTGAGATCGACTCCAGCTATTCAATCTCCGCGACAATTAGAGAGGCGAGTGCAGGTGATACGATACTACTTCGCGACGGCGTGTACCGAGAGTCTGTACGTGTGCTTGATCACTCGATCGTAATCGCCAGCGCGTATCTTCTCGAGGGAGATTCCAGTCACATAATTGCCACAATCGTTGAGGCGGAGCTTGCCGATCCTGACAGCGCGAGTTGCTTCATTGTTTCGCTCCCCATGACTGATAGTCTGACGATGATTGGTCTTACTCTCTGGGAGGGACGAGGTACGGTCTGGCATGGTCCGTCCGATGATTGGATTGCCGGAGGCGGACTTCATACGAATGCCAGTCGTGTCGTGATCAGAAACTCCCGTATCATGAATTGTAGTGCGCAACGAGGCGGAGGCATTGCGGTTATGTCTAATACTCCCGACTCTGCAGAAGGCCTTCTGGATATACAATATAGTTCTCTACAGAATTGCAATGCAGATCGGTTTGGCGGCGGCCTCTTCACTTTTCAATCTGCCGCGATCTTGCAGTTCTGTACGATGGAAGCGTGTACCTCTCGGGAGTCTGCGGGTGGTGCCCACTTGGGTGGATACGCGATGATGGTAGCTTGTACATTACGCCAGTGCGGGGGTATAATGGGTGCTGCTGTCTTGGAAAGCGACAATTCACTTGTGCAAGGCTGTTTGTTTGAGACAAACGGAAATCCGTGGTCATTTCAGTTCTTTGGTGCATGCCACTTGCTGACTCTGGGTAATGTGGAGACTCGAAATTGCATATTTCGTGGCAACACATCAAATGATGCGGCTGTTGTTATCTTTGATTTTCGACGGTTTGGTGTCCCATTCTTCTCAGGTAATGTAATAGAATCACATACCATGCTTGACCGGGTCGGCGCTGTCTACCTGTGGGATTGTCAAGGTGAGTTCTCACACAACATTGTTCGAGATGGGTATGGCGCTCGCGGGGCATGTATTGTTCCCTCTGGAAGTGTGTTCTTTCATCACAACATCTTCACTGGCAATCAACAGGATGGGAATAGCGGCGGTTCTGTTTTCTCCTTTGACAACCAAGGCCCTATGCCGGGAAGACTTGATTCAAATGTCTTTGAGGATAATGTCGGCACCGTTTTCTATCGCGAAGCGTGGATTCCGAATCCCCCGACGATTGATGCTCGCAACAACTGGTGGGGCCACGAAAGCGGACCCTTCCATCCGACGAGGAATCCAGATGGACAAGGTGATACTCTACTTTTGAGTATCGTTGAGTTTGAACCGTGGCTGATGGAGCCGCCTGACACGTCGATGTCAAGCGATTTCCGACGCCTGAGTCCAGGAGTCAATTCGACATGGAGGCTCTTGTCCGTTTTTCCCAATCCGTTTAACTCGACTTTGAAGATTGAATTGGCCGGGTTCACTCGTCAGGATTTCAAACTAACTCTGTTTGACATTCTGGGCAGAGAGCAAGCTGTTGTGCATACAGGAAATCTATCCGGCGGGGAGCTAATGTTTGAGGCACCACGAACGCTCGCAGGTGGAATCTACTTCTTGCGGGCCTCAGATCGATCTGCAGTTGAAACACGCAAGATAGTGTTCCTAAAGTGAGATGTCATTTGTGCCCCCCCAGCACAAGATCACACTGCAAATACACACACGAGGCGAGCCATTTGGCTCGCCTCGTCAATTTCGGCATGATGTTCGTGTCAGACGATCGTTTCCGCGTGTTGTGCGTGTTCGCTGCGCAGCCGCGTCAAATCGTCTTCGTAATAGCGCACGCGCTGCAGCAGTAGATTGACCACCGGATGCTCGGAGGAGATGCTCTCTCCCTGTGATAGGAGTTCGCTGCACTTCGCGCCCAAGGCCTCTTGTGCCGATCGCAGACGACGCTCCGTCTGCACCTCATCCATACGGATTCTGCCCTGCCGCGCCAACTCCTCGCCCTTGTCCCGCCAATCCCGCAACCCAGCAACGACCGTCTCGCGGACATCTACCCATAATGACTTGCCTTGCGGCGGTGTCGTAGACATATTTATCCTCCTTGACGGTTTTGTGCCTTGCCTATAGTTTGCACGCGTTTCAGCGATGAAAGGTTCCCCGAGACGACTATAATCCGATCTCTTTCATCAGCCAGTTGCGATACGCTTCGCCGATTTCATCCACCTGAAACACCAGGATCTCCGGCTCCGTATACGGGTGTGCTTCGTCAAAATAACGCTTGACTTCGGCCAACCGTGTGTGATGTGTCTTGATCAACAAAACAATTTCCGGATTATCCGTCACTTCCGTAAACTCCCAGCGATACATCGAGGATGCGCCGGGTAACCTTGTCACACATGCCGCTAATCGCTTCTCCACTAATCCTCTCGAAAAAGCCTCTGCTTTGTGATCATGATCTATTGTGGTGACAATCAGCACTTCGCCGTGTCCTTTTTCCATGTGTGCCTCGTATACTATTGTGATAATTCTATCTCTACCGTGATTTCCTGTGTGTCGGACAGACGCATGAACAGGAACTCCGGTCGCGGAATCTGATGATCCATCAAACTAATCGGCCACTGACAGCGAACGCTCAGCGTGGAAGTTGCCGGTGTGTAGGTCAGTGACCCCAGAATCTCGTACTCCTTTTTTACGCCATGCAGGTCCAAGTCCCCCTGCACTAAGATCGCCGCCGAGCCGCCGCCCGAAATGTTCGTCGGGTCAGCCGAAAAAATGTCTTTCACCGTAAACACGGCGTCGGGATAACTCTTCGTGTCGAGGTGATTCACCCGCATATGCTCGTTCCGCAGCGACAACCCCGTGTCCAGTTCCTTCAGCGACACTCGAATCGTGCCTTTCGCGCCGGATTTCAGGTTACCCAAATCTAATGTGACTTTGCCACTGACATCGCGCGTTCGGCCCACTATCTTCTCCAATGGGGCGTTGGAGACGAACTGCACGAGGTTCTTCGGATTTGTTGTCTTTACGGAAAATTCCGTACCTTCAGCACGGACCGCACCGGAATACAGCAACAGGGGGACAAGGAGTTGTGCGAGTTTCATATGCTCTGACTTCCGGGTTTAGCGAACGAGGTCCTTGAACTTCTTGGCCGGCACGAACTTCGGGAACTTCGATGCGGGGATGAGCATTTCCTCTCCGGTGCGTGGGTTACGACCGGTGCGGGCTTTGCGTTCTGCAAGATAGAACGACCCGAAATCCGATAAATTCACGCGGTCTCCGTCCCAAACGGTGTCTTTAATCGTTTCGATGACCACCTGCAGGACTTCAAGAGAAGTTTGTTGAGAAAGGGCTGTCCGGGCCGCAATGGCTGCCACAAGTTCTTTGTTTGTCATTTCACAAAATCAATATAAACAAAAAGGTAGATTATGCCACTCTACGAGTATAAGTGCGAAACCTGCGGAAACGTAGTCGAGATTCTGGAGGCTACGGTCAAGAATCGCGCCGAAGGCTATTGTCCCAATTGCGAAGGCGAACGCAAATTCACCAAACTCTTCTCACTAACCGCTGCGCCGCAAAGCAAAGATTCTGATGGACTTGGCATGTGCGGCGAACCTCGTGGCACCTGCCACGGTGGCGGTTGCGGCTGTTCGCTGAACTAAAGCCGCTTCTTCAGCTCGGCTATCGCGGTTTTCACACCCGGAAACTCGTTTTCTTCCCGTTCTGCTGGCAGAGGTTCGTTCGGCAGCGGATCATCCGCCAAGCGCTTCTTGTGCAGAATAATAACGCCCGCCGGAACGGAGCGCGCGGTTGTCACAAGCTCAAAGTCAAGAAAATCACCCTCTTTCAGGTCAACATGGTCAACCAGTCGCTTGGGAAGGGTGATCTGATTTTTCGCTCGGATCTGAGCTGACAGCCGTCTCGCCATGACACCTTGAGTTTTCAGAATTTCCGACATTTCGAAGATACGCTTTTGAACTGACCCAAGCAAGCAAAGCCGGGTCAGCGAAAAGTGGGCAAATTTGGTCTCACTTTTGCAAGAAATCGGCTTGACAAGTAGCTATTTTTTTGTTACTTTCAGGCATCTTTCGCGAACTGCGAAAACGATTCCTAAGCTGAATCAAAACAAATAACTAACAGTCGCAACTGCGGCAACGAATTCTATAGATTATTCTGATTCTACCGCAAGTTGTTGAGTTCTGCATCCCCATGCAGCCCCAGATATTGCGGTGAATAAGTTCGGAGTTTGATGGCGAATCGCAAGTTTTCATTAATATTACTATCCCACGACCTGAGTAAGAAAGTCGAATTCACTTTTACTCGGGCTCGCGCGAAAGCTCTCCTCGCAGGCCTCGTGGCGAGTTTCCTCCTCTTCAATGGAGTGACTGGATTTCTCGCCAGCCGGATTGCCAAGGAGACCGGCCGTGAGCAGCTGGAAGCCGAGAATCGTGCCCTGCGGGAACAACTTGCGAAGTTTGACACCAAGATAAAGTCGGTTGAGCAGCGACTTTCGACGCTCGCCGAGACGGACAATATGCTGCGCCTGATGGCCGATCTGCCGCTCCTGCCGCAGGACGTGCGGAATGTCGGGGTGGGCGGAACGGTTGAGATTCTACCCCCGGGGCCGCTGGTTCCCGAAGCGCAGGAAATCAACGAGATTCTGAACAAGCTGGACCGCGAGCTGGATTTGCAGCGCACCAGCTTCCGCGAAATCCACAGCAAGCTTGAGCAGAATCAGGCTCTGCTGGAGCATCTGCCGACCCTGCGTCCCTGTGACACAGGGTATTTCTCGTCCGGTTTTGGCGTGAGGCTGGATCCGTTCACGAAGAAGACCACGCATCACGACGGTCTTGATATTTCCGCGCCGCGCGGCACGCCCGTTAAGTCTTCGGCAGCCGGAACGGTCATCTATGCCGGCCGCTATTATAACTACGGTCAGTTTATCGTGGTGGATCACGGCGGAGGCATTCAGACTGCGTATGGCCACCTGCACAAGATTCTCGTGCGCAAGGGTCAGAAGGTCACAAAGGGTATGGTGATCGGGCAGGTCGGTTCGACGGGCCGCTCGACCGCACCGCATCTGCACTACGAAGTGCGCGTCAATGGTGTGGCCGTCAATCCGATGGACTATGTCTTTGAGGAGACCGAGTCCTTCCCGGGCTTTGCCAGCACAACAGTGCACAGCGACGACCACTAAGCTCCGCAACATCTTGAGTTTCTTTGCCCGAAGCCCCGCGCTTCGGGCTTTTTCGTCCTTATGGGCTTGCAAACTCGGAATTTGAAGGTTACATTTAGAACTGTCCGTTTCCTAACCTGCAAGTCTTTCCTGACCTCAATGGCTTTGCCTAGCAGTTTACTATCAAACCAAGGATTCTGTAGTTGGTGTTCTGAGATGAAAAACCTTGCTTATCCAAAAGATTTCGTTGATAAGATTATCTGCGGAAACGCAGTTGATGTTATGAGGCAGATTCCAGATGGATCAGTGGAGCTCATTGTTACCTCTCCTCCATACAACCTAAAGAACTCAACAGGGAATGGGATGAAAGATGGACGAGGAGGCAAATGGGCCAATGCTGCGCTACAAAATGGTTATTCGCACCACAATGATTGTATGCCCCACGAAGAGTATGTCCAGTGGCAGCGGCGGTGCCTTGAAGAGATGCTGCGGATCATACCAGAGGACGGAGCGATCTTCTACAACCACAAATGGCGTGTTCAAGCAGGTTTATTGCAGGACAGGCAAGACATTATTTCTGGATTTCCGGTGCGCCAGATTATCATCTGGAAACGTAAAGGCGGCCTAAACTTCAACCCCGGCTATTTCTTACCAACGTATGAAGTCATTTACGTTATTGCAAAGAAGAAGTTCCGATTAGTTGATAAAGCAAACGCTTACGGCGATGTCTGGGAATTTACTCAAGAAATGAAGAATGAGCATCCTGCAGCATTCCCTGTTATTCTAATAGACAGGATAATATCAAGTACGGCTGCAAAGATAGTGTTAGACCCCTTCATGGGCTCAGGAACAACTGCAATATCTGCATTGAACTTGAATAGACATTACATTGGAATAGATGTTTCACCTGAATACTGTGAAATGGCGAGACGACGGGTGAAGGCGCACATGCAACAGGCAAAACTCTGGTGACATAATGAAAAAGGATCAAGTAGTATTCACAAAGTCAGACCTGATTGCACGCCTTAAAGATATCTCTGCAGCAGGATTTGTCCCCAATGCTCGCAAAGGGAATCACGGCGGAATTGGCAACACACTTGAAGAGTTACTTGGAATAGAAGAGAATAACTTGCCAATCCCAAATGCTGCGGAATGGGAACTAAAGACACAGCGACTCGGAACCTCTTCACTCACGACACTGTTTCATATTGAGCCGTCACCTCGAGCGGTGCGTTTTGTGCCGAAAGTTCTGCTTCCGAAGTACGGATGGCGACATCAAGAAGCAGGCAAAAAATATGACGACAATGAAATGAGTTTCCGACAAACTATTCATGGCATGTCTAGAAGTGACAGAGGTTTTGGAGTTCTGATCGACCGCGGGCAGAGAAAAATATTGATCTCATTCGATTCGCGAAGTGTTGACTCCCGCCATGAGGCGTGGCTGGAACAAGTAAGGCACCGAATTGGTCTCGCGGAATTGGATCCGCAGCCATATTGGGGTTTTGATGATCTCAGTCACAAGGCGGGCACAAAGCTCCTGAACACTTTCTATGTTCAAGCAGAAGTAAAGATTGAACGGAAGCAGGAGTACTACCACTATAAAAAGGTGATGATGTTGGAGCGGATGAATTTTGAAGGTTTTCTGCGTGCACTTGAGGAAGGGAAACTACTTATAGATTTCGACGCGCGAACGGGGCATAACCACGGAACGAAGTTTCGATTGAGACAGGATTGTCTCCCAATGCTGTACGACAATGTAACCGAAATACTTTGATACGGTTTGTTGAGAGAAGTCAAGATGATTGCAAGGTAACCACATTCGTTCATGTCGGTTTAAGTTGGAATGATTTACGAGACGCACCCCGATAATCCGAATCCACGCGCGATTCAAAAAGCGATTCACGCGCTCGAACAGGGCGAGTTGATTGCCTATGCCACCGATACAGTCTACGGGCTGGGCTGCGACATTCACCGCAAAGACGCGATGGAGCGCGCACTCGCGCTGAAAGGCTACTCCAAATATCACGCCCTGTCGTTTCTCTGCGCCGACCTCTCCGATATCAGCACCTTCGCACGTGTCGAGACTCCCGTCTACAAAATGCTCAAGCGCTGCCTGCCCGGTCCGTATACGTTCATTCTCCCCGCAACGCGAGAAGTGCCGAAGCTCCTGCTGACCAAACAGAAAACAGTCGGCTTGCGAGTGCCGGACCATCCGGTCTGCCGCGAACTTCTGAAGGCCTTCGGCCGTCCGATTCTGTCAACGTCCGTCACCGACCGCGACGGCGAATCCATGAACGACCCGCAGGAAATTGAAGAACATTGGGGTGACGCCATAGCCGTGATTCTCGACAGCGGTGTCATTGACAACGTGGCTTCCACGGTTGTGGACTGCACTGACCCCAACGAGCCCGTCATCCTGCGCGAAGGCAAAGGAGACGCGTCGCTCATTTATTATTGACCGCTAAATAACTCCAAACCGCAGTGCTTGAAGGATGCAGAAATGAAATACGGAGCCAAGAACAAAATCCCCGCGCGCGTCACCGATATCAAAAAAGGCGACGTGATGTCGCAGGTGAATCTCGAAGTCAACGACCGCGTGCTGATGAGTTCGGTCCTGACCACCGATTCGCTGCACGACCTCGGCATCCAGCCGGGTGACCACGTGAAAGTCATCGTCAAAGCGATTCACGTTCTACTGGTAAGAGAATAGCACTCCGCCCGCGGAACGGGAGCAGCGAGCTTCAATCCCGCAAAGCGAAACAACCTTCTTGACTACTCCTTCGGAAATCACGCAGTTCACGCGGCGTGAGCTTAAGAAACGCGCGCGCCAATGGTTTCCCGTGCTCGTGCGTTCGATGGCCACGCGCACGTTGCTCTATGTGCTCGCCGTGCTGGCGGTCGGCGTGACCTGCAAACCGTGGAGGTGGGAATGGCTCAGACCCGACGAAGCGATTTCGATTGCCGAGGAGTTTCTCTTCAAGCAAGGTGTGGAGCTTGACGAATACACGCTCATTCAGGCGACCGAATACCGTCACGACGGTATCTGGAATGCCGAGCGCGACCCCGCCGGCTTCAGCTTCAGTCCGGCAATCGGTTATGTCAACCGCTACTTTCTGAGCACCCGCGACGACAGCTGGACGATTCACGTTTCGCCCGCGGGAAACATCTACAAGGTCAAGCACGACCTCGACGATCTTGATCCGGGTTTCGAGCTGACCAAGAGCGACGCACTGCTGCTTGTCTACGAACAGTTGGCCACCGGATTGGGTATCGGTTCAGATCGCGTGGAGCTGCTCAAAGACTCGCTTGCGAAGTTGCCGCTCCGTCATGATTGGCACTACACGTTTCGATTGTTGGACGGTTCACCGCACGGCAACCTGCTGCGCGTCAAGCTCGCAGGACGCACTATTACAGAGTTTGAGGCCCGACCGTCACCGGAAGTGGTGCCGCTCGATGCACGTCCGCCCGGCGCACGTCTGAGACTGTTGGGCTTTGCGCTGATAGTCTTCGGCGTGTTTCAGATTATTCTGCATCACCGACATCCGATTTCGTGGCGACGCGGCATGTGGTGGGGAGTCATCGCCATGCTGATTGTGCTGGCGGCGCGCGCGCTAACCATTTCGCAGGCCGCGCTGCTGGTGCCCGGAGGAAGCGGTGCCGAGGATTTCGTTAAACGCGTGGTGCTCGCCGCCGCAGTGGATGCGCTGCAAAGCGGCATTCTCATCACCTTGATTGTTGCATCCGGCGAATCCATTTCGCGCGACCTCCTGCCGAACATCACCACCCTTACGCGCATCGCCCCTTCACATCGCGGCTGGACCGGAGCATGGATTCAATCCGCACGCTGGGCCTTGCCCGCCGCCGCGCTCTTTCTCGCTGCCGAGGCAACGCTCGGCAATCTCGAAGAACCGGGCGGTATTGCGGGACAGGCGTTGCCGCTGATGGCCGAGATTCTCGGAACTCCTGCACCGATTGCCGCCGCGCCGGTGCTCGTCGCGAAGCTGGTGCTCTGGGAAGAGCTGATTTTCAGATTGTGGCTCTTTCCCCTGCTGATTTTCTGGGTGCGCGGCACCTTCACCGCTCTGGTGTTGATGGCCGTCACGGCTTCCTACTTTGTCGGCTTCGACACACACAATTGGCTCTCGCTGGGCGCCGCGCAGTGGGTGGTCTGGTCGCTGATGGCGGGGTGGCTGATGCTGCGGGTGGGAATACTTGGAGTTCTGCTGTTTCACGCACTCGTGCTGGGCGGCTATCTGGGGTTGGCCCTGATCTGGACCGGATTTGGAATCTCAGCCGGACTGTTTGTGATCCTCGTGATTGTCGGCACGTTGGCCATCGTGGCCACGCGGGCGGACTGGATTTGGATGCGAAGTGTTGAAAATGCTTGAAACTCTGAGCAAAAATCGCTAACATATTAAGTTGTAGAAGAATTCAAAACCTTTCATTTTACTGTATTTGTTGACCGACTGTGAATATTGTCCTCTTGCTTAAGGCCGTCGCGGACAGCGAGGCCACCATCCGCCCCACCACCGACGGGAAAAATGTCAACCTCGACGGCGTGACGTGGGTGCTCAATCCGTTTGATGAATTTGCTGTGGAAGAAGCTCTGAAACTGCGCGATGCCGCAGGCTCAGGCGAAGTTGTGGCCGTCAGCGTGGGTGGTGACGAAGTACCCAAGGTGCTGCGCAACGCGCTCGCGATGGGTGTTGATCGCGGTGTGCATGTCAAAGGCCAGACCGGATTCGACGCGCTGGCGACCGCGCGAGCGTTAGCTGCCGCTGTCAAAGGGCTGTCGTATGACTTAATCCTCTGCGGAAAATCCGCCATTGACCACGACAACCACGCGGTCGGAATGATGGTCGCCGAATTGCTCGACCTGCCGTCTGTCAGTGTGGTCGTCAAGCTCGAACAGAAAGACGGCAAGCTCGTCTGCGAGCGCGAAATCGAAGGCGGGCTGCTCATCGTTGAAACACCCATGCCCTGCGTCATCGGAACACAGAAGGGCTTGAACGAGCCGCGCTACGCATCGCTCAAAGGCATTATGGCCGCCAAGAAGAAACCGATTGACGAAGTCGCTGCCGACAGCGGTCCTGTGCAGGTGGAAGCCATGGAAGTGCTGCCCAAGCCGGAACGTCAGCCCGGTCAGATGCTCGGCACCGGCGTTGAAGCTGTTCCCGTTCTGATTCAGAAGCTTCGCGAAGAAGCCAAGGTGCTGTAACAAAACTCGCCCGAGCGATGTTGAGTTCTCCTTCTGCGGCTCTCGCGGCGTTGCGTGACGGCAATCTCCGCTATGTCAACGGCACTCCCGCACCGTGGCGGGCCGATGCGAGTTTGCGTGCGAAGCTCGCCCAACAGCAGGCACCGTTCGCCTGTATCATCACCTGCTCGGACTCGCGCGTTTCGCCGGAGATATTGTTTGACCAAACGCAGGGTGATTTGTTTGTCGTGCGGGTCGCGGGAACGATTCTCACTCCCGAAGTGGTCGGTTCCGTCGAATTCGCCGTCGAAGCGCTCGGGGTCAAACTTGTGGTCGTCATGGCGCATTCGCACTGCGGAGCCATCGAAGCGGCAGTCTCCGATTTGCCCTTGCGCGGCGCCGTCTCGGCTGTGATTGCGCGACTCGGCACGCTGGTCATCGAGAAGCGCAAACAGGGTTACGCCGGCGCGGAACTCGCGGCGGAAGTCTCCAAACAAAACACCCGCAACCTCGTCACCCAACTTCCGCAGCAGTCTCCGGCGATACACGAAGCGCTCGAACACGGCTCACTGTCTATCGTCCGTGCGTACTATGACATTGCCACAGGCCTCGTGAACTGGGATGAATAATCCACTCTTTCTGCTACCAATTTTCTAACTTAGGATTCGCCAATGTCCGACACTCGCACTGTGCACTATGTAGGTTCCGCCGGTGCCGGCTCGCACGGCACCATTTCATCCGCCATAGCCGCCGCCGCACCCGGTGATTTGATTCAAGTTCACCCGGGCATATACAGCGAGTCGCTTCTGATAGACAAAGACCTCGAACTGGTCGGCTTTGGAGCGCATGACGACGTCAAGCTCACGACCGAGCGCGATTCGGTCGTCGTTTCGACCGCGCAGACGCTGGTCATCAAGAACATGACGCTGGTCGGGAAAGTCCGCACGCAGCCGGTGATTCACGTGAAGTCCGGCAGTATGGATGTCCGGTTCTGTTCCATCGAAGGCGGGAAGTATTCCATCGCGGCCGACTCCGGCACGAGAGTGACTGTTGCGAACAGTTCGCTCGGCGAAGCCGAACGCGGGGGACTGCTGGCAAAGCACGGCATCAACGTGCTCGTGGACAATTCGCTGATTGAGCGCTGCGGAGGCAGCGGGGTCATCGCCGAAGGCTGTGACGAAGTGCGCGTGCTGCACAGCACCATCAGCGATACGACGCCGCACGCCATCGAGTGCACGGGCGAAGGACCGTTCGAAGTGGTGGACACCGAGTTCACCGATGTATCGCACGCGCAGATTCTCGATAACTATAAACCCGTGAAGTTCGAGGGTGAAGAACGTTCGTGGTATACACGTAAACTCACAGACGAGAGCGAAGCCTAATCCGAAGTCACATGATGCCCCTCCTGCTGTTTCTCTGCTGCTGTATATCAGCGTTTGCACAGACGCCGCTTTCCGGAATGCACAGCCAATTGCTGATGCCGGACGATTCGGTCAGCATCGAGATGTCGCTGCTTAAAGGCGACGTTCTGCAATGGTCGCTGCTGGCTGAATCAGGTCAACAGGGCGACGGGGAAACGCGCGTGAGCATCAGCTCCAATTTGGCGGGCGAGGTCTGGTCGCGCACCATCGAAGCCGAGCGCACCGACCTGCAGGAAAATCTGAAGATCGAGAGCGACGCGCAATATCGCATCACCGTGCGCAAGACCGGACAGCGCTCACGACCTGTGCTGTTGGCCGCGTGGCCGAAGTTCGGCAAGAGCGGGCGCACACCGTTTCCCGTGAAGTCCGTCGAGCGCAACGTGGTACCGCTTGCGGCGGGTGATCGCTTCGTTGTGGATTATGAATTCAAGCTGCCCGACACCACGCGCTTTCAGACTATCGTTGATCTCGAACTGCCGACAGACCTCGTGCGCTTTTGGGCGACCACTCCGGCGGGTGATTCACTTCCCGGACAGGTCACTGTCAAGCGCTGGCTTGGTGACGCCGGCACGATTTCGCTGCGCGATATGGCTAAACGCGGCGGCAGCTTCACGCTGAGACTTGAGTGTGATATTCCAGAAGCAGGAGAAATCGTCTTTCATCGCGCTCCGGGCAGCGCGCCGCCCGCGTGGCTGCCGCGCGAAGCGCGCATCTCCACGCAGATTGAACACTCACCGTGGCAATGTGTCGCCGTGCCGCCCTATTCCGTTGCGCGTTCTCAAGAACTCTCGCAAGAGGTTCTGCCGCCGAAAGCCAAGTATGCCGCGCAGGCGTTGCGCGTCAGCGGTGTGGACACGTCTATCGTGGCAATTCTGCGGCAAGTGTATGAACAACGCGATTCGCTCTATCTCTGGCGCCGCAGCAACTTGGCCAATGCCGCGCAGTATGATACATCGTTCCTTGAGCTTTCGCTGGCATTCTCCGCGCCGAAGATGCATGTGACGACGACCACACCGCTTGCCGGACTACCCGAAGCAAAGGCTCCGACCAAAGCCATCTCGTGGTTTGTCGAAAGCGCATCGGGAAAGAATGTCGAAGGAACATTGTATGCCTGGCAGTACGATGAAGCCGTGTACGTCTTCCCGCAGGCGCCCAACGACCGCTTCTGGGCAAGGACCGATTTGCCGCTCTCCAAGAGCGTGCGCACCTTCACGCCGACCAGCCGAAATTATCCAAACACGATTCCGCTCCCGCCTGCACAGACGCTGCGTCCACCGCAGGCGACTTTTCAAGGCAGACCCGTGCGGGACGCAAGCCATCGCCTGCTTGGACTCTACTTCTACAATCCGTCGCAGGAAACCGTCTATCTTGCCTATCGCATTGCGCGACCGATAGAACGCACCGCTCTGAGTTCCTTCAAGAAGTGGCCGAAGGCCGCACGTTGGGCGATCGGCATCGCACTCATCAGCGCTATCCTGGGCGGCTTCGCGATCTGGGAATTGAGACAGCGCGATAAGCGCCGCCGCAAGCAGGCCGAAGAATACGCGCAGGAGCTGGAAAGCGCGCGGCAGGTCCAGCAGAAACTACTGCCCAAAGGTCCGATGGAAGTTCGCGGACTGCAGGTGCTCGGCTTGCATCAGAGTATGCAATCCGTCGGCGGCGATTACTACGACTTCTTCCCGCTTGAAGACGGCCGCGTGCTGATCTGCGTCGCTGACGTCGCCGGTCACGGCTTGCCAGCCGCTCTGCTGATGTCGAATCTACAGGCCACGCTGCACGCGATTGCCAGCCACCGCAGACCCATCAATGAAATCGTCGCGCTCCTGAACAACGAAATGGTGCGCCGCACGTCGCCGGATAGATTCGTGACGCTGATGATGGCCGAAATCTCCGCCGACCGTTCCATGCTCACCATCTGCAACGCGGGACACAATCCGGGCTATCTGATTCGCAAGCACGGCACCGTCATCGAACTCGATGCGGGCGGCATCATGCTCGGCGTCATGGAGATGTTCCCCTTCATTCAGATGGAGTACAGTCTTGAACCCGGCGACCTGCTCGCGTTTTACACGGACGGCATTCCCGAAGCGGAAATCGGTTTCGAAGACATGTTCGGCTACGACCGTCTGCAGTATTTCCTTTCCGAAAACCGCGACCGCCCGCTGCCGGATATTGCGCAATTGCTGTTTCAGCGCGTCACGTCCGACACGATGCCCGTCGGTGACGACATGGCTATCGTGCTGGTCAGAGTGGCGTTAGGTTCGGGGTCGAAATCCGAACAGCGCGAAAAAGGCACTGCGGTGGTCTGATTTTGAGCAAGGGCTGTTGAAGCGCGCGCTGATCACCGGAATTTCCGGACAGGACGGAAGCTATTTAGCTGAACTGCTGCTTGCGAAGGACTATCACGTATGGGGCATGGTGCGCGAAAGCTCCGCGCACCATGCGAATATCGAGCAGATACGCTCGCGGCTTACGCTTCTTGATACAGATTTGCTCGACACGGAGGCCGTGGAGCAAGTCGTGCGCGAGACGGCGCCTGATGAGATTTATCACTTGGCGGCCCCGACCTTCGTGCCTAAGTCGTTTCAGGACCCGCAAGGTGTGCTGGAATTTGCTGAACGCTCGGTCACGAATTTGATTGACGCGATTCGTGGAGTGAATCCTGCAATCAAGCTCTTTCACGCAGCATCCGCGGAAATTTTCGGCAGCGCGACGGAGTCTCCTCAGTCGGAAACAACGCCTCTGCATCCGCGCAATCCTTACGGAGAAGCCAAAGCTCTCGGTCATGCGTTGACCGTGCAGGCCCGCGAGCAATACGGATTGTTCGCCGTGTCGGGTATTCTCTTTAATCATGAATCTCCGCGCCGCAGTCTGCAGTTCGTCACGCGTAAAATCGTTTGCGGTGCTGTGGACATCAGCCTCGGTCTTACCGACTCGCTGGAACTCGGCGACCTTGAAGCGCGGCGTGACTGGGGTTACGCGCCGGAATATGTTGACGCGATGTGGCGGATGCTACAGACGAAGTCGCCTGAAGATTTCGTGATTGCCACAGGACAGACCCACTCGGTGCGCGACTTCTGCGAACTGGCGTTCGGTGAACTGGATTTGGATTACCGCCAGTTCGTGAAAGTGAACCCCGAGTTCATCCGACCGCGAGAAGAACATCAGTTGGTCGGCAATCCCGCGAAAGCCAAACGGCTGCTCGACTGGGAGGCACGCATGCCGTTTCCCGACATGGTGAAGCTGATGGTGCGTGCGGAGATGCAAGCTTCCTTGGATCAGTCGGGTTGAGGCGACATCTTTTTTTGACTATTTCTAACTTCAATTTTCTTACTTTCCTATTTCTCTCATGTCTACTATTCTCGTTTTCTGTGATTCCAAGAACGGCAAGCTGAAGCCCACCGCGCGCGAAGCGGTGACGGGCGCGAAGAAGCTTGCGCAGGGATTGAACGCCGCCGTTACCGCCGTGACGTTCGGCGAGTGCGCCGATGCTGCGTCGCTCGGCAATGTCGGAGCAAAGAAAGTCATTCAGTTGACGAATTCCGAACTTGCTTCGTTTTCCGCCGAAGGCTGCGCAATGGCCGCGGCGGAACTCTGCAAAAGTGAAAAACCTGTCGCAGTTGTCCTGAGTGCCAGCGCGTTGGGCAAGGAAGTCGCTCCGCGTCTGGCCGCGCGCATTAATGCGCCGCTGCTTGCCGACTGCACCGATGTGAAAGTCGAAGGGAACTCCGTCTGCGCGTTGCGTCCCATCTACGCCGGAAAAGTTCTGTTATGGGCGAAGATCACCGCGCCGCTCGGTATCGTCACGCTGCGTCCCAAAGCCTTTCTGCCCGTTGAAACCGGTGGCGGCGCCGAAGTGGTTGCGCAGGCCGTTACGCTCGACGGCTCGAAGATTCGCGCGAAAGTTGTCGCCGAGAAAATGCAGGAAGGCGGGATGCTCGATGTGACGGAAGCGGACATTGTCGTCAGCGGCGGACGCGGATTGAAGGGGCCGGAGAATTGGCACATTCTGGAAGAGCTTGCAGGAGCATTGGGCGGCAGTGTCGGCGCGTCACGTGCAGTCGTGGATGCCGGTTGGCGACCGCATCATGAGCAGGTCGGTCAGACCGGCAAAGTGGTTTCTCCGAGTCTTTATGTCGCAGTCGGTATCAGCGGTGCGATTCAGCATCTGGCGGGCATGACCACCAGCCGCACGATTGTCGCTATCAACAAGGACGCCGACGCGCCCATCTTCAAAGTCGCCACGTACGGTATCGTCGGCGACGCGCTCGAAATCATTCCGAAAATTACGGAAGAAGTAAAGAAGGTCAAGGCGGAGTAGAATTGAGGTTGTCGCTCATCCCGTGCTGGTCGCGATACGCGAGCGTTGTGCTCGTGTGTTTGCTGTTCGCATGGGGTGACGCGTCCGCACAACCGCTCGATTCATTGCGGCGGGCCGCTCAGACTGCGGTGGAAGAAGGACGCTACGAAGAGGCGGAACTTTCGGCCTTGCGCGGCCTGCGCGAAGCGGAGAGCGTGGACGATTTGGCGGAAATCCCCTTTCACGTCGTGCTCGCGACCATCTATGTCGCACGCGAGCAGCAGGAGTTTGCGCTCAGTGAATTCCGGAGAATCGTTGCGATTAACCCCGCGTTCGAAATGGATCCTGTGTTGACGTCGCCGAAGATTCTTGAAGTGTTTCGAGCGGCAAAACGGGAATACGCGGACAGGGTGCTTTCGCAGCCCGAAGCCTATCGATTGCCTGAAGCAAATGCCAAACTCGCCGCGTCGTGGCGTTCAGCCGTGCTGCCCGGCTGGGGGCAGGCTTACAAACAACAGAAAGCCAAAGGTGCAGTATTCGCAGTGCTGCAGGCCGTGACGCTCGCCGCGTTCGTGGCCTATGTGATTGAGACCGACGCGCGCAAGGACGACTACCTTGCCGTCAACGAATACGGCAACCCGTTGATTGAAGAACGCTACAACGATTACCGCTCGGCCTACCGGACGCGCAATCTGCTGGGCTATCTTTCGCTCGGCGTCTATCTGGCAAATTACTACGACGCGCTCTACGCGCCGGTGAAGAAACACAGCAAGCCTTGAGAATCGTCCTCGTCGGACCAGCCTGGCCGTTTCGCGGCGGGATTGCGGAAACCACGAACGCGCTATACAGAACTTTTCTCGAGCGCGGGCATGACGCACACGTTGTCGGCTTCAAGAAGCAGTTCCCAAAACTGCTCTTTCCCGGGCAGACGCAGCTGGATGATTCGAAAGTGGAGAATATTCCTTCGGAGCGACTGCTGGTCGCGTGGAATCCCTTGACGTGGCCGCGCACCGCGCGGGCTATCCGGAACCACAAGCCGGACCTGGTGATTTTCAAGTGGTGGATTCCGTTTTTCGGTCCCGCGTTCTGGGGAGTCTCCAAGTTGCTTGGAAAATCGTATCGCAGAAAGACCGCGTTCGTCTGCCATAACGTGCTGCCGCACGAGAAGCGCGTCGGCGATTTGCCGTTCACCAAGATGGCACTTGGCAGCGGTTCGTTTATCCTGACCCTTAGCTCGGCGGAAGCCGACACCGCGCGCAAACTTTTCCCCGATTGGCCGAAGGAAAACATTCGCCCGACACCGCTGCCGGTCTATGAGTGCTACGACCAATTCACCGCAGGGCCGCAGGCCGCGCGGGCGAAGCTTGGCATCGAAGCGAAGAAGCTCCTGCTCTTCATCGGGCTGATTCGCGAATACAAAGGCGTGGATGTACTGCTGCGGGCGATGCCTGAGATCGTGCGCAATGATCCCGACATCAAGCTTGTGATTGCGGGGGAATTCTACGACGGACAGGAAAAATACGAGAAGCTGATTGACGAACTCGGCATCCGCGCCCACGTCATCGTCAGGCCCAAGTTTGTTCCCGCGCATGAAATCGGACTGTATCTTGCCGCCGCGGATTTGAATATTCTGCCCTATCGCCACGCCACGCAGTCCGGTATTCTTGTCACGGCTTATGCGCACGGTTGCCCGGTGCTCGTGACGCGGGTCGGCGGACTGGCTGAAGTTGTGGATAACGGCAAGAGCGGATTTGTGGTTGAGGGCGAGAATCCTCACGCGATTGCCGAGAAAGTCGCGCACTTCTATGCCGCCGGAGGACGCGCCGCTTTCGAGCCGCACGTCCGCACCAAATCCGAAGAGTTTTCGTGGCACAGGCCTTGTGAACTGCTCGAAGCGTTCGCGCAAAACTCTCTCCGTGCATAGCGCGAGAAGATTTCTTGACTCACATTTCACCTCTACTCTGTTTTCGAATTGCCTGAACACGCCATAGAATACGATCCCGTTAAAGCCTCGCTGGGGCGCGTTGTGTCGCGGCAGCCGCTGCTGCGCCGCCTGTTCTACACGATGCTCGGCGCGCTTTTCCTGCGCAACTGGTATATCCGCCGCGAACTGAATCGTCTGCGTCCCACAAAGAACAAGTGGAACATCTTTGATGCCGGTTCGGGGTTCGGTCAGTTCTCCTACAAGATGGCAAAGACGTTTCCCTCCGCGACAGTTTACGCGCTCGATGTGAAAGCCGAGCAGATTGAAGATTGCCGCTGGTTCTCGAAAGCGGTCGGCCAACAGAATGTTACGTATGACGTCGGTGATCTGACCCAGTATTCGAAAGCCGACAGCTATGACTTGATTCTCAACACCGACGTGCTCGAACACGTGCTCGAAGACGAAAAACTCTGGGCGAACTTCTACAATTCACTGCGCAGCGGCGGCTATCTGATTGCCACAACACCAGCCTGTCTGGAAGGCACACAGCAGTATGTGGAAGGAGACATTTCCGTCGTCGGCGAGCATGTCCGTGAAGGCTACACGCGGCAGGAGTTCATTGACAAGGCCACGCGCGCGGGTTTTGAGATTGACCGATTGGATGCCACTTACGGTCCCGTATGGGGCGTGATCGCTTGGCAGCTTTTGCAACGGTTGCCGATGCAGCTGCTGAATGTTTCAAAGTTGTTCTTCGTCGTGGTCGTACCGTGGATTGCGGTCGTCTATCCGTTGGCGGCGTTCGCGATGTGGATGGATTTGCGCACGGACAACCGGAAAGGCGGCGGCTGGATCTTCGTCGGAAAGAAAGCGTAACAGGTTTGCTTGAACCGATCGTCGAAGAGGTGGTGAAGTTCAACCACCTCTTTTTGTTTTTCTGCACCGCAGCCATTTCAAAACGACTCTAACGCAAATTGCCCTCGTGGTGGATTTCCCGCAACACAAATGTGTATTCGGTGGATTTCACACCACATTGACTTTTCGGGTCGCTATCATAACTCTCATTTCTTTCACAGTTTCGCTGTGTCCGTTTGACTTTTTTCGCTTGGCGCATGGCTTGCCAAAAGAAGACCCGACGGATATAAAGATGAATGTTTGCAGAAAAATGTGCGGAGGAAATGGATATGAAGAGCACCACGTTAATCCTGACCCTGTGTGCGGCGCTTGCGGGAGCCGCGTTTGGTCAGAGCTTTACCGAAGTGACGCCCAATCAGTTTAGAAACGGGCACTACTCGGTCGTGGCTTGGGCGGATGTGGATGGTGACGGAAATGTAGATTTGTTCCTGGGAAGCTCGTTCAACACCGGAAGCAAGTTGTTCTTAAATGACGGGCGGAACTGGACCGACGCGTCGAGCGCATATGATGTTGACGAGATCACGCGTGTGCGCAGCGCCCGCTTCGTCGACTTCGATGCCGACGGACGGATGGATCTGTTTTGCTTGACCGGAAACGCGGATGGTGCGGAACTGTATCGTCTGAACAGCAATCTGCGCTACCAGCGAGTCGTATTGAACCTCGAGCAGCTGTCTGACGCGGGTATTCGCTCGGCGACGTGGTGCGACGCCGATCAGGACGGATCGCTCGACCTCTTGTTCAGCAATCGCTCGAGCAGTTCGGACGGAATGGTCCTGCTCACGCAAGTTGCGCAGGAGTATGCCGAACAGCGCGCCGGCGACGGACCGCTTATGGAATCCAATGTCGCGCAAATCAGTCCCGTGGACTTCGATCAGGACGGGGACCTCGATTACTTTATCACTAAGTTGAACGGCGAAGCCAGCCTCTGGCGATATGAGGGCGACTCGTATCGCAACCTCGCGATCTACACTGATCTTCCGAGCAACGGCGGCCAAAGCGGTTTGACGTGGGCGGACTTCAATCGGGACGGCAATCTGGATCTCTTTTTGTGCGGCTCCGAAGAGAACAACTGTCTCTTCTATCAGCGCACGCCAAACGACCCGCGTGAAGTTCCGTGGTTTGAGAACATGAGCGACGCATTCGAACTGCGCAGCCTCACAAAGTATGCACACAGCGCGCACGCTGTGGATGTAAACGGGGACGGCTGGACCGACCTGTATCTCTCGCGCAGCAAAGGACTCGGAAACGTCGTACTAATCAACCTCTCCGGTAACGGCTGGCGTCCGTGGGTGGGCGGCAATCCGTTGATTGAGCCGGGCGCAGGGTCGTTCTCTTCGGCGTGGGCGGACTTCGATAACGACGGGGACCTCGACTGTGTGATGGCTACGGGTATAGGCACCGTCAGACTGTTCCGCAACAATGCCGTATTGAACAATGAGTTCTTCGGTTTGAAGCTTTGCGGACCGGGAACGTGCACGACGCCGGTGATGGACGCTCTGGTTGAAGTGACCTTCCCGACCGGAAAGCAGTGGGCCGCGACTTCGATGTATGCGAGCCAGCCCGGTGTGGACGGCATGACGAAATTCTTCTATAACACTTCGAGTGATCACAGCGAAGAATACTCTGTCTCCGTGTTGTGGCCGAACGGTATTGTGACCCACTACACTCAGGATCAGATTCATCTGTGGGGCGTCAACGAACTGCACATGCCGACGACGGTGACGCCGGGTTCGCACGGTTCGGCGATGTCGATGGTCACGCGACCGGAAGTCTCGAACTATCCGAATCCGTTTAATCCTACGACCAATATCCATTTCACGCTGCCGGAAGTGGCAGACATCAATCTGACCGTTTTCAACCTACTGGGACAGCAAGTTGCGGCGCTGGCCAGCGGAACCTTCGAAGCCGGATCGCACTCCCTGGTCTTCGATGCGTCCTCGCTGACGTCCGGTCTGTATCTCGTGCGCTTGGAAGCACCGAATCAGTCGGTCGTGCATCGCATCCTGCTCGCGAAGTAGGCAGGGCCTTGAGCAAGCCCGTGGCGTAGAAGCAATCTCCCTCCTTCTCCGCCCAATCACTAAGCCCCGCATTCGTGCGGGGCTTTCTGCTCCCGTGCACGCAGTTCAGCGCGGCGCTTGCTTCCCTCGCGCAAAACCCTTAGCTTATCAAACTTGACAGACTGGAGGGTTCATGTCATTTTCGGAAAAGCACTTCAGCAAACTCGCCGCCGCACTAACGGCGCTTTTCGCGTTTGTCCGCTATACGACGTTCGGCCAGCTCGAGAAAACCGTGTTGTTGAAAGTTCCGGTGCTCGACAGCGAGACCTACTATTTGTGGGGGTTTTCGCTGGCGACCGGACACGGTCATCCGGATGGTCCGTTCTGGCTTGGACCGGGCTATCCGCTGTTCATCAGTTGGATCTTCCGTCTCTTCGGAGATCATACTCCCGCCGTGGTTGTGCTGGCGCAGATGTTCCTCTCGTGCGCGACGTTTCTGATTATCCTGCTGCTCACGCGGAAGCTCTTCGGAGCCACCGCCGCACTTGTCGCAGGAGTCATCGGTTTGCTCTACTCGCCGTGGCTTTACTTTGACGGGATGCTGCTTTCCGCGTCGTGGATTCTGTTTTTGAACAGCGGGATGCTCTATCTGCTGCTCGTGCCGGGAGGAATGTGGGAAGGTGAACCGAAGAGGTTGTGGGTGTGGGGAATTGCGGGAGCGTTGTGTGCGCTGTCGGCGATGGCACGGCCATCGGTGCTGCTGTTTGCCGCGTTACTGCTGTTGTACTACGTGTGGCAAATCCGCATGCGCAAGGTGTTCGCGGCGCCGCTGGTGGTGTTCGTGCTCGCGCTGCTGGCTGTGCATCTGCCGATTTCACTGCGCAATGCGACGGCTGGAGGTAGTCCGGTGTTCGTCACGGCGTCCGGCGGTGTAAATTTCTACATCGGCAATCGCGCGGGAGCTTCGGGAATCTATGACGAACTCGATTTCGTCGGTTCGTTCGATGCGCCGACTGAGGCAGAAGGTTTTCGGCGAGAGGCGAGCAAACGCGCGGGGAAGATTCTGACGCTGCCGCAGGCGGCAAATTACTGGCGCGATCAGGCGCTCGGCAATATGACGCGCAATCCGCTTGGTTGGTCGCGGCTGGCGATGAAAAAGTTATGGTGGACGATTCGTAATGAAGAGATTGCCAACAACTTTTCGTTTCGCGCGACGCAACTGGTCGTGCCGATGGTCGACAAATTGCCTCTCCGCTGGGGACTCTTGCTTCCGCTGGCACTGGCTGGTGTGATTCTCAATTGGCATCAGAGACGCAAGTTTGCCGTCTTCGGGCTTTACACGCTCGGTTATCTGCTCACGAGTCTGGTGTTTTTCGCTTCGTCGGAGTATCGTTTTCCGCTGATGGCGATCTTCATTCCGTTGGCAGGTGCGGCTCTGGTGGGAGTTGTGGAGGCGTTTCGGAAGAAAGAGACGGTGCGCGTGACGATTGCGTTAGCGGCTTATCTTGCGTTGCTCCTGCCTGCGAATCTTCCCTCGGCGGAAGCATCGGCGACGGTATTCCCGCGTGTGGATTTTGCGAATCTCGGACAGACCGCGCTGCGGGGCAAGCTGTATTCGGAAGCTATTGCGAGTTTTTCGCGCGCGCTTTCGATTGATCCGAGTAACGATGATGCACGGTTGGGATTGGCGGACGCGTTGTGGGCGACGAGCAATTTTGATCAGGCGCGCGAAGAATACGAGCGGGCGGGAGTTCCGGCGCCGGACGATATTTCCGGTGCGCCGCTGGATTCATTGCAGATGGTGATCAGTGACATTGCGGCGAGCAAGGGCGATTCGGCAGCGCTGGCTTATCTCGATAAGGAGATACCCAACATTGAAAGTTTGCCGGTGCGCGATTTGTGGGTGACGCGGGCGCAATTGCAGGCGCGCCTGCCGGATTATGTGTCGGCGTATCAGTCAATGTCGCGGGCGCACGAACTTGATCCGGACAATCCGGAGTGGCTGCATTGGATGGGGGTATTCGCGCTGCGGCTGGACTATCCGCGCTTGGCGGATTCGCTGTGGGAGGAGGCGGTCAAGCGGTATCCGGCATACGTGCCGTCACGGCTGGCGTTGGGATTTCTGGCGTATGAGTGGGGACATTTTGAAGATGCGGTAGTGCAGTCGCGCGAACTGGACAAGATTCAGATAATGAATGACTCATTACGTGCGAGTGCGAAGCTGCTGGACTCGTTGTTGCGCATTCAGAATTGGTAAGGGATGGTCTGCGCGGTGGGGCCCGTCACGGGGGACCCATGTGACGAACAGATGCTAATATAATACAATATTTACAAAAAGTCAAGTAGTTTTCGTAAAAATGTTGTAAACATTTGGGCAAATTGAGGTTATGGGGGGAAAGCGGGGTCAAGCACTTTATCCAGTATGGCGAGCTGTTCCGGTTGTTGGGAATTCGCTTAGGCGTGACCTACTCTGCGTGGACTCCTTCCTGCTGCCAGTATGACAGAGGAGGAAAAATGGGCGGGACAAACATTACGTGAAAGCGGACAAGGCGAGGTGCGAATGTAAGAGGATGCGCCTTGACTTTAGTCCTCAAAATCCATATACTTGGGTTTACTTGCGACTTGCGTGAAATGTTTGTTTTTCGAGAAGTTGCATGCGCCCGTAGCTCAACTGGATAGAGCGTCTGGCTACGGACCAGAAGGTTTGGGGTTCGAATCCCTACGGGCGTACGAGAAAAAGGATACAGGATAAAGGGAACGTGAGGCGCAGGCCCCGATCGTGATGAACAGCATCCTTGAGTCCTTTGGCAAGCCGGATCATGATCGCTGGATGGGGGCGGCGCTGGCGGAAGCGCAAGCAGCCGCCGAGAAAGACGAAGTCCCGATTGGCTGCGTCATAGTGCATAACGGGGTCGTGATCGGGCGGGGACATAACCTGACCGAAACCCTGCAGGACCCGACCGCGCACGCGGAAATGATAGCCATAACGGCGGCGGCTGAAGCACTCGGCAGCCGCCGTTTATTGGATTGTGCCCTCTATGTGACGTTGGAGCCGTGCGCGATGTGCGCGGGTGCCATCGTTCTGTCCCGGATTCCCTACGTTGTCTACGGCGCGGCGGACCCGAAAGCGGGCGCCACGGACAGTCTCTACAACCTGCTTTCCGATCCGCGACTTAATCATCGCAGTCACCTCGTGCGGAACGTGCGAGGCGCGGAATGCTCCGAACTTCTCTCTGCGTTTTTTGCAAAGAAGCGAGAAGACAAAAAGCTTGGCCACCCCGACTACTAATCCGATTGAGCAACTGCGCACGCGCCTCGCGCAACGCGCCGACAGCAACTTACCCGTCTGGCCGGTGGCCGTCAAGCCATGCGCCGAACGCAATGCGCTTGCGTTGCTGATGGGAACACTGTTAGGCAAGCTGCCGAACGACGATGTCGCGCCGCTCGTCCGGCCGATTCTGCTCGAACAGCTTGAGAACGGGTCGTGGGGCAACGACGTTTCGCACACGCTGGAGATTGTGCAGGCGCTAAGTCAGTCGCAGCGACCGGAAGCCAGACCGGCGCTGTCCAGAGCGGTGGATTGGTTGGAAGCTCATCCTTCCAAGAAGCAGCTGCGCGTGGAAACGCTGTTGCTGTTGGGTCACGCGACGGGACTCGGCGCGCCACTGCGATACAAACAGATTGCCAAGCCTGCGCTGCATGCGGCACTGGAATGGAGTCTCCGTCACGCAGTGCGTTCTCGCAAGCTCGCCGCGCATCTGCTGATGAACGACCCCGGGACGGATGCGGAGCGCGTGTCGCAGTTGATTCGCAGACAGCACAGCGACGGTTCGTGGAACGGCGACGCGCGCACGACGACACTTGCGATGTCCGCTTTGCGTCAAGCAGGCTTGCCCGCGAGTGACACGCTGTTTGAACGAGGATACAGATTTTTGCGTGTGCTGCAGCAGTGGGACGGCGAGGACCTTGTGCAAGCTCCGAACGACGTCTCGATGGCACTGCACGCGATGGTGTTGCGGTCGCTGCTGCTGGCGGGCATGGAGCCGAACGATGTCGCCGGTCACGCGCTGTTACTCGCACATTCGCAGGATGCTTCCGGCGGGTGGTCGATCGGCAGCGGACAGCCGGTGGACGTGATGACGACCGCGTTGGCGTTGGACGCGCTGTCTTTGTTCGGAGACGAGCCGCTGGAGACGCGCTGGGCGAGACGGCGCGCGGTTGAGTTTCTCTCGGCCGTGCAGTTGCGCGACGGAAGTTTTGCATTGTTGCCGCGCGGGAATTGGTTGGCGCGTCGTGGTGTGATGACACATGCAAGCCTTGAAGCCACGAGTCTTGCTTTGCTCGCGCTGTGTGAAAGCGGTGAGACGGGTGCAGTGCGGGCGATGAATAAAGCCGCGCATTTCGTCAGGCGGGCACAGTCACGCGACGGTTCGTTTCCGCGTTCGACGATGCAGTCGCAACTTGTCTCAACGGTTTTGGCCGTAGAAGCGCTCGACGCATTCGGCGGTCACCGAGTGCAGGTGGAACGTTCGCTCGAGTGGATTATCGGGAAGCAGCACGTGCTGGGCGGATTCGGTGAAGCCGGCGGGTTGACTTCGTGGCACACGGCGATGGCGATTCGCGGATTGAGTTTGCGTCCCGCGCGGTTTGCCGAGCAGTTGGTCAGCGCACGCGAGCATCTCAATTTGCGACAGGACGACGAGACGAAGTGGTGGGTTGACTCCGCTCCGAATCTGTGTGTGCCAAGCAGCAACGAGGTGCTAGCGGTGAACGATGTCACTGCGATCGCGGCTTTGGAAGCTCTGCATACAGGCAGCCGAGTTCGAGCACAACGCACACGGATGCAACGCAAGTACGAAGCTCCGCGAGGATAGATTCCGGTGACGCTCTTCGAAGAATTTCAGTGGCGCGGGCTGATTTTCGACGCCACCGCGGAGACGGCGGAAGCGGTGAAATCGCCGTTGGTCGTGTATTCCGGTTTTGATCCGACGGCGAAGTCGCTGCACGTGGGAAGTCTGGTTCCGTTGCTGCAGCTGCGGCGCTGTCAATTTTTCGGTCACACTCCGATTGCGTTGGCGGGCGGCGGGACGGGAATGATCGGCGATCCGTCGGGGAAGTCGGCAGAGCGGAATCTGCAGACGCTTGAGCAGATCTCCGAGAACATGATCGGGATGGAGAAGCAGCTGCGGCACTTTCTCGATTTTGACGCGAAGAGCAATCCTGCGCGGCTTGTCAACAACGCCGAATGGCTGAACAAAGTCACGATGGTCGAATTTCTGCGCGAGATCGGGAAGAATTTTTCGGTCAACGTGATGATGCAGAAAGAATCCGTGCGGCGCAGACTGGAAAGCGAAGACGGAATCTCCTACACCGAGTTCACGTACAGTCTGATGCAGGCGTATGACTATCTGATGCTCTTCGACCGCTACCAGTGCACGCTGCAAATCGGAGGGAGCGATCAGTGGGGCAATATCACGGCGGGAACGGATCTGATCCGACGGAAGCGACAAGGCAAAGCGCACGCGCTGGTCTTTCCGCTGTTGACGACAGCCAGCGGACAGAAGTTCGGCAAGACTGAGGCGGGGAACGTGTGGCTGGACGCAGAGATGACGTCGCCGTATCAGTTCTATCAGTATTGGTATAACACCGACGACCGCGACGTGGAGCGCAATCTCAAGACGTTTACGTTCTTGCCGCGCGAGCAGATTGCGGAACTTGCGGAAGCGACGGCGAGTTCACCGGAGAAGCGTGAAGCGCAAACCGTGCTGGCACGCGAAGTAACGTTGCTGGTGCACGGCGCTGCGGGCGTGCACTCGGCGGAGCGCGCTGCAAAGGTGTTGTTCGGCGGTGAGCTGGACGGCCTGAGCGCGAAAGATGTGTTGGGGATTTTTGCGGATGTGCCGTCGCACGCACTGGAGCGTGGCGCTCTCGAACAGGGCAGGAACGTGGTGGATCTGGTGGTGGACGCGGGACTCTTCAAGTCGAAGGGCGAAGCGCGGCGGATGATCGAGGCGGGCGGGGTGTATGTCAACAACGTGCGGATCAGCGACGCCTCACACACTGTAAATGCTGCGCAGGCGATAGACGGGGAGCTGCTCGTGCTGCGCAAGGGGAAGAAGGAGTATCTCGTAGTAAGAAGTTCCTGATTCGCCACTGCATGAAGAGGTTGTCCTTTGCACACAATGGCGAATCAGGCTGTCAGGCAGTCGGCGCTACGGTTTCAGATTCGATGAATTCCGAGAGCGATTCGCTATTTCTTCGACGCGTACTCTACCATTCCATGCCAATCCACGACCACAACGGGTTCGTCACCGACCACCCATGCGTCGTGACCAGAAGGAAAGAGTGAAACGTCTCCCGGTTTGCACTCAAATTCCGTTCCATCGTCCATGCGAACCCTGAGAGTTCCCGAGACGTGATATTGGAAGTGGGGCGCTTCGCAACTCTTAGTTTGAGCAATCGGCTGAAGGGATGTCGACCATCTCCATCCCGGTTCAAAGGTTGCCCGACCAATTGTAACACCGCCAACTTGCACTAATTCCAGTTTTCCCAAGGGAAACTCGCGCACTTCATCGGGCGTCGCGAGACTCTTCTTAGCGGCGGAATTCAGATTAGCAGTTCCGTCGGCAGCCCACAATTGAGGGGTTAAGCAGAGCGCGAGAAGAGGGATTAAGATTCCAAGCGTTCTCATGGTGACTCCTGTCTTTTGCGGTTGTAAGGGTTGCGGGTGATTCAGGTCAGAGCTACATTGCATCTCTTCGGTGAAGGTAATGAGTAAATTACCTTCAATCAAGTGCTTACAATTTTGTAACATGGTGCGAGGAAGTATACCAAGGGTGGGGCCGCGATGTTCAAAGTTCATGACCAAGAATTCGAATGCTACATTGAGTTTACATTACGAATTCTCAGAGGCAAATGGAAAACCTTGATTCTGTGGAATCTTAAAGATGGCACCAAGCGCTTCGGTGAACTGAGGAAACAGATCGACGGGTGCACTCAGAGAATGCTGATTCATCAGCTTCGGGAACTTGAAAGGGACGGGATAATCAGGCGGGAGATTTTCCCTCAGATTCCGCCGCGCGTGGAGTACTCAATGACAAAGTGCGGCGAATCTTTGAAACCAATTCTTGAACTTGCCTGCGAATGGGGAGTTGCAAGGGCAAAAGAGCTGAACGGAAGCGAAAGCGCTGTGATGTAAAGGGTGGGTAGTCATGAAAAGATATGTGCTACAGATTTTCCTTGTCGCGATCATTGTCGCCACCTCTGCGTTTGCCTATGACATCAACGATTTTGTGCGCGAGGCCAAGGCGCATCATGCGAAGCATCAGGATGCGCTGAACGGCGTCATGCTGGAGATACGGGGAGAAATCACGCAGCCGAAGCAGGACGTCTTCACAATAGACGCGACTTATTACGCGCGGGGAAGCCAGTGGCGCACGGACGCGACGCTCTTCAAGGAAGGCAGCAGCGACGGATTTCCGTTAACGGTGCTGTTCGACGGGCAGCAGGTGTGGGCGAAGATACTGGGGATGAAGCTGAAAGTTCCGCGCGGAGACGTGGACAACCGCGTGCGTGGTTATCTTTACTGGGAGGAACCGGCGGCAGGTTCGGTGCTCGTCGGCGAAGAGTACGTGCAGGGACGCTTGTGCCGTGTGATCACGACGCCGCTCAAAGAGTCCAACGGCAAAGATATCACGATGACGAGCTGGTATGACAAGGAACACTTTGTGCTGGTTCAGTCGGAGAGCACCCTGGACTCGAAACCGGTGCGCATGGAGTTTTCGGATTTTCGGGAAGTGCGCGCGGGTTACGTAATTCCGCACGAGTTGCGGGCGGTGCAGGATGGATCACAGATCTTTAATGCGCGAATTACCGGTGTTGCTTCTGGATCGGCTGTGAGCAACGCGCTGTTTGACTCCGCTCAACTTGGCGGTGAGAGCTTCCCGGACATGAGCGCGCTAATGCGCACGATGAAGATTTTCGGTTCGGTGTTCACGAACGAGGTGTCGAAACTTCTGCAGGGCGAATAGGATCTGACGCTCTCGAGAAGAGAGTGGATATGTAGATTGAGAAATTGCAACGGGTCATCGACCGGCCCGGAGCAAAGTAAGGAGAGATGGCAGAGTGGTCGAATGCGGCGGCCTCGAAAGCCGTTGTACCGCTTGTCGGTACCGGGGGTTCGAATCCCTCTCTCTCCGCAACGGACACTGCCCCGGTCAGGAAACAGCCGGGGCAGTATCGCCCCATCGAACAGAGTATCAGGATGACTACAGACGACTTGCTCGCTCAACTGGGATTCTGCCACTTCTGCATCATCACGAATCTTGAGGAGGTGACGGAAGCGCAAGCGTTGCAGGAACCGAAACCTTCCGGTAATCCAGTAAACTATGTGCTGGGGCACATCGTGGCTTATCGGACGCACGTATGCAAGATTCTGGAAGTGAAGCATCCGTGGAACGACGCGAAGTTTTCCGTTTATGACGAATCGTGGCCAAAGACAGACAAGGCAAAGCTCCTGAGTCTCGCGAAACTCAAAGCGGATGAAGAGCAGACTCACGCGATTCTAAAAGCAGGGATTGAGAATTTCGCAATCGACTGGGATGATCTGTGGCCGCAGCGCAAAGAAGGCAGTCTACAAACTTACGGTCGGCGCGTGCAATTCTTCTTACAGCACGAGGCGTATCACGCGGGACAGTTGGGAAGCCTGAGAAGATCGTTGGGTTTGCCGGGAAAGATTTAGGGGTCACATGAGTAAGGCAACGGTTAAACTCATTGATGGCAAAGCGTCCGCCGAGAGTTACTTCAAAACGCTGGCCAAACCGCAACGCGAAATCGCTGAAGCACTTCATGCTCTGATCGCAAGCACATTGCCGAAGGTAAAAGTGCGCGTCAGGTGGGGGTATCCGTGGTACGAATTGAACGGCGAGAATGTCGCATATCTTGCGGGAGTGGCAAAGCGTATCAACTTCGGATTCCCGCGCGGAGCAGAGCTTGACAGCGATTTGCTCGAAGGGGCTGGAAAGGGCATGAGGCATGTCAAGGTTGCGTCTCTTGGAGAAATTCAGCCGCGCAAGTTTGCATCGTTGTTGAGAGAAGCGGCAAAGCTGAGCAACAAGGTGGACGCTAAGCCCGCCAAGAGCGCGGCTAAGGCGACACGTTCAAAAGAGGCTTCCGGTTCTCCGAACGGAACTCACGGCTGGACATTCGAGACCTTGATGGCCGAGATGAAGAAACTCGGAACGGCGCAGGCCGTGAAGATTTATAAGCGTCACGGCATGTCTGAGCCGATGTTTGGTGTCAGCTTTGCGGAGTTGAACAAGCTTAAGAAGAAGATTAAGGTTGATCACGCTTTGGCGCAAGAATTGTGGGCATCAAAGAATGCCGATGCGCGAAATCTGGCGATGATGATTGCGGATCCGGATCAATTTTCAGCAAGCGAAATCGATCGTTGGGTTAAGGACCTGGGAAACTACGGCGTCTGTATGATGCTGGGCAATCTAATCGGCAAGACGAAGTTTGCGCACTCCAAGGCGGAGACATGGATCAAGTCGAAAGACGAATGGATTAGTCAAACAGGCTGGACGATAGTGGGCGGATTGGCACTAAATTTGAAGTCCGGATTGCCGGATTCATATTTCGAGGACCGGCTCAAGATCATCGAAAAAGAGATCCACAGCGCGAAGAACTACACTCGTTACGCGATGAACAACGCTGTGATTTGTATTGGCGGGAGAAACGAAAAACTGCGCAGACTTGCAGTCGCCACGGCGAAAAGAATCGGCAAGGTTCATGTGGATCACGGCCAGACAAACTGCAAGACACCGGAGGCAGTTTCCTACATCGAGAAGATGTGGGCGAGAAAGAGATAGATTAGTTTGAAGACGATCGCCGTTCTTCGAGAGCGGCGTGCTGGAGAGGTGGCCGAGTGGTTGAAGGCACACGCTTGGAAGGCGTGCATACGGGAAACCGTATCGGGGGTTCGAATCCCCCTCTCTCCGCAGATGACTTAGCCCTTGACATGATGATGTCAGGGGCTTTGTGTTTCGGATGATCATGGTTCTACACTGTGTCGACACTTGCTTCATTTCTATTCGGCATATCACAGCGAAAAGTGCAGACTGTTGCACGGCTCGGCTTTTGGTTAGTGAATCGTTTTTCTGCAAGCGCGCGGTGGATGGAACTGTTTGGTTACTATCTGTCATAGATCAAATCTGATCTTGTGTCCAACGCTGGATAAGAGTCGCAAAGTCGATAGATGCGATCGCTTTACCTATAACGGCAGAGTCGGATCAGAATGGCGCATCATCGGCGAAGGGGGGCGGTTCGTCAATGTCAGTCTCGATGTTGAGTCTATGTGTTGCGTGATTCTCGGAAGAACCGGTCGAGTCTTCATGCTTCGATATCCAGTCGTGCACCGTACGCTGGACCTCAAGAGGTGCGGTACCGTTGCAAACTGAGCGAAGTTGATCCACACTCCATTGATTTGATTCCGCCACCCAGGCAATGGAGAGGGTGCAGCGAACAGGTTCCCGAACGGAATAGAGGTAGAGTCTCTTTCCGCGAATTGCAGTCAAGTAACTGGGCGATGCTACGCAATTTCTCATGGAGTTGCCTTCATCAATCATCTCGTCAAGCGAATCGATGGGAACAATGTCAGGCGTTCCGGGAATTGGCGGATCGGGAAAGGAAGTGTCGCCTTTGCACAGTTCATAGAGATTGCGTCGAGTGGCAAGTGACCGCCAAAGTTGATGAAGTTCATCGAATGACTTTCTGCTTGCGAGTTTAGACGTTCGAATTCCGAGCTTGGTACCGATCTCGATGCAGTCAAGCAGCAGGCGGGCCGTTTCCGGATAGCTGTCTTCCTGCGTAGCTTGGGAAACTTGGGAAAGCAGAGACATGTTGGCCCACGGCAGCAGTTTGGAATCTGTGACAATGCGCAATACTCCGGCGTTCAAGCGAGGCAAGTGCGAGAGTTGCTTTGTCGTCACACTATCTTTAACAGCATCACGCAGGTATAACAATCTTGTGATGTTCAACGCTGGATGAATAACCCGCGATGTAATTCGTCGAACCTGCTGTGTGGGAGGAAATCCCAGCCAATTCAGAATATCGCGCTGGTCGCGTCCGGCCTTCAAAAGATTCCGGGCACTCGACAAGTGACGCTTGACCGGATGAAAGACCCAACCAGATGACAGCGCATATGCAAGTGCAGGATTGGTCTGCAGCAAATCCGCACCCGGCTTGCCACAGCGCGCGGCGAGTTGCAACAGGTGCCAATGTCGACAGGGATAATAGTGAACACTTCGGCGAATTTCTCTTGGAATAAGACCGTGCCAACACAACTCGGCGATTCTGTTTTTCTGCCAGCGAATCTCCCGATCAGATAGAGCGAAATAGAAGGACAGTTGTAGTCCAGGAGTCCAAGGGGGAATGACAGTAAGTTTAGGTCTGATGTATCGCCACTGTGGATTCTCCGCGGTTTTTTGCCAAGCCATCAAGTCCGGCCAGCCGCGAACTACCAAGATCTCATTTCTCTTGAAGACTCGGAGTTTACGTGACCTTTCATCGAAGGCCTTTCCCGGCTGGATGAATGGCAGTCTGGCTCGTATTTGTGTCGCGGACATGTGAATGCTTGTTTGTGCCGATAGTTGAGCGAAAGGCATGATGCAACGCTTTCTATTTATCTAGCACTGAATCCACAGATCCACAAGCTTCTAACTGTGAGTCCCCGTGATCGAAAATCTAAGTTCTAAACTTGCAAATGCAGCTATCTTCAAACGATAACTCTTTCCAAGCTAAATGAACGAGCTTACTAAGAGGAATTTCTAAGAAATCGACTGGAAATGAAGTTGTTTCCTTTCATAATTTAGAGTTGAGAAAACCCGAATCCTTGAAGCGTATTGAGTGGTATTTGCCTCAAGTCGGACTGTTGCGGAGTCGTGGACGAACGTGGGATCCGGCGGATTTGACCGTCGTTCCTGGCTTCCTACAAGCTCGGGACTTCGAGAGAGTGGCATGGAGTAGCGCTTTCAGACGCTACTCAAGGTGTTCTTACAGATGAACGCCCCATGTCCCGCCCGAAGAACGGGGCCATCACATTGTGAAAACGTCACATTAGGGGCGGTTTGAGGGGCAGGCAGCCGTCTTGAATGCGGGATTCCTGGCCATACTGGTTTGATTTCGTGGTGCGAAGTCCCTATCTTGAGCCAACCTACGTTTCACCCACACGGGTATCTCAATGACAGCTACTCCAATCTCCCCTGACGCGGCCAAGCGTCCGCGCTCCAAATTGCCGCAGAGCTTCTGGGTCGCCAACACGATGGAAATCTTCGAGCGGCTCGCCTGGTATGGCTTTTTTGCCGTCTCGACCCTCTACATCACCGGTTCCAAGGCAGAAGGCGCGCTCGGTTTCACCTCCGAGCAGCGCGGCATGTTGCAGGGTATCGTTCCGTTCATTCTCTATCTCCTGCCCGTCGTGTTTGGCGCATTGGGCGACCGCTTCGGCTACAAGAAGACCTTCATCGTCGCCTACACACTACTCGTGCCTGGATACTACCTGCTCGGTCAGTTCCACTCGTTCGGTGCCTTCTTCATGGCCTTTCTTTTTGTTGCCATTGGTGCCGCGATTTTCAAACCGGTGGTCGTGGGAACGGTGGCCCGAACCACGGACGAAACAAATTCGTCCATGGGCTTCGGCATCTTCTACATGATGGTTAACATCGGCGGATTCATCGGGCCGATCGTCGCGGGAATGGTGCGAGTGAGATACGGTTGGGATTGGGTGTTCATCGCTTCTTCGTTCTGGATCGCCTGCAATTTCTTCTGGCTCCTGTTCTTCTATAAAGAGCCGACTACCGAAGCCACCAGCGGTGAGAAACGCTCGATAAAGCAGGTGCTGTCGGGAATCGTGGAGGTGCTGGGCAATGGCCGCTTTTTCCTCTTGGTCTTTGTTCTGCTGACGCTGCTGGCGATTTCCGGCCGTTACATTTCGTGGAATCAAATGTTGGTCATCGGTGCAGTGTGGGTAGTGTTGAATCTGCTGCTTGATGTTCCGTTGCGCGCACGGGCCAAGAAAGCTTTGGCGTCGTCTTGGCTCATGCAGCCGCTCAAGCTCGGCAATTGGAAGTTCGCTCTCTACCTGCTGATTCTGTCAGGTTTCTGGACTTCGTTTAATCAGATCTTTCTAACCATGCCTGAGTACATTCGTGACTTCGTGGATACGAGCGACATGGTCAATACGGCGCGCAACTGGGTAGGCGAAGATTTCGCCCGCGAGTTCGCAGCAGTCAATGAAGATCTGCTTGCTTCCGAAATCCACACTGCCGCCGCGATGCGCAAAGGCGAAGTCGGGACGATGCTTAGTGCGGAGGAGACTGCGAAAATCCGGCGCACGCTGTTTGACTTCAAAGTGCGCGTGCCTGAGGAGGACATTCGGGCCTCCATTGCCGCGCTGCCCGCTGCGTCCAACGGGAAAGAACCATGGAGTGCGGATTCGGCCGCAGTCAAAGCTCTGGCGCACACGTGGGCAGAGAAGTATCGGCAGGTCAATCCCGAGTATATCATCAACATCGACGCGGGAGCAATCGTCGTCTTTCAGGTGCTTGTTTCGTTCCTGATAGGTTTCTTCCCGCCGCTGTCCGTAATGGTCATCGGAATTATTGTTTCGGCGATCGGTATCGGTATGAGCGCGTGGCTTGCGACGGGATGGCTGGTGACGCTTGCGATAACCATTTTTGCATTCGGCGAAATGATCGCTTCTCCAAAGAGTCAGGAATACGTTGGCCGTATTGCACCGCAGCAAAAGGTGGCGATGTACATGGGATTCTACTTTTGGACCATCGCTCTTGGGAATATCTTCGGAGGTCGGCTTTCGGGTGAACTCTACGGCACGCTGGCGCGCGATCAGGGACGACCAGACTTGATGTGGATGATCTTCGGAGGATTGGCGCTGGCAACGGCCATCATCCTTGTTCTATATGACAAGCTGATCCTGAAAAAGGGAAATCCGGAGTAAAACCTTGCTTTCGGAGCCTTATGCGTTATTCGCTTTGTTATCCCAAGCATGGGGGTAAACCCCAATGCGTACGTTTACTTTTAGCTCTCGCACTTCTCGGCCTCATTCTGAATGCAACTGCGGACAGCATGCCAACACTGAATACCGTTCCCGAAGTCGATTTGAATCGGTACGTCGGCACGTGGTATGAGATCGCACGACTGCCTAACTGGTTTCAGAAGAAGTGCTCGGCTGATGTAGTCGCCACATATACTCTCTTGCCGGACGGGCGAGTCAGCGTTGTGAATAGCTGCAAGGGCAAGAACGGTCTCACGACGCAAGCAGAAGGCATTGCAAGACGGGCGACAGCAAACGGACCGAACTCGAAACTGAAAGTTCGTTTTGCTCCGAAGTTGCTCTCTTTCCTTCCATTTGTGTGGGGAGACTATTGGATCATTAGCCTCGCGTCTGACTACAGTTATGCTGCCGTGGGTGAGCCAAGCCGCAAGTATCTTTGGATTCTATCCCGCGCTCCGCAGATGGAGGATGCTCTCTTGCAGAGCATCCTCGATGAGATCAAACGACTGGGTTACGATTTGTCCGGTCTGATTAGAACAGAGCAAGCAGGACAATAGCATCTGATCAATCCTCCACTTTGCCAAGATTCTAACACCTTTTCAATTCTGCTCAATGTCTGCAACAAAAGGTACTTCTTCGCCCATAGCTGACTCCGAGAATCTCTCGCTGCGAGAGAGTTTTCGAATCATGACCCGCGCTTCACGCGCATACTGGCTTGTTAACCTTGTCAACTTCGGTGACGGAATCGCCTACTTCGGCATTCTGAATTTGCTGACGTTGTTCATCCACGATCAGCTGGGGTTGACCGACCAGATGACCGGCGTGGCCGTCTCGATGTTTACGGGTGCGGTCACGCTGTTTATGTTTTTTGGCGGCTTTGTCTCGGATCGGCTGGGAGTGCGCAAGGCGCTGATGGTTTCGCTGCTGCTGTTACTTGTGGGCCGCATCTTCCTCACCTCAAGCCCTCTGTTTGACGCATCCGAGATTATGCTCTGGACAAGCCTCGCGTTAATGGCGCTCGGGACCGGCGTCCTGCAGCCGTCGCTCTACGCAGGTGCAAAGGAGTTCTCCGACCCGCGGACTTCCGCAATCAGCTACAGTTTGATCTATGCGATCATGAACTTCGGGATTGTGATTGAAAGTTATGTCTCACCTTACATCCGCGAGCGCGGCGGCATTGAATCGGTGTTCTGGACGATGGCCGCAGTGAACGGGGTAGTGCTGTTGGCGATACTCTTGCTGTTTACACGCAAAGTGGAAGATCATGACCGCGTCGTGCACATAAAGCTGGAGCACTCTGAACGACTAACATTGAGTCAGAAACTTAGATCGCTCCCGATTCTGGATTCGCGATTTATGGCTTTCATATTTGTGCTATTGCCGGTGCGAACAATGTTTGCGCATCAGTGGTTGACCATGCCGCACTACATAATGCGCTGCTTTCCAGATGCAGTTGGCGCGCGCTACGAGTGGTTTCAGGGACTGAATCCTCTGATCATCACCTTTGCCGTGCCGCTCGTCGCGGCGATGACGCGCAAAGTGAATGTTATCTCCATGATGATCGTCGGGACCGTAGTGTCGGCATTGTCCACATTCATCCTTGCGACAACACCGGACGTAACGCTGCTCATCACCTATATTCTGGTATTTTCGCTGGGGGAAGCCATCTGGTCGAGCAGGTTCTTTGAATACGTAGCGGAACTTGCTCCTGCCGGCCAAGTTGGCGCGTATATGGGATTGGCAGGGATACCGTGGTTTCTTGCCAAGTTCACGACGGGTTTGTACTCTGGAACAATGCTCGAACACTTCATCCCCGAACAGGGCGCACAAGACAGCGGAACCCTATGGGCAATCTATGGTCTAATTGCCTTGGTTTCGCCAATTGGTTTGCTCCTGATTAGGAAATGGATCAGGAAACCCGCAAAGGTGCAAGGATAGCAGCTATGGCGGGAGTAATTGCCGACACAATCCCCGCACTATTTCGTGCAGCAGCAGCTAAGCGATCCGCTGAGCCGTTCCTGCAGTATCGGAAGGGTGAAGAAATCTTCCGGCTTACCTACGGCGATGTTCTGACAAAGATCGAAGGACGTGCGAGGAGTTTACTTCACGCGGGTCTTCAGAAGAATGATCGGATCGCGTTGCTTGGGGAGAATAGCAGCGACTGGGTGATAGCGTATCTCGCCATTTTGCAGGCCGGATGCATTGTTGTGCCGATAGATTCGCTCATGCCACTTGCTGAGATTCTGCATGTCCTCGAACTGTCCGATGCAAGTCTTGTGCTCTGTTCCGAGCGTTTTGTGACTCAGCTTCAAGAGATTCAAGACAAGCAAAAACATCTGGTGAGAGTCGAATGCTTCACGCAAGTAACGGGCGCGGAAGACGATGCGAATTTGGAAGATGTCCCGTTCGACCGGCGTCCGACGGATGTGGCGGCTGTGATCTTTACATCCGGGACTACCGGTCACTCGAAAGGCGTTGTACTCACGCATGAGAACCTGATTTCCAACGTGTTGGCGTGCTGCGAGGTTTGCGAGATAGAGGCGGAAGACAATTTCCTGTTGCTGTTGCCGCTGCATCATACGTTCGCCAGCACGGTCACGATGCTGCTTCCGATCGCGAAAGGTGCTCGTGCGACACTTGCTACCAGCTTTCGCTCCCGCGACGTCATTGATGACATACGCATCTGCGGAGTCAGCGTGCTGGTAGGTGTTCCGCAACTGTTCGAAAATATCAAGATCGGCATTCTGCGTGCCGTTGATTCATCATCGACGATGAAGCAAACGCTTTTCTATGCTTTGATGTGGATCTCGCAATGCATTCGGCCTCTCGGTCTGAATCCAGGTCGCACTCTTTTCAAGTCACTCCGTGTAAAAGCTGGACTGAGTTCGGTTCGACTCATGGTTTCCGGCGGTGCAGCTCTGCCGGTTGTTGTGAACAAGTTCTTCGAGTCGCTGGGCTTTGTGCTGGTTCAAGGCTATGGACTGACCGAAACCAGTCCGGTCCTCTGCGTTAACCCGCCGGCGAGAAACAAGATTGGTTCGGTGGGACCCGCATTGCGAGGTGTCACTCTGAGGATCAAGGATCCCAATCAGGCTGGAATCGGCGAAGTATGCGCACGTGGGCCAAACATCATGCAGGGGTACTATGAAAACCCGGACGCAACAAGCCGCGTGTTGCAGGAGGGCTGGCTGCATACCGGGGATGCAGGGTATCTCGATCGTGACGGGTATTTGTATTTGACGGGTCGGCTCAAGAATGTGATTGTCACGTCGGCGGGAAAGAATGTGTATCCGGAGGAAATTGAGGCTAAACTGATGGCAGAGGAGGCGATCTCCGATGCTTTGGTGCTCGCGGTGGAGCGAAAGGGCGGAAGGGGAGAGAAACTGTGCGCGCTGATAAAACTGGATGATGAGTACGTCCAACTTCACTCGTCGCAAAAATCTCCCGAGGAGATTGCAACTGAAGTCATCCGCAGATACAACAGTAGTTCACCGGCGTATCAAAACATTCGAGAGTGGCGGTTGCTTGAAGGTGAATTTGAGAAGACCTCCACGCGCAAGATAAAACGATTTCTCTATAGTGACTACTTTCATTAGCGTGAGTGCCAGAACGAGGCTGTGCTGAATGTGATAACTGCAGGATTTTTAGCGGAGTTCCGTGTGATGGTATTTCGGCTCAGGGTCTTGTGGTGCAAAAGCGGCCGCGGAAATCTGTGTACATGCTGGAATATTATTAACTATACACTTGCGTGACTGAGGAGTTACAAATGGATTTTAGTTTACCGATAACTACTGATTGGCTTAATGATCTGACTTGGACTAAGGTTGGTTTGGGGCTGCTCGCTGTAATTGTCGTGTTCGGGATTATCAGCAAGGTGGCGTCATTCTTCCTGTGGCCGCTTGTGCGAGGTGTCATTGCAGGTGTTGCCTGTTTTCTTCTGCTAACCTGGGCCGCCACTCACTATCAGACCGCACTCGAGCTTAGGTGGGCAATCGGTATCAGTGCTTTAGTCGCCATCGTGGCAGTCTTTGTCAGACGACCGAAGTCCGATTAATGAGAACTCGGCATCGCCGCCGTTAGTTTCTCGAGTAGTGAGGCCATGAAACGCCTCAAGTCAATGTTTCACTTTTGCAGAAAGGCATATGGCTCCTCAATTCATATTTGTCATGCAGAACCTGACCAAGCTCTATGGTCATGAAAAGGTTCTTGAAGATATCAACCTAGCATTTTATCCCGGAGCGAAGATCGGACTGGTGGGAGACAATGGCTCGGGGAAGTCAACCCTGCTTCGTATCATGGCAGGATTGGACAAAGACTTCCAGGGGTCTGCGGAGCCCGCTAAAGGTGTGCGTGCCGTGCTCGTCGCTCAAGAGCCCGAACTCGACTTGAGCAAGACTGTCCGTGAGAATGTTGAGACGGCTTTTGCTCCGACCCTTAGCTTGCTGAACAAGTACAATCAGCTTGCCAACGACGTGGCGACGATGGAAGGGGATGCCATGATGAAAGCCCTTGATCGCATGCAGCATCTGCAGGACGAGATTGATAAGGTGGACGGCTGGAACCTCGAGCATCAAGTTGAAGTGGCTTCCGACGCCCTCTTCCTGCCGGACGGTGATATGCCGGTCTCGCAGATCTCCGGCGGCGAGCGGCGGCGCGTTGCGCTCTGTCGTGCGCTGATCGAGCGTCCGGATATTCTGCTGCTTGACGAGCCGACAAACCATCTCGATGCGGAAACCGTGCTCTGGCTGGAAAAGCAATTACGGGAGTTTGAGGGGACGGTCATCATTTCCACTCACGATCGCTATTTTCTGGACAACATAACAAAGTGGATTCTCGAGCTTGATGCGGGAAAGGGAATTCCCTGGGAAGGCAACTACTCGTCGTGGCTTGAGCAAAAAATTCAGACCATGGAGAGTCCGGACAAAAAGCCTTCAGCAAAATTGGCCTCTTTGAAACGCGAGCTGGCTTGGATTAGGATGACGCAGCGGGATCGTCTTGCCGAGAGTCACAAGCACATGGCCGAGTATGAGCAACGGTCCAAAGAAGTGTTTGAGATGAACACTCAGAACATGGATATTCAGATTGCACCCGGACCGCATCTGGGAGACGTCGTTTTGGAGATTGAGAACGTATCTAAGAGCTACGGTGACGTCAATCTTATCAAGGACCTGAATTTGTTTCTCCCGCCAGGCAGTATCACGGGCGTTATCGGCCCAAACGGCGCAGGAAAGTCGACGCTGTTTCGCATGATCACGGGCGAAGAGAAGCCCGACAGCGGTTCAATCCGTCTCGGACCTTCGGTAGTTCTTGAGTACGTCAACCAGATGCGGGATGACTTGGACGATAAACACACCGTCTTTGAAGAGATTACAGGCGGAACCGACACAATTTTCATGGGTGGCAAAGAGATCTCATCGCGCGCCTATGTGTCGAAATTCAATTTCCGTGGCGGAGATCAGCAGAAGTTCGTAGGCAATCTTTCGGGCGGAGAGCGCAATCGCGTGCATCTTGCGAAACTGCTGCGAAAGGGCGGGAATTTCCTGCTGCTGGATGAGCCGAGTAACGACTTAGATATCACAACTCTGCGCAGTCTGGAGAACGCACTACTCGATTTCAGCGGCTGTGTGATGGTAATCAGCCACGACCGCTTCTTCTTGGACCGTATCTGCACGCACATATTAGCCTTTGAAGGTAACGGAGTTGTTCGTTGGTTCGAAGGTAACTTTGAGGCCTATGAGCAGCGTCGCCGCACTGAACTCGGGTCGCAATATGATCGTCCACGCCGTTCACTGTATCGTAAGCTGACGGCTTGATACAGCGTGCATCCGCATCGCCCGCGCATCAGGCGTCTGGAACCGTTCCAATCGCTGGGAAGTTACAAATAAGAATCCTGCGGGGCTGTGAAGAATGGCTTGCTTTTCGTTTGAATCGAGTGTATGTTTTGAAAGGAGGGTAAGAGGGTTAAGAGTGTTTAATTCACTATCTTGACTTCTCTCGTTGTAGTACGTCATCGCCTTCTGCGGATTTCAGGATATATAAGTAGATATTTGCATTTCTTAATTGAATAGATAAAATGCTCAGTGGATTATGAGAGCACTCAAGCACCCCACCCGCTGGTTGCGGTATTCCATTTTCACGGTTATTCTTGGACTGATTGTCTATCTGGCCTTGGGCTACGGCAGCCGTAGTTTCGAGGCCTTTTGTCCGTTTGGAGGCATGGAAAGCCTCTGGGGATTGGTGCAGGCAGGCGAGTTCAGCTGCGCGCTCGGCCCTCTGAATCTCTCCATGCTGGTCGGTGTTCTGGTATTGGCATTGATTGCCCGAAAAGCTTTTTGCGGGTGGGCCTGCCCTATCGGATTTCTGGGGGAACTTGCCGCGAGATTCACCGGACTGTTTTGGCGCAGACGTCCGCAGCCGACAAAAAAAGTAGAGGGATACTTGAAGCTGTTGCGTTATGTGGTTCTTGTTGCGGCCCTGTATTTCACCTACAAGTCAGGTGAGTTGATTCTCCGCGGATATGACCCGTTCTTTTTACTGTTCTCAGGTTTTGGGCATGGTTCGTTAGGGATCGTCAGTTGGATTGTGCTGGCTGCTCTGGTCGTCGGAGCGTTCGTCGTCCCGATGTTTTTCTGTCGTTACCTTTGTCCCATGGGCGCGACATTTGACCCGTTCAGCCGGCTGGGAATCTTGAAGGTGGTTCGTGACGAAAGTAAATGCAACATGTGCGGTAACTGTCAACGCAAGTGCCCGCAGAACCTTGCGCCGCATGCGACAGTAAAGCTGCGGCATCGCGATTGCACGCTTTGCCTGGAATGTGTTGACGCCTGTCCGGTGGACCAGGCTCTGGAACTTAAGGCAACGATCTGAGGAGCAAGCAATGAAAGTGCCGAGCTTCATTCTTCCTGTTCTGGTGACTGCCGCAATCCTAAGCGGCTACATGTTGCGTAACGTGTTTACACAGCCGACGACCAATGCAACCTTCGAAGCGGTGGCCGGAGAGACCGTGACATGCACCGTGCAGGGAGTCAAGTGCAAAGGGACGGCGAACTTTTTCACAAATCTGTATGCCGACGTTCCCGGAATCGCTGGAATTGAGACTTTCGCCACAGAGCACAAAGTCATCTTCAAGTACGATCCGACGCTCATCACTCCGGAAGGGATTAGGGAAGTGATGGAGGCTCCCATTCTTCTAAACGACGGAAGTTACAGACAAGTGTTCGTGTGTGAATCTATGCATTAAACCTGTCCATATCAGGCAGAAGAATGCAAGAGCCCCGATATAGGGGCTCTTGTGAATTTGTTAAGTTTGGGCCTGATGCATCAACCCACAGTCGTTGTCTGCACCATCTCTTAGCGCGGGGGAATTGCTAAGCTGTTTCATCCAGCAGCCGGGCACTGTATCTCGGTTGATCGATGAACGACGAGGGATACTCAAGTTCGGCCGCATAGCGGTCGCCGTCGCGCTTGAGGCGCGGGAAGATCAGGCCGCGGCCAAGTGGAAACGAAGCCATGCGCTTTTCCACATCCTCGCGCAGGGGGTCGGTGAAGCAATAGGTCTCCCGCAACTTGATTGCACCGGCCTTGTCACCGGCGGCTTTCGTGTTCCCCACAATGCCAAGCAGTTCCGCGACGAGTTCTTCAATACGGGAAATCCTGAGTCGAAACCGCTTCTTGCCCTCTTCCACGACTTCTTCAACTCCGCCGTTCTGAACGAAATAGTGCCACATGAGGTTGCGTGCTTTGACGTGCGCCTGCTCAGGAACAAAGCGCAAGCCGCCAACCATACTGATGACCATTCCGTAGTGCCCAGCCTCAGCCAGCTTCATCGGAAAGACCCCTTCGCGGGCCATCTGCGGCATTGCCCACATTCCAAATAATTCTGCGCGCGCTTCCTCGAGCGGAGAGTATTCCGCTTCAAGCAAATCACGGGCTTCCTTGCCGGAATGCTCCGGTGCCATTGCTCCGGTCGTATGACCCAACTCGTGCAATGCGGAATGGATCTGCGTGGCCTCAAACATCACGTCGCCGTACTTTTCAAAAACATCCTTGGGCAGGAACTCCCTTGCAATCATTTCGCCGGAAAGCGAGTAAACGGCTTTCCCTGTATTCCGGTAGACCATGTTGACAGAGCCAACTTGATTCACAACCCAATGATCGTTCGGCAGTGACTGCGCAATAATCGTCATAGGCCCGTTGACATAATCGCCGCTCCAATTCAACACATCCACGAATCGCAAATGCGGCAACTTGTCCTTGTCGATCTGCATCTTGCGGTGCGTCCACGGAGCGGAAGCTTCGAGTGCAGGCAGCCGATCCACCAGCGCATGCAGCATGCTTTGCGCCTCGTTGTTCACAACCATGACGGCGGCAGCCGCTTCGCCGCGCGCATTCTTCCAATTGTCCAGATAGACTTCGAGCGCCGTGCTAAGAATCAAGTCGACCGGTGCATTGTGCTTGATCCACATGTAGTCGGCGATGCGGCGCGACTCGAGTGTGCCATGACGAAGTTCTTCAATCTTGCTATCGAGATAGAGTCTGAAACCGATGTGAGGCGTCAGGTCACGGGCCTTGATGAGATGTTCTATGACGGGTTGAAGAGTTGCACGATACTTGTCTTCGTTTAACTTACCCGTAACTTTGCCGTTCACTCGCTGAAAACTCGCGTTGACGATATTTGCTTCGTCGCCCAGCACCCGCCACTCCTCTTCAGTCATATCATCCGGATACAACCCTGCTTTATCGGGCAAGGCGAGTCCGTCGAACAAAAACGGAGCGGCCAGCGCCAAGTCCGCTTCCAGGTTGTTCTTGCCGGACTTTTTGACAAGCTCCGCTACCTCGTCTTTTGTCAGACCCAACAGGTGATTCTTGCGGGGAAGTAGACTATACGGGCTGTTTTGCAGATTGAGAATCGTACGGTAATTCTGAATCTTGACCTTCTGTTCCGACGATGCCACACCGATGATGCCGTCGAGCAGGCGTTCTATCGCAGGTGTTTTCGGTTCAAACTGGTCACGATAGATCGGGTTGATCAAGTCCGCAGCATCGGAAAGATGGCCGAGCACTTGCAAATCGGCATCGGACAAACCGTCGAGCGAGAATTCAACTCGAGTCACTGCGGCAACGCGCGGGGTTTCGTCTTTCTGCTGATAGGGAACAAAAGTAACAGGGTGTTTATTGTTGTCCACGGAAGCTCCAGAGGAGAATTGTGAGTGGGAGACGTAGCAGGAATGAGTCGCGGGCATAAAACTACTTATGAACTCTCGCGCGCAAGTAAAGTCAAGATAGGCTTTTTTTTCTCGCAATCAAGGGGTGTTGTCGGCGGGGATTCCGATAAGTGCAGGTACTTCGGAACCGCTTGGCGGCTGGGCTGGGATAGTAGAACGCACTCAGAGTGCAAAAGTTCCGCCGAGCGATATTGAACTCCAAAATTCACTTTGCAATCTGCCGTTCTTCTCCAAGCACTGCTCACAGGACATTCCTCTTGCCAATTAGACCACTTTCCAGGCGGACGGCGGTGCCGGGAAGCCAATTGAAAGATAATCATGAGTTTCATTGTCCGGGCAAATTGGACGGGCAGTATCTTATTAAGTTATTATTGTTGGGTTTATCAGATTCCCCACTTGCAAAATCATAAAGAACAATGTAGATTGAACTGATTTGGCTTTCCCCGTCGGCTATTGTCTCTGAACGCAGTTTCCGGCAGCTGCCTGCGCAAAAGCGTCCTGCAAACAGTATTGCCTTTTGATGTTGCCGCCGTCAGTTCCTGCGGCACAACCTCTCTGAGTCTCAACCTATTCGCCTTCGAAAACGTCTGTATATCCAACTTTGATCTGACATCCCAAGCGTTTTTCCTGCTCCTTCCCTGAGCAACTCCTGCTTTCTGATGTCTTCCCAAGCATAATTTCCGGATGTTTACCATAACTCTCCGCATTGCAGAGGTGACCAATGTCTGACGAAACCCAGAACAAGACCGTTGAAGAACGTGATCGCGATTGGTACGAGAATGTCTACCAGAGAGACGTACCGCAACTGACGGCTCGTGCAGTTATCTCCGGCATGCTGTTCGGAGGACTGATGTCACTCTCAAACCTATACATCGGTCTGAAATCCGGTTGGGGACTGGGTGTGGATATTGTCGCGGTAATTTTGATCTTCTCCATTTTCAAAGGACTGAAAAGTGCAGGTCTTGTCAGTCGTGAATTCGGAATGATGGAAAACACGATCATGATGACTGTGGCAGTGGCGGCAAGCTGGATTTCTTCCGCAGGCCTGGTGTCAGCGGTTCCCGCGCTGTCCATGCTCACCGGATATGAATTCGTGTGGTGGCAACTGGCAATTCTGATCGGCGGCATTCTGTATCTGGGCTTGTTCATGGCAATCCCTCTGAAGCGGCAGATGATTCAAGTGGATAATCTGCGATTCCCCGCCAATATTCCCACCGGTGAAACACTTAAGGCGATGTACTCCAAAGGCACGGAGGCAGTTCAGAAGGCCAAAGCGCTCGGTCTGGCCGGCGGCCTCGGTATCCTGATAGCCGGTTTGCGCGACGGACTTGCTTGGATTCCCGCGCAGTTTGCCCTGCCGTTGTCGATCGCTCGAGTCGGAATGGGTAAACTCACACTGACTTTTGAGCCAAGTCTCATCTTCATCGGTATCGGCGCTCTGTTCGGAATCAAAGTCGGTCTAAGTATGCTGTTCGGTCTGGTGCTGAATTACGGGGTGCTGGCGCCAAATCTTATTTACAATAAGATTATTAAGCACCCCGCACCTCAAGTTCACGCAGCGACGCTGATGGCCGCTCCGATTATGGTTGAAGCCGGCCAGAGTATTTCAGTCACGTTGGAAGAAGCGAATGTCGGACCTGAGTTGTCTTCGGGAAGCAGCACGAAGAGCTACCGCTATACGTGGACTCAGCCGAAAGTCTATCGTTCCAATGAAGAAATTGTGCGCGACTTCAATGCGCCTCAATTGAGCGACGGCACGCCCAATCCTTTCTACGGCGTGATCAGCGTGCGAGATACGCTGAGCAAGGCAAACGGCGTTGGAGCCAAAGCTCTGTTTATTGAGGCTTCCAACTCCGTCTACTGGGAATCGAAACTCACATTAGACAAAGAGCAATCGTCGCCTCAAATCGTGCAGGCCTTAGGATTCGAACCCGGACAATCCCGACTGCAGGTGGTCGGAGGATTCCGGAACATCAGTGCGTGGTCGTTGTGGCCGGGAGCCACGATTCTCGTTGTGGGCGGATTGCTGGCGCTCGCGTTTCAATGGCGAACCTTAGGGAGAACCTTTGGCAGCATCTTCAGCAGCTTCGGACGAAAGAAAGACGGCGCGACAAAAGGCATTCTTGACGACCTTGAAATCCCCATGAGCTGGTTTGTTCCGGGATTTGTGATTACGGGAATCTTGTGCATAGTGACTTTGTCCCTGATGTTTGGCAGCTTTGGGGTGCATTGGTACATGGGCGCGATTGCCGTGCTGTTGACCTTCATTCTGGCGGCCGTCGCCGCCCGCGCGGGCGCTGAAGTCGGCATCAATCCGATTGGAGCGCTCGGAAAAGTCACGCAGCTCACGTTTGGTGTGATCTCAGCGGGAAACGTGACGGCGAACTTGATGACCGCCGGAATCACGGCAGGTGCGGCGGCGAGCTGCAGCGACACGATTGGAAATCTTAAGGTCGGACACATGGTAGGAGCGAACCCGCGCAAGCAATTCATCGCCCAGTTGTTCGGCGTGCTGGCTGGCGCGCTGCTGGCAGTCCCCGCTTACTTTATTCTTGTTCCCGATGTCAGCACGCTCGGCGGTGACAAGTTCCCCGCACCGTCCGCACTGGTATGGATGGGCGTCGCAAAGGTGTTGGCGCAGGGGCTGAGCACCTTGCCGCCCAGCGCAGTCTTGGCGATGGCCATCGCATTTGTGCTCGCGGTCGTGATCGTGATTGTGGATAAGGTATTCCCTAAACTCAGGCCCTATACACCTTCTCCGACAGCGCTGGGAATTGCCATGACGATTCCTGCGTATACGAGTTTTGCCATGTTTGTCGGGGCCTTGATCGCATGGTTCCTCGAAAAACGCGCACCTAAGTTTAACGACATGTATACTATTCCGACGGCCTCAGGCTTGATCGGAGGCGAGAGTATCATGGGTGTCCTTATCGCAGCACTCATCGCATTCGGTATTCTATAGCTGAGTTCCTCACTCTTGACAATGCAACGGAGCCAAAGATACAATGGCCGATGAACTGCCCGTCAAAAAAATGACGCCGGAAGAACTCGAGCGAGAGTGGTACGAGAACGTCTACCGCGGCGACGACATGCCGCAGTTGACGATTCGCTCGATCATCATGGGTTCGGTTCTTGGGGCGTTTCTGTCGCTCCAGAATCTCTATGTCGGCCTGAAGACCGGCTGGGGCTTGGGTGTGGCCATCACATCGTGTATCCTCAGCTACACGATCTGGAAGTCACTTCGGAAGATGTTCCCGCGATGGGTAAAGACGGATATGTCCATCCTCGAGAACAACGCGATGCAGTCGACCGCTTCCTCTGCAGGATATTCGACCGGCGGAACAATCGTCTCGGCAATCAGCGCGTATCTTCTCGTCAACGGAGTGCACATCAGCTACGGCTTGCTCTCGGCATGGATATTCTTCCTGGCCGTGCTGGGGGTCACGATGGCCATTCCGATGAAGCGTCAGATGATCAACATTGAGCGGTTGAAGTTTCCGTCAGGCATTGCGGCGGCTGAAACCCTCAAGAGTCTGCACGGAGTCGGGGGGAATGGAAAAGAGTCCAAGTCGGCCAAGCTGCTGTTCCTGTGGGGCGGCATCGGGATCGCTATCGCTGCGGTGCGCGACTGGTTCGCTTGGATTCCCGCTCTATACAATACTTTCGGTGCCCGAATGGGGATGTACACGATTCAGTTTGATGCGAGCATGATCTTGGTGGGCGCAGGAGCGCTGATGGGCTTCAAAGTCGCGGTCAGCGTGCTGATCGGCGGGATTCTCAATTGGGGAATCCTCGCACCGATGATGATGGACAAGCAAGTCATCAGCCACCCGCTTCCATATATTCGTTCCATAGAGGATCTGCAATTCCCGCTGACCATTTCTGCCGGTCGCGTGCTCAGCTTCGAACTGGTGAAGGCCAGCAACGACTACTTGATCGAGGACGGCGCAACCACCTCAATCATCGAATTCCCATGGAAAGAGCAAACGACCTATAACAGTCTGAGTGAACTCGCCGCAGAATTGAACAGCCCGAGGCTCAAAGACGGCAGTACGAATCCCTTCTTCGGGAAACTGCGAGTCATGGAGCCTGAAGACGCCTACTTGCGCAGGCGGCTTGAGTTGCGAGTGGACAGCTCTTTGAAGAGCGCGATGCATGTTGAGACTGCGTTGACTCTCATGAGTCCAGAAGTAACAGTTTCAACCTCAGAAGTTGCCGTGCAAACGTTAAAGATTCGGTCGGCTGGCTCTAATGAACTGGTTGCCAGTCCGAATTTCCCTCTGGAGATCCCCGCAGGGTTCACCTTACCAATTACGCTCGCGGAAGGCGGAAATTCCAAAGACTATGAATTCGTCTGGCCGGAAGCGGCACAATACGCGAGCATCGCACAATTAGTCTCAGACTTGAAATCTCCGCGGATGAAGAACGGAGAAGCTAATCTTCTCCCGGGCACTTTTGAACTGTCGTCTGAAGATGAGAAGCTGGTGATTGCGGCCGCGTCCACAAGTCAGTTGCTCGCCTTTGAGTCCGGAGACAGCAACACTCAGTCGCCCGGCGGATTCCGCAATATTGTCTCTTGGAGTCTGTGGGGCGGAGCGGCATGTATGGTGACAAGCGGACTGCTGGCTTTTGTCTTTGAGTGGCGCACGGCTCTGCGGGCTTTCTCGGGCCTGAAGACCATCTTTGCGCGCGCCAAACCGCGTCACGAGCAGGACCCACTCGATCGCATCGAGGTGCCCGGTTCTTGGTTCGCGGGCGGAATGGTAATTGGAACATTGGGCATTGTCTTTCTTGCATCTGTTTACTTCATGATCCCATGGTGGATGGCGTTGCTGGCCGTCTTCCTGTCGTTCTTTCTCGCGCTGGTCGCATGTCGTGCTTGCGGCGAGACCGATACCACTCCGGTTGGCGCAATGGGCAAGATAACCCAATTGATCTTTGGCGCGATTGCACCCAAGCAAATGAACACAAACTTGATGTCGGCCTGTATCACGGCGGGCGTGGCGGATTCCGCTTCCGACTTGCTGACCGACCTAAAGAGCGGGTATGTGCTCGGCGCAAATGCGAGAAAACAGTTTCTCGCACAGTTTGCCGGAATCTTTATCGGAACCGCCGTTACGGTTCCGGCCTTCTTTCTCGTGGTGCCGGACGTTTCGATTCTCGGTTCAACAAAATTCCCTGCACCTGCGGCCCAAGTCTGGGCGTCGGTTGCAAGATTGCTTTCCAATGGTCTTGAGTCGCTGCACCCAACCGCTCGCGCTGCGCTGGTCATTGGCGGCATCGTGGGTCTTCTGATTCCAATGTGTGAGCGGCTATTCCCCAAATGGCGCAAGTGGATTCCGTCGGCAATGGGACTCGGACTTGCCTTTGTGCTGCCTTTCTACAATGCACTTTCGATGTTCATCGGCGGCGTGATTGCGCTCGTGTATGCGAGGATGCGTCCCGCGATTGCTGAAGAGTACACCGTTGCCTCCGCTTCCGGAATCATCGCAGGAGAAAGTCTGATGGGGATTTTCATCACACTGCTTGGTGCGGTCGGTTGGCTGTAGCATAGCCGAGCGGTGATTTGTGGGTTGACTCCGGTCAACTTGATTGGAGGCTTTTGCCAAAGAATTGCCAGTATTGTCCAAAGCCCTCGGCTGGAGATGCCGGGGGCTTTCTCCTCTACGCATATAAGGGGGGATCCCAGTAACAGGTGACCCAAAACCCAGAATCTTGGTAAGCTAATAATATATAATAGTTTAATCTAATAAGTTCTGCGCTTAGGCGGCTAATGTAAGCGTTACGAACTGCTTGCTTAAGATTGCGTGTTTTGAAGATGAATTTTATCTTTTGGGAACGACTCTTGCTCTGGAGCGTTTAATACCCGATGCGACTTACTGCCCTGCTATTATTACTGGCCCTCGCCTTTGCACCGATATCGGCGATATCGGTGCTGGTCCACCACTCCTGCGAGGCACACGAGGCGGAGTCGCACGACCACCATCACGATACGGCTGACGCTTGTGGTTGCGGTTGTGTGTGTCATCATAACACGACCGCCGCAACATTGCTTGCGCCGTCTTCAACCCCTACTCATTATAAAGACATTGAGTTCCACTCAAGTCTTGATATCATCCCACCCTCCCCCCCCAAGCCCTCCATAGACCGACCTCCTCGACCGTTCTCCTGATACCGTATTAGTGATAGCTTCTGCGCATTGCAGAAGTACTTTCCTATCGTATTTGGAGGACAGGAATGCGTTTTTCAGTTTTGTTAACGCCGCTCCTGACCGGAGTGGCGTTTGTTGTCTTGCTTCACGCGGGCAGAGCGTATGCCGAATCACGTGAATGGAGCGTAGTTTTGGCCGCGCTCGATTCGACGTCTCCCGTGCTTTCAGAGGCGAGGATGCGCCTTGCTGAAGCACACATGGAGCTCTCGGCGAGTCGCGCCTTGCCGAATCCCGTCGCGGGGTATGAACTACAAAGGCTTTCAGACGGGTCGACCAACGAGTCGGAGCAGACCATCGGCGTACATCAGCCTCTGGGCTTTCTGTGGTCCAGAAGTTCTGAATCAGCGGCGCGCAGACTTCACCTGCAGAGCAGAGAAGCGGCATTCGAAGAAGCTCGGCGCGCACTAATCGTACAAGTCGTGAGTTCAGTCGTGAAACTGCGGCAGCTTGCTGACCAAAGCATGCTGTTGGACAGTGTGCTCGCCGTTGCAGGCCGTGCAGAGCGCGCCACGGATGCCCGTTTGGACAAGGGAGACATTTCCGAATATGAAGCCCAGAGGATTCGAGCAGAGTTAGTCGAGATCGAGTTTCGTAAGTTGCAGACCGACGGCGAAATACGTTCGCTCCAACGCGAACTTGTTGCGCTGACCGGCCTTGGAATGGAGTCCTTGCAAACTCTGTCGATACCCGTGATTTCGGATCCGCCCTTTAATAACGTCGATGAAGCCGTAGCTTACGGCCTTGAGCACCGGTCTTCTTTGCGGGAAAAGCAGATCATGGTGAACTCCACCAAGATGGCGGAGCGCGCCACAAAGCGAAAGCAGCTGCCCGATTTTGGAGTCGGTGTTGCATACATGACGGCAGATCCGGAGTGGTCCGGTCTCGTGTGGGAAGCAGATCTGGAAATCCCACTCTGGAATCGCCGCTCTGCTCAACGAAAACTTGCTCGCGCGGAACACCAGCGGGCCAAGCTCCTTCACCGTGCCGAAGAAACTGGAGCGTCGCTTGAAATCAATCTCGCAATGGAACGGTGGACGCGCGTGTCTGGCTCGCCTGCGAGGGAAAGGCGCTACGGTGTTGAAGAGTCGCTTATTGGGTTGGACCGAGGCACGCGACTTTACACGTCGGGTGAGTTCAGTGCGCAGGAATTCGTAGATGCCCTGCGAACAAGTGTGGACGCGCTCTCGGCATTTCAGCAGCTTCAAGCCGAGTGGACAAACGCAAACATTGAGCTCCGTCGCGTGACTGGACTTAACATTCTGGAGTAAATGATATGATGAAATACATTCTTCTCACTCTGATTAGCAGTTCTCTGCTTGTATTTGGTCCGAGCTGCAAGTCGATCGATGTCAAGTCGGGAACAAACAAATCGCAGTCTAAGCCTTCCGACCACGAGCATGATCACGAAGGTCACAACCACGACGATGACCACGGCGAGGTCACTGACTCTGGTGGTCACGATGATCATGCTCATGAAGAGGTCTTTACTTCCGTCACGAGATGGGAAAGCGGCCTTGAATTGTTTGCCGAATGGGGACCATTGCAAGCTCAATCGAACGTCGAATCGGTTTGGCACTTGACGAACTTGGATTCAGGAGATCCCGTGAATTCCGGCTCATTGGAGGTTCAGTGGTTGAAAGGCGGAAACGTCTTCAAAAGCCAGAAGTTCATGAAGGTGAGCCGAGTGGGAATCTTCTCCGGATCATTGACAACACCTGAGGCGGGGACCTATGAGCTTGTTGCCCTGTACAAGAATGCGGACGAAACGGCGCCGATCGCAGTTGATAGAGTAGTGGTCTATTCAGGTGCCGCACCTCATATTGAGGAACCGGAAACCGGGAACTACATTTCATATCTGAAAGAACAGCAGTGGATGCTTGGTATGCGGACAGCGGTGGTGGAACGGCAGACAATTTCGCACTCGGTCTCCACACTTGGTGAAATCACCTCGGCAGGCACGAACGAAGCAGAAGTTGTGGCGCCATTCGCCGGACTACTCTACCCAACACTCGATGGGGAAATCGTTATTCCCGGTCAGAATGTCAGAAAAGGAGATGCGCTCTTACGCATTTCGCCAGTTCCCGGCGCCGAAACAGACTGGGTTCGGTTGGTTGGCGATTACCAGCTCGCCCAGCAAGAACACTCCCGCGTGAGTGAGCTCTTTAAATCAGGTGCCGTGTCCCAACGACGTTATGACGAGGCTAAGGTCGCGCTGCGAAGCACACGCGCCCAAATGGCAGCCGCATTAGGAGTGGCAGAGGAGCGAGTGGATGAATTCAACTTGGAGGGACCCCAGCTTACCTTGCGTGCTCCGCGTTCTGGAGTCTTAACAGATGTGCATCTGAAATACGGACAACGCGTGCAGGCGGGCGAGCATCTCTTTAACATTGTGGATGCGTCTCGTGTCTGGATCGAAGCGCAGGTTGCGACCTCCGATCTTCAGCCGCTTGGCAATGTTGTGGATGCCGACTTCACTGAAGCGGGTTCCTCCACAACATATCGTGTGTCGGAACTTGGCGGCAAGCTTGTTTCTGCAAACAGGATTCTCGATCCCCGAACGCGTCGTGCGCCGTTTATATTCTCAATTGAGAATCCAGAAGGGAGATTTCGTCCGGGAGCTTATGTTCGGATGCACCTGCTGTCGGATAAGCAGGACTCCGTCATCGCTGTGCCGCACTCCGCACTGATAGATGATGACGGTACACCAGTCGTTTATGTGCAAAAGGGCGGAGAGTCTTTTGAGAAGAGGTTCGTTAGGACGGGAGTTCGAGACGGAAAGTGGGTGCAGATTCTCAAGGGTCTTGATGCAGGGGAACGTGTCGTGATTGAAGGCGCGTACAAAGTGCGTCTCGCTTCTACCAAGATCAATCCGGAGGACGCAGGCCATGGTCACGCACATTAAGGAGCGGTCATGTTCTCAAGATTAATCGGAATATCGCTCGAAAAGCGCATCTTCGTACTGCTAATTGCGGGCGTGATGCTGGTCGGAGGCGGAATTGTAGCTACGCACATTCCGGTTGACATCTTCCCGGACTTGTCGGCGCCGACCGTCACAATTCTCACGGACGCGCATGGCATGGCTCCGGAAGAGATTGAGACGCTCGTGGCATTTCCAATTGAAACCGCGATGAACGGAGCCACTGGCGTGCGGCGTGTTCGCTCGTCATTGAGCATGGGTGTCGCGGTGACATGGGTCGAGTTTGAGTGGGGTACCGAAATTTACAAGGCACGACAGGTTGTCACAGAGAAGCTCCAGTCCGTCGCCTCTGTACTGCCCGAAGAGGTCGACCCGCCTATGCTTGCGCCGGTAAGTTCGCTGATGGGAGAGATCATGCTGGTAGGCGTTACCAGCGATACACTGACTGAATTGGAGTTACGCTCATTTGCGGATAACATTCTGCGGCGCAGATTGCTGTCGGTTCCCGGAGTCTCCCAGATTGTCGCGATTGGCGGACTCCGCAAAGAGTATCAGGTGAAAGTCGACCCTGAGCGGCTGGCTATGTATGGGATTACGTTTGAGGACGTTATTACCGCCGTGCGAAAGTCGAATGTGAATGCCGCAGGAGGAGTCTTTCAAGCCGCTGGTCAGGAATTCGTCATTCGAGGCATCGGACGCGTTCAATCGCTTGCCGATTTACGCTCCGGCGTTATCACTGTGCGCAACGGAGTTCCTATCCTGCTGGAGCAAGTCTCACAGGTGGAAATCGGTCCCGCCTTCAGATATGGTACGGCTTCCGTGAACAACAAACCGGCGGTTATCATCAGCGTGCAGAAGCAGCCATCTGCCAACACGCTTGACCTGTCGAAGGACATTGACCGTGCCGTCGAGGAGTTGCAGGCGTTGGTCGGGAATCGCGTGAAGATAGACACGGAAGTGTTTCGGCAAGCAGACTTCATCTCTGCGGCGATTCACAATGTGCTGGATGCTCTGCGGGATGGCGTGATTCTCGTGACGATCATTCTGCTCCTGTTCCTTGCGAATTGGCGTACGACGGCGATCAGCCTGCTGGCCATACCGCTCTCACTTGTTGCCGCCGTTCTGTGCATGCAGTGGTTGGGCATGACTGTGAACACAATGACGCTCGGCGGAATGGCAATCGCGATCGGTGTGCTGGTGGATGACGCCATCATTGACGTTGAGAATGTGTTCCGGCGCCTGCGTGCCAATGCGCTATTGCCTGAAACTGAACGGCGAAGTACGATGCAGGTGGTCTATGAGGCGTCCAACGAAATCAGGCAGCCGATGTTGATTGCTACAGTGATCATTATTGCCGTCTTTCTTCCGTTGTTCTTCTTGTCCGGCGTGGAAGGTCGTCTGTTGCAGCCGCTCGGCTTTGCGTTTGTTATCTCCGTGTTTGCGTCGCTTTTGGTAGCGCTGACGGTCGTGCCTGCATTATGCTATTGGATGCTGCCGGCGTCACTTGCGTCCCATCGTGAAGAGTCGCTCGTCGTTCGTAAACTGAAGAAAATCTATCAACCCGCTTTGGAGTGGAGCGTCAGACATTCCGGAGTGGTCATCGCGAGCTGTATTGTGCTCTTTCTTGCGACAGCATTCGTCTTTACACGCTTGGGAACGTCGTTCCTGCCGGAGTTCAATGAAGGCTCGGCGACCGTTATTGTGATCGCACCCCCTGGAACCAACTTGAATGAGTCTGCAGACCTCGGTAGCATGGCGGAGCAACTCATGTCTCGCAACCCCGCCGTCAAGAACATCACCCGCAGAACTGGTCGTGGTGAACTTGACGAACATTCGTTTGGCTCCAATCAGACCGAGTTCGAGGTGACGTTTCACAGGGACAACTTTGATAAGGAGCAAGTTTTCGATGAGCTGCGGGAGGCATTGCTCGCTGTGCCCGGTGCCTATGTTTCGGTTGGTCAGCCTATCTCCCATCGCATAGACCACATGCTCAGCGGTACACAGGCGGCTCTGGCAATCAAGATATTTGGTCCAAACCTGTATGAGTTAAGGCGGGTCGCACATGAAGTCAAGAACGCGATCACGGACGTTGAAGGTCTGGTGGACCTGGCCGTTGAACCGCAAGTGGATGTTCCGCAGCTGCGAATCGACATGAATCGCGAAGCGATGGCCATGTATGGTGTTCAAGTATCCGACCTCGCGGAAAACATCAGAACTGCCTTTAACGGAGACGTCGTTGGGCAGGTCCTGGAAGGGCAGAACCCTGTTGATCTGGTTGTGCGATATCACGATGCAGCCCGTGCCGATGACGAGGCCATTGCCAGAACAGTATTCTCCACACCGGCGGGTCCGTTGGTGCCTTTACGTGAACTGGCCAATGTGTATCGCTCAAGCGGCCCGAACTCCATCAGTCGTGAAAACGTGAGCCGGAAGATTGTTGTACAAGCCAATGTCTCCGGACGCGATCTTGGGAGCACCGTGAAGGATGTCGAGGAAAGGATTCGAAAGCAAGTTGCACTGCCGGACGACTACTATGTTGTGTTCAGCGGTCAGTTCGAAAGCGCTGCGGCTGCGCGACGTGTCATTCTCCTGCTGAGTCTTGTGTCTCTCGGAGTCATATTCGTTTTGCTGTATTCGGAATTCAAGAGTATCCGCGACTCGTTGCTCGTGCTGATCAACCTTCCTTTGGCATTAGTCGGAGGTATGTTTGCGGTCTGGCTGACGGATGGTGTGATTACAATCGCGGTTCTCGTTGGGTTCATTACTTTGTTCGGCATTGCAGCACGCAACGGCATCTTGCTTGTTGCGCACTATTATCAGCTCATGAATATGGAGAATTCGGGTCACCATGAAGCGGTCATTCGGGGAAGCCTCGAGCGCATGAACCCGATTTTGATGACTGCGATGTGCGCGGGTTTGGCATTGGTTCCTTTGGCGCTCGGCGGTGGTGAACCGGGCAAGGAAATCCAGACCCCGATGGCAATTGTCATCTTGGGCGGGTTGATCACCTCTACTTTCTTAAACATGGTTGTGATTCCCTCGTTGTTCTACCGATTCAGCAGAAAGAAGTAAGCGTCCCTGCCTTTTCGGAAGTCAAAAAGCCCCTGACCAATGCGGTCAGGGGCTTCCTCTTGATTCGCGGAAGTCGAGCTTAGAAGCGATATCCCATAGAGACAGTCACGATACTCGCGTCGTTATGGTCGCCGAATCTTTGTTCAAACTCAAACATGGCATATGACTGACGCGAAACGGAAACGTCCAACACAAGGCCGGCCCATTTCTGAGATATCTGATCCTCCGTCGTGGCAAGCGTATACTCGTTCACTCCGACATCCACAGTCGTCCGCAGCCACGCAGCTGTTTGTGAAGAGAGCGAAAGAGACGGCTGAACACCCGTACTCCACTCTGAATCATACCAGCGAACTCGGGCAAAAGCGGAGCTTGAAGTGTTCACAAAACGCGTAGTCCCTAGCTGAAGCCAACCACTGGTTGCCTCCGAGCTGTTATCATCACTATCCCGCAGACCGAATCCAATCTCAGCAGAATAAGAGTCTGCGAATCGAGATTCAACGCTTATTCTGTAACCGCGCTGCAACGCGTTGTTGAATAGGCTATCCGGAACAGTGCGAGTCTCAATCGTGTAATAGTTCTGACGGCTGTCATAGCCTATGCTTAGCGAAAGCGCGCGCGCAAAACGGTAACGAGCGTCCAGAATCAGCGAAGCCAGTGAAAGAGTCGAGCCTTCTGCGTCCTTCAGCCAGCCGCGATTGTAGTTGATTTCGGTGCTCTCAAATAGTCGAAGTTTACCGCCGTAAACGTATGAAATCTGTTGGTAGAGAAACTCACGACTGACTTCGCCTTCTCGGTAGCGTCCCACAAGTGAGCCGGTGGCCTGCACGCTTTGCCGCTTGGCGAGTCGCTTCTCGTATGATAGAAAGGCACCGAACTTTGTGATGTCCGTCTGAATGCGCGCCGTTTGGAGGTCTGGTTCGATGCCTCCGACGGCACCTAATCCGAATTCGCTGCTGATGTCATACTTGACATAGGCTCCGTCGAGATAGCCCAGACCGCGAGTTTCGCGAAGCAGCAGTCGACCTAAACCAGCTTCAAGTGGTTTATCAGCAGGCTCGTATGCCAACATTGCCTCATAGATTCGGTGCGTGGACGCGCTCAGTTCGTCATTCCTGCGAAACGTACGGCGCAGTCGAAGATTAGCTCGCGCGGTAATGTCACTTCCGCTAATTTTGCTGAACGTCCCGCGAATTCTCAAAGAAGGCTCGGAGTAGTCGTAGTTGACCGGCTCACGGTCATCCTGAACTCGGTACTCCAAACCGATGAGACCGCTTAGCCTGTTCGAAGATCTATCGGAAGTCAGTCGTTCTTGTGTTTCCGGCAGCACTGCCTGAGGCTCTGAGTACTCCGTGGTGTCGGTTGTTGCTTGCAATGCAGATTCGCTTCCAGTGGCACGCACGACAGCGGCATCGCCGCGAAACACCAGCGTTGCGGCATCCGGTAACTCACAAGAGGTCGAATTGTCGGAGACAAATGTGACAACGCAGCGAGCCACGACTTGATCGTTCCTTGTGATCTCAACGCTGTCGCCGGGTGCAATCCCCGATGTGCGGCCGACGGCAAGATAGACTGTTGTCGCTGAAACATACTGTACTGTTGTTCTGACTTCGGACGCCATTGCGATGATAGAGAAGCCGAGAAGCGCGAGAACGAGGACTCTCAATTTCTCACCCCCGTCCGACCGGGCTTCACCCGAGGCGTTGGCCGCGAGTTGCGATTCGGACCCTCTTCGCCGTCGGGGTGACACGCGTAGCACGACGTGGGTGTGTACGTGTAGCCCGGGACATCCTCGTGGTCGTCGTCGACATCTCCGCGATTGCTGTGTTCGTGGCAGTCAATGCAGCTGAACAAACCAAAGTTCCCGGCCGTTGTGTGACACTCGCTGCACTGATTCCATTCGTTCCGATGTCTGCCGGAATAGATCGGAAAATACTGCTGATCGTGATTGAAATTGGAATCCCAATTGTTCGTCGTGTGGCAATCCGCGCATTCCTGCGGGTAACCCGTGTTGTGGTCTGGCGAGGCGCCATTGTAATCGGCTACATGACAGAACCAGCAGTCGGTCGGAGTATTCTCAAATTGACCGCCGACGTGACAGTCAAGGCAGTTTACAGACAAATGTCTGCCGGTCAACGGGAAATCCGTATTATTGTGATTGAAGTCGCTGTCCCAGCTGCCTGTGTTATGACATTGTGTGCAATCGTGCGGGAAGTTGTTCTGAAGGTGGCCCTCTGCATCGTTGTAGTCCGCTTCATGGCAGGACCAGCAATCAGTTGGTGTTCCCTGATACACTCCGCCGATGTGACAGTCCGTGCAATTCGTCTGCACGTGCCTGCCCGTCAGAGGAAACTGCGTGTTGTCGTGATTGAAACTGCTTTCCCAGTTTGACGTCGTATGGCAAATTTCGCACGTATGCGGGAAACTATTCTCTATATGACCCTCTGCCTGATTGAAATTTGCTTCATGGCATGACCAGCAATCGGTCGGCGTACCCGTATACTGCCCGCCAATGTGGCATTGGGCACAGTCGGTTTGCACGTGCCGCCCCGTTAACGGGAAGTCCGTTAAATTGTGGTCAAATGTCGCGCCTTCCCACGTGTCTGTTGAGTGGCAAATTGCGCAGTTTTGCGGATAGTTCTCCGTGACATGATTCGGATTCGTCGTTCCCGCATACTCCGCTTCATGGCATGACCAGCAATCGGTCGGCGTACCCGTATACTGCCCGCCAATGTGGCATTGGGCACAGTCGGTTTGCACGTGCCGCCCCGTTAACGGGAAGTCCGTTAAATTGTGGTCAAATGTCGCGCCTTCCCACGTGTCTGTTGAGTGGCAAATTGCGCAGTTTTGCGGATAGTTCTCCGTGACATGATTCGGATTCGTCGTTCCCGCATACTCCGCTTCATGGCATGACCAGCAATCGGTCGGCGTACCCGTATACTGCCCGCCAATGTGGCATTGGGCGCAATCGGTTTGCACATGCCGCCCGGTTAACGGGAAGTCCGTTAGATTGTGGTCCAATGTCGCGCCTTCCCACGTCTCCGTCGAGTGGCAAACAGCGCAGTTATGACTGTAGTTTGCCGCAGCATGGTTGGGATTAGTTGTGCCAGCATACTCCGCTTCATGGCACGACCAGCAATCAACCGGCGTTCCAGTGTACTGTCCACCGACATGACACTGCGAGCATTCAGCCTGAACGTGCCTTCCGGTCAGCGGGAAACTTGTCAAACTGTGATTCTCAAACTCTGCAGGACGCCAGGCGTTCGTAGTGTGGCACATCTCGCAAGTGTTGGGAAATGCTCCCGGTTCGTGCGTAGGGTTCTGCGCGGCAGTGTAGTTCTGCTCGTGACATCCGACACAGGCGCTGCTTGTGTTCGCAAAACCTGACGCATGACACGCGCGGCAATCACCGAGCGCGTGCCCTCCTGTCAGCGGAAACGTCTGCGGATGCGCAAATCGCGGATTTTTCCAAGCCGCCGTTGTGATGCTATGGCACTCGCTGCAATTCTGTGAAAAGCCCGCGTCAACGTGATTCGGATCGGTAACGGCCGCAAAGTCTCCAAAGTGACAACTCCCGCAATCCGACGGAACATTCACATACTGTCCGGTCGCATGGCAACTCTGACAATCAAGTGTCGCGTGCACGCCGACCAGCGGAAAGCGCGTGCTCTCATGCAGCTTTCGAAAGTAGCTGTCGTTGGCCCACTGTTGCGGCGTATGACACTCTCCGCAGTTATTGCTGAATTGGCCCCGATGCACGTCCGTATGACAGTCGAGGCACTCAGACCCCGCTTCTGTGAAGACGAGAGACGAGTGGCACGCCACGCACTTCAGCCCAACGTGCTTCCCCGCTAACGGAAAACTCGTCTGCGTGTCGTGCGAAAACCCCGAGTCATCTTTCAACTTGAGCCAATTGTCCGTAGTGTGACAGAGTTGACAGTCGAGTGTAAGCGAACCGTGAGGGGAATCGATTGCGGCGGTGGCCGTCTGTGCCGCAAGCATGAGTATCGCCATCAGAGACAGTGTGATCGCGCAGGGATGAAGAACAGGTGTGTGTCTCATGGTTTGGAGGGAGTTGCTCCGCCGTGACAATCGGTGCAGGCGGATGCGAGCGGTCGGTAAACGACGAAACTGCCTTCCGAGTCGCTCTGACTCTTATGGCAGGAGTTGCAAGCGACTTTCTGGTGCGCGCCGTCCAGTGCCCACCGCGCGTCGCGATTGTGGTCAAATGCGAGTACGTTCCATGCCTCGGATGTGTGACAGCGTTTGCAATTGATCTTGATCTCGGACAACGGTTCGATAACAAACTGTGCACGGTGTGGATCGGCATGGCACAACTCACACTCCCGCGCCAAAGGCGACATCCGAATGAGTTGTTCGTCGGTTTCGGTGCGTTCTCGCACGTGGCATCCCATGCAAGCGGTTTGGTCATGCTTGCCGACTAAGGGGAATCCCGTTGAGGCGTGGTCGAAGGTAATCGATCGCCAGCTCTCAACATTGTGGCAGAACTCGCAGCTTCCATTCTGCATGTACTTGTCAAGCTGCCCACGATGCACGTCGGTGTGGCAGCCCTTACAGGTGCGATCCGCGAATGCGAACTTGGCATAGGTGCCGGCTTTGTCCGAAAGTGTCGCGGTATGACAGGCAATGCACGGCGTGGCAAGATGCCCTCCCGCGAGTGGGAAAATCGACTCCGCATGCTCTGCGATACCGTAACGCGCGGGCACAAATCCGTCCACGGTATGGCAAGTCTCACATGCGCCTTTGTCGGTGCGATCTGCGAATTGCCCTCGGTGCTCGTCCTTATGGCAGTCCTTACACGCGGCATGCGCGACCGGATCGGTCAGTTTCCCGGACGTGTGACACTTCGCGCAGTCAACACCGATATGTTTGCCTGTTAGCGGAAAACCCGTCTTGTTGTGATCAAAGTCCGCCGCCATACGCGCCACGGCGAAACTCTCCGTGGTGTGACAGCCGCTGCAATTGATTCCGAATTTTCCTTGATGAACATCGTTGTGGCAGGATTTGCAGCTCGAGAATTCAAGTCCCAGATATTTCGTTCGCTCGGAAGGATGCACGGGATCGGGAATCCGGTTTGCCTGCGCAGACTCGACAAGTTCCGCTTTGTGACACTTCACGCATGCCACTTCAACGTGCTTGCCCGTGAGCCGATACTTGGACTTGTCGTGAGAAAATTGTGGTGCGGGACTCCACTTCTCGCTATTGTGGCAGGATGCGCAGTCGTTTGTCAACTGGTCACCGTGTTCGTCGGCATGACACGAAATGCAAGCGGGAGTTAGCCCAAGAAAAGTCTGAGCGCGATTCGTCGTCGAATCCAGCGCCAGCGACGCCTCGCTGTGATAAGAGGACGTGTGGCAGGCCTGACACTTCTGACGCGCGTGGGCACCCACAAGCGGATAGCCGGTCAACGAGTGGTCGAACTTCTCCCGACCGTCCTTCCAGAAGATCAACTCAAACTCGCGCCCGTAGTGTTCTCCGTGGCACTTCGCACAGCGCTGTGACTTTACGTCCGCGCTGGCATGGTACCCTTTCCCCGCTTTACGCCGTTCCTCAATCGCCGTGTGACACGCCAGACACTTCGTATCCGTAACTTCCTTGCCCAGCTCGTGGCATTGAGTGCAATTGTTCAGTCCTTCAAGTGCCGCGTGGAAGCGCGACAATTTGCCCGGAGAGATTTGCGCGTAAAGATGCGAAGTCAGTGTAAGCAGTACAAGCCAGAAGATGCGCATGATTTATGGATGATTTGAAGGCTTGAGCCTTGGCAGCGCTTTCTGAGCGTAAGTCGCTAACGTGTCGCTCGGGTGCAGTCTGATCAACTCGCTCCAGGCGTCGCGTGCAACATCGTGGTTTCCGCGGTTCGCCTCAATCGCACCAAGATTGTAGAGTGCTCCGGGATCGCCCGGATGATCTTTCAAAATATCCTTCAGCTCCGTAATGGCCTCATTGTCACGGCCGAGCGCGGCAAGCGACCTGCTGATGTCCAGCCGCACAAGCCAGCCGTCCTCTGTCGTATCCGTCTTCAAAAACTCACGGTAAAACTCGATCGCCTTCTCATACTGTCCGGCCATGAAGTACATATTGCCAAGTTCCAGCGCAATTGGACCGTGACCCGGAGCCGTCTTCCACATTTCCAGCATCTGCTCGATCGGCGGCTTCTGCTCCTGTCGGCTTTGCTTGCGCTGCAGGGATTCAAACGATGGTTCGCCGCCCGGCTGCGGAGCAAAGTAGATCCATAACAGGAGAGCGGGAATCACCAACAGCGCGATCGCAAAAATGATGCGTGTGGTGTTCTTGGGTGGTCTGTGTACTGAATTGGTCATGCTTAGGCGGTTCCAAACTTGCGCTCGAACTCTATTCCAATGCTCTGCAGAAACTCCGTCGGAAGCACGCCGCCGATCATGACAAACACCTGATCGTTGGCCAGCGTCACTTCGGTTCCGGATTGATCCAATATCACGCGCGACGGCTCGATGCAGGTCACGGTCGAGTTGAGCAGCAGCGTGACTCTCCCTTCATCAATGGCCCGCTCGAGACGCTCGCGATTGCCTTCCTTGATTCGGAATATGCTCTCTCCGCGATATGACATATGCACCGTATTCCCCGGCTGCGAAGAGAGCGAAACCGCCGCCTCGACCGCGCTGTCCCCTCCGCCCACGACGAGAATCTTCTTGTGATGATACTTCCCTGGATCGAGCAAACGGTAAGTCACCTTCTCCGATTTCTCACCCGGACAGCCGATCTTGCGCGGAGTCCCTCTGCGCCCAATCGCCAGCAGAACTTTGCGTGTGACATACTCGTTGACGGACGTTGTTACTTTGAAGTGCCCGTTCACCCGCTGAATGGCGGTCACTCGCTCGCCCGCGCGAATGTCCAGATTATGCTTGGTGACCACTTCCGTCAACAGCTCAAGCAGCGGCTCTTTCTCAACTTCACGTAGCTTCACCGAACCGTGTAATGGTAACTCCATCGGCTGCAGCATCACGAGCTTTTGGCGCGGATAAGTGTAGATGGTGCCGCCCAGATCCTCTTGATCAAGCGTGATGAAATTCAAGCCCTCTTTCTTCGCCTGCAATGACGCTGAAATCCCCGCAGGTCCCGCACCGACGATGATCAGGTCAAGCGCTTCACCCGCGCGATCCTGTTCGATCTGTTTGGCTAAATTCTCCACAGCTTGACGTCCTTGCGAAACCGCGTTGCGAATCAGGCCCATTCCTCCCAACTCGCCCGCGATGAACACTCCCGGAACATTCGTCTCAAACGTCCCCTTCACATTCGGAATATCCACACCGCGCTTCTCGGTGCCGAAAACAAGTGTAATCGCGTCCACCGGACACGCCCGCTGGCACTCCCCGTGACCGATGCAGCGCGCGGGATTGACCAATGCAGCTTTCCCGTTGATGAGTTGCAGGATACCCTGTTCCGGACACGCCTTTGTGCAGGAACCTGACCCGATACACGAGTCGGGGTCGACCACCGGATGCAAAGACACCGGTTGGTCAAGGCCCGCCAGCGTCGACTGTTCCAACGTCTTTGCCGCGCGCGCGCTGCTCGTGCGCTCCTTCCAAATATACGCCACCGGAAGTGCGATCACGAGCACGGTGGTTAATACGTAGATCAAAGTCTCAACGCTCACTTCAGAATATCCACGTGTAACCTAATGACACAGCCACGACCACATGCACGACCATGATCACCAGCATGATGATCGCAAACGGTTTATGAAACACATGCCAATGATGCAGAAGTCTGCGCGCCGTTCCGAGAAATGCGATGCGCCGATCCAGCAAGGCGCGCTTGCGTGCAATCGTCACCAGATGCCTCGCATCGTGAGCGGAGAGATTCGCCTCGCGAACAAGCCGCGATCGAAGTGCGGTATAGCGCCACGTCGCGGTCAAGTCGCGCCGCAGCCAGTTCAACAGTCCCCCGCCCGACTGAATGCTGTCGTTTACAAACTCCTCAAGTATCGAGAGTGCCTTCGTATTTCCCCCCGCTTCAGAGGATAGTTGTGCTCGCATCTTATTCTCAAGCTCCTGCAACTCAGTCACAGAAAGCTCCTCGCCGCTCAGGCTGCGCGGAATCTGCACGTAGATATACCTTCCGACGACTCCGCTCAGTGCGACAGCCGCCATCGACCAGAAGGACACCGCAACGATGCCGCCGAACTTGAAGCTGGTGTGAAACAAGACCAATATCGGTCCCGTGACTCCCATCCATATATGATAGTTCAGCCAATAGCGAATGTCGCCCCATCCCCGTTGCATGGGCCGCCATCGCTTGCGCAGTGAATAGAGTAGCAGGATCAGCATCAGGGCGCTGCCAATCACGCCCACGCCATGGCCGATGAATCCGCTCGGGCGCCACTCCTCGTGGCTGTCGTGCCGTGCCCGCTCCTGTAGAGGCAATGAGTAATACTCCCAGCCCCCGTATGCGAGATAAACAGTCGCCATGATAGTCAATAAATACAATAAGATAAGACTCAGGCGATGGAATGACACTCTGGCCGCGCTCCGCTAAGTTTAGAAAAACAGAAATTTGATAATAACCTATCCCAATCCCTCACCCTAACTGCAAGAATTGGGCTTAAATTCTCAAGAAAGTTACGCACCGAACGCCAAGTACAACCTCAATGTAAACAATATCATCCCAATTTCGTAGCCTTACAAAGTGTCCTAATTATGGGACAACTACTTAGCAGGCCGGGGAACTTTTGCTACAGCTCCAGAGTTGAACAAATGTCTACCTAAGCGGGCTTGCCAAGCTTGATCCGCGCATCCGCCATGACGCATCTCTTCGCATCGGGGAAGGCCAGCAGCGGATTGATGTCTAATTCGGCAATCTGCGGGAAGTCCACAGCAAGTTGCGACAGTCGGAACAGCAACTCCGTGATCTTCTCAAAGGAAATTGACTCTTCGCCGCGCACTCCCGCCAAAATCGGATAGCCCCGCAACGACTTCATCATCCCTTTGACATCCGTTTCTGTGAGCGGTGCAAGCCGGAAGCTCACGTCCTTTAAGACCTCGACGTAGATACCCCCCATGCCGAACATGATCAGCGGTCCGAAGGTCGGATCCGTATGAATTCCCATCACTATCTCCCGTCCGCCGCTGACCATCGGCTCAAGAGTCACCCCCCAGGTCTTTGGCGGCGAAGGTAGTTTCGCAATCGCTTCAGAAATCTCATCCCACGCCGTTTCCACTTCCTGCTGCGTCCGTAAATTCAATCGCACCCCGCCGACATCGGACTTGTGCGTGATTCCTTCCGCCGAAATCTTCAGCACCACCGGATAGCCAATCTTCTTGGCCGTCGCAGCCAACTCCTCGCGCTGGGCGACATAATCGAGAGACAGCGTCGGAAATCCATAAGATTTCAAAATTCCAAACACCTCGTCCGATTGCAGCTGCTCGCGATTAGCCGCTAAAGCCCCGTCAATAATCTCACGCACACGATCACGGTCAACATCGTCAAAGGTTCGCATCACGCCCTGCGGACGACTCTGAATCTTCCCGAATCGTGTCAATGCGGCCAGCGAATGCACCGCCGACTCCGGAAAAATATACACCGGTAACCCTGCCGCGCGCAGCACCGGCGTTCCGGACATATCACCGTCGCGCGTCATAAAGCAGACCAGCACAGGCTTCTTCAAATGTTTGTTCTTCTCGTAAGCCCGCACGATTGCCTCAGCGACGTCCCGTGAATCCGATGTGATCGGCAGCACGAAATTGACGATCATCGCATCGGTGTTGGGATCGTTAAGCAAGAGATCTGCGACCGCTTCAAAGTGTGTTGCTCCTGCGCTGGACACCATATCTACGGGATTCTTCGCACTGGCCAGGTCCGCAAGCACACTCTTCAACTTCGCCGTCGTCTCCGGCGCAAACTCGACCATCTTCAGACCGTTGCCTTCCACCGCGTCGGTCGCCAAGATCGCGGGGCCGCCGCCATTGGACATGACTGCAACGTTCGATCCGCGTGGAATAGGTTGCGTCGCAAACGCCTGCGCGTAATCAAACAGCATTTCAACCGTATCCACCCGCAGAATCCCTGCCGACTCAAAAATCGCGTCCACCGCAACGTCCGCCGCGGCGAGACTTGCCGTGTGTGAACTCGCCGCCCGCGCGCCAGCCGTTGTGCGTCCCGACTTCACCGCGACGATCGGTTTTGTGCGCGTCATCTCGCGGCACACCTGGATGAACCGCGCGGGATTACCGAAACTCTCAATATAAAGCAGTGCCAATGACGTGCGCGGATCGTCCTTCCAGTACGCGAGAATATCGTCCACCGAAACATCCGTGCGATTCCCCAGACTGACAAATGACGAAAGTCCCAACTGCATGCTCGCCGCGCGTTCCAAAATCGCAACGCCCAGCGCGCCGCTCTGCGAAAGAAATCCGATATTCCCCGGCACCGGCATCGGACCCGCAAACGTCGCGTCCATACTAACTTCAGGATCGGTGTTGATCACGCCCATGCAATTCGGTCCGATCATCCGCATCCCGTAACTGCGCACCTTCTCAAACAACTCGCGTTCAAGCTTCGCGCCCTCTTCTCCAGCTTCACCAAATCCCGCCGTGATCATGATCAAAGACTTGACTCCCTTGCGGCCGCAATCATCAACGGCTTGGAGCACAAACTTCTTTGGTACACAAATCACCGCCATGTCCACCGGATCGGGAATCTCCAAGACATTCCGGTAGGCGCGCATTGAATTTACAAACTTGGCAGATGGATTGACGGCATAGACAATCCCGTTAAACTCAAAATCGAGAATCTTCCGCAGCATATCGCGGCCAATCGTACCCGGCTGGCGGCTGGCGCCGACCACCGCAATCGAGGTCGGCTGAAAAATCCGTTTCACTTCAAGTAAATCAATCGAATCCGAAGGCATCATGCAAGTTACTTCCAATGATGAAATTATGACTACAATAGCTGTATCGCAACAAACTATAATTTACGCTTCGCTGGCCACTCTTGCAAATCCTGACGCACTCCCGTCCCTCTCAAATCAAAATCTGATACATATTATCATATTCAGAAAATTCGCATAAAACAGAGGGGCCCCCTCTCGGGAGCCCCTCATATGTCGACTGAAAGCTAAGACGTTACTTTGATGCGTCTTGCGCTTCCTTCGTTCTGAACAGATTCGCTTCAAATGCAGCGGTTGCACGAACTTCGTCTGCGCTCCGCCCAATCACGCTCGGCATATCCGGGGGCAGTGGCGAAGACGCAACCACATAGCCGTCCGTGTCCACCGCGAGGAACAGGCACTGGAACCCGAACTGCGATGGATCCGGATAGATGGGAACCTGAACCGTCGGACTCGCGCCGGGCACGAAGCCGCCGTAGCCCCAGCCGGTCGGATAGACCGCGTTCAAGTCATAAGAGTAGTACAGGTCATAGCGCTCCACCGTGATCGGGTCGCCGTTCATGTCGGCGACCACGGGATCCCACGACAACTCAAGAATCAAGCTCGGCGTGCTCTGCACCCACTTGATAACGAGACGTTCAGGTTTGCGCGGCGTGCGATCCCCGATGATCAGATTATACGGATTGTTCGGCAAGTCCGTGATGTCTTCCTTGAACACGACCAAGCCGTGCCAGCCGGTTTCAGTGGGCGTGAAGACAAGCACTTCATCCGCACCGTCCCCGCTCATGTTGATCAACTGAGTATAGCTCGACCGGCTGCCGTAAGTCATGCTCGGATTGTAGAGTGCAAATCCAAGATCGCCTGCGCCAAGATTGTCGAGAATGATTCTCGTTGCCTGACCCGCAACAAAGAAGGCGTCAAACACGTTGATCAGTTCCGTGTCGGGGAAAGGATACGGACCGTAATGTTCGCCGGCAAATACGTCGTGAATCCGGTTTGACTGGTGCAGGCGGTAAGCCCCCACCGAAACGTCCATCGGCCACCCCGTGTTGTTATGCACACCGACGTCAAATGTGGAAATGCCGTTGATGTTGCCGTTTTCCAAAACCCACTCCGTATTCGCGCCGCCTGACCACGAAGGAACCAGCGGGCTGCTGAACCCGATCGTTGAAGAGGTCGCCGGTTGATACAGGAGGCAATTGTATACGTCATCCACGTTGTTGTTCGGCATCATGCCCACTCCGCTCCAGAACGAACTTCCCGTAAACCTGAATCCGTCCACGTTGTAATCAGGGAAGAAGTAGTCCGCTTGGAAGTCTCTCCAGTTCGGCGCCACGTTCGGGGAAGTGAACATCACATTGTTTGCCAAGACCGCCGGAGTCCACACGAACTGCTCGTCACGACGATTGTTCGTCTCATTCCACTCGGCTCCCTCATTCAGAATGTCAATCACGTTGCCGATCTGGTGGCGGCCACCTGGCACCGTGCCGATGTTGCGATTCGATCCAAAGGCGGATCCGCCCGGTACGATCGGACCGTTCCAGTTCGCAAACGTGCCGACCGCCGGACCATCGCGGTAGACGCGGTCATCCAGTGACGCCACCGCCGCACCACAGCCCTGATTGAGAGCCGAGATGTTCACGTAGTTGTTTGGCGCATTGCCCGTGAGCGTCGCGGGAAGAATTGCCGGCTGACCACCTACGGCCTGACGAACTACCAACTGATGCGACCAGCCAACACCCAACGCGTGCGTGAAATCAAAGCCGGACTTGCCCACAAACAAATTGAAATTGGCACTCTGGTCCCAATCCAAATAGTTGTGCTTGTGAACCACAATGGCATGCCAGCCGATTGCTGCCGGAGTCCAGCAGGAAATCAGCTCGCTCGCGCCCGCGCCGCCTGAATTCGACTGCACATTGAATGCAGAGCGTCCAAAGAAGGTGTCGTCAGGACCATACACCGAGACGACGATGTTCGCCGTGCCGGATGTGACTTCCGCTTCAATGCTGTACGGTACAAGTTCGTTTACATAGAATTCCCAAACGTCAAACAGCTCTGTCGAACTCAGCGAATGCGAACCATAGTCGTTGCGGCCAATTCCCGGCTGACTCGGTGAAAGAATCGTGGATGTTCCGCACTCCACTCGATGCTGCGAGGACTCGCCGTCGAAGTTCAGTACGGAAGCAATCAGTCTCTGCGCCTGTCCCACGTTGTTGTTATTGACTCCGACGAAGTCCATAAAAGAGCCGTAGGAAGAGGACGCTTCCGAGTCGTCGAAACCGTTGGTGGAGCTAACCGCTTCGCTGTAAATGCGGGCGTCATAGTCCGCGGTCGAGGTCTGTGCCATGACGGCCATGATGTCCCACCAACCGGTATTGTAGAAATTCTCGCCGCCGTAGCCATCCACGTTTTCGTAGGTGTAGCCTTGCGCGAGCTGGTCTGTGGCATACTTGATCGGAGGAGAGGACTGCGTCAGAATCTCGCCGTCGTTCATCTGTCGCGGATCCCATGCCCACTGATTGTAAGCGTGGTTGTTGGTTTCGATCCGCTCGTTGACCTGCTCCAGCGGGTCTGCGGTCAAACGCACAAAATGACGACCGCCGCGGACAGACGTTCCTGCATTTATACCAAAGGCTTCGCCTGCAGCGTGGAGTGTGTCTTGAATCCAGCCAATCTCAAACGCATCGTCCACAAAAATGCGATAGCGTGCCGGCGCAGCCCAGCCGATGCGGGCCGAGTTTCTGATTGCCCCGTTCCAATAGGTCGTCGCCGGCGCAGGATCCAAATCGGAGGTTATTACGCAACTCGAGCCGGTCGCACCGGTCGTGTTGCGCGGCACCATATACCACGTCCAGCCCGCACGCAACTGCGGAAGCAATTCCGGTGCAAGAATCCCGAACAAATTCGGCATTCTGCCAATGTTGCCCGGAGTTGTGCCCGGAAGCGTGCCGAAGTCGTTCAGGTAGTCGCGCATCAACGCCGTCGAAATGGTCGTGCCGTTGTAATTGTGAACGATGTTGTGAATCACTCCGGCGCAGCCCGCCACTGTGGGCGATGCGTTCGATGTTCCGCCAAAGCTGTTCGTATACCATTCGTCACGCGATGTCGGGTTAAACGGAGTACCATCATCTGAATAACCCAACGTGAAGCTGCCATCACCCCACGCATTCAAGTCGCAGCGCTCGCCCCAGTTCGTGAAGCATGACGCATCGTGGGCGACCGTAGACTGAACAGCGGAAACGTAATTAGACCCCGTATCTGTCGAGTTCCGGAAAGTGGTCCCGAATGTCGCGTGATCCAGATTGACACAGCCGTTGCCCGATGCAAGAAAGTAATGAATGCCGTCGGCAACGCCAGCCTGAATCGAAGACTTCACTGCCGCATCATACTCGGCTGCCACCACACCATTCTGCGAAGGGTTGCACGGACAGCTCTGACCCGGAGGCAGCGGGCTGGCAAAATATCCCCAGGATGAATTCGTCATTTCACCGGCAAGCAACTGACCATTGGCAAAATCATAAATGTCCGCCACAGATCCGTAGCTCCCTGAATTGCGCTGGTACAATCGCATCTGCTGATCTGCGACAAAGCCCAGACAGCCGACGTTGTTGTCATCGCACGCGCCGAGCACGCCCATCACCGCTGTGCCATGATCGTTATCGCTGTCCGGCGTTCCTGCCGTGGCGACATTGGCCAATGTCACATCTTCGTGAGTGGTCTGCATACCGCGCTCGAAAATTCCCGTCCACCTGCCCGTTCCCGGCCCATCCACGACATCCGGGTCATGATTCGCCAAAACCCAATCAAGGTCTACGCCCAGTGGGGCAGGATCATGATACGTCTGGTTAGGTATGAAATTGGGCGTCGGATTGCCGAGGTCCTGACACAGCAAATCCACGGGAATCGGCTCATAATATGCCGTTTCGATTTCCGGATTCTCGAGAATCTCATAGATCAGCCCCTTGGGATCAGCCGCCACTTCCGGAAGATCGAAACAGTAGAAACTGAATAGATCCACCAAGTCCCATCCGGACTTCTTCTCGATGCGCGCGAGATCTGCCATGTAGGCTTCCTCGCTGCGGTTTGTGATGATGACGCGCGGCTTGATCTCCGGATGACGGGCTAAGAAAGCCTTCGTGCCGTTAATGTCGCGGCCCGTCAAAGACACCAACTCGTTGTTACGGATACGAACTGTGTCTTCATCAAAGAACTTCACAAACAGGCGAGTCAGATTGCGTGCCGTAGGATCAACACCCTCGGCCCAAATATATTTCTCAAAAACGATTCGCTTGGAAAAGTCGCGGGTCGGCTCCTCGTTTGGAAGCATCTCTCCCAAGTCGCGTTCAATCATCGTGTCACTGGCATAGAGTGCCGAAGCCGTCAGCACGGAAGCCAGCATGATTAGAAGTGTGCGGAGTTTCACTTCGCACCTCCTTCGCGGACGTCACCCGTCAGCGGGTCGCGTTCTACCGTCACTCTCTGCACCGGTGTCTGGTTATTGCGACTCTCGATGGCCGCAAGCACACGGGCCTCAGCCTCGTGGTTGCCCTGAGCGCGAACATAATTCAGCACCGCAACTAGCCGCGCTTCCTCCTGCTCCGCCTTCAGAGCGATGATCTGCTGCTCAAGCAGTTCAGCCTGCTCATCCGTTGCAAGTGCGATCTGCGCGCGCACTTCGGAAATCTGCTTCTGAAACCGATCTTCCAACTGCTGGAACTCGGGCTGCAGCACAGTCTGTACTGCTTCGAGAGCAACTTCTTCGAGAATAGACTCCACGCTGACCGGAGCCGGTGTCGAGTGCACCGTCTTGATAACTTCAGAGCGTTCGCCCTTCACTTCCACATCGGCTGCGAGGACGAAGACCGGGAGGGAAAGAGCTGTGACAATCAAAAGAAGCTTCTTCATCTTATCTCACCTCCTGCACGTCTTGTCCCGCACGATCGCGGCTGGTGTTAAGCGGAGTTCCCGTAACAGGGCCTGCCGCCAGCTGTGCAAGGCTCTCTTCGGCCCGCTGACGAAGCTCCACGTTTCCCGTCAGGTCGTAATATTCGACCATCAGACCGAGGACCTGAATCTCATAGGACTCAATCAGGTTCGCGTACGCAACATCAAACGCCGTCCGCTCGTGCGGCGCCAGCGTTGGATACTGCGCGTCCATCTCTGCAACTCGCTGCTCGCGTTCCAGCAACAGTGTCTTTATCTGCTGCTGAAGCGCGACCGCCGGGTCGGGCGTCTGACCCGGAGCCGCAGGCTCGTTCGCCCACGCGGTGCTCACGACGACTAAGGCCGCTAACACCATTTTCCACATTTTCATGCTTGCTTCTCCCTCAAATGTTCATGATGGCAAACTAATATCTTACAAAACATGTGCTGAGCAGCAAATTATAGCATAATGGTGACTGGTTTGCAAGGTTCTTCACAAAAAAACGGAAAAAAAACTCCAAATCGGTCGCATCTCCTGCCCTTGTGTTTCAAGGCACTTACGTCAGAGTCTCATACTACGGCCTGCGAAAAGAGGCTCGCACCTCCAAAAACACTGAATACTGGAGTGAGCGGTATTTTAATTTGTCCGGAAATGCAGCACAGCGCAAACTTATCAATTCATACCGATTGCAGCACCACAAACAGAAAAACCCGGACTTTCGCCCGGGTCTTCCTTGGCTAACTTAGTCGCTTACTTATCGCGGTGGCAACGCACGCAAAGTGCGCGATCGGCTGACGCAATCATCAACGGCGCGGCGGTCCAGGAGTGAAGATCGTGGCAGCTGATGCAATCGAGCGGGCCGCCCGTCAACGGGTTCGTTACCTTTTCGCCCATCGGATGCGCCACCTGATGCTGATGCTTATGACATTCCGCGCAGAGTTCCAGACTCGGCTTCTTCAAGTATCCCGCATTCGTGTTGCCGTGAGCTTCATGACATTTTCCACAGGCGTAACGCGCATGCGGATTATCTCCGACCACCTTCACTCCTTTAGACGGATCATGACACTTCACACACAGCGTCTTCTCATTGGCGGTCAGCAGATGTCGTTGATCCGCCGCGTGACCGTTGTGGCACATCTGGCAGGAATTCTCTTCCGTTGCGCCGTGCGGTTTATATTGAGCGAAATGTGCGGCCTCCGCCTCGTGGCACTCTCCACACACTTTCTGAACCGCACCTTTCAAAGGATAGCCGTCGGCGGTCTGCTTGGCCACGTGACAGGCGGCGCAGTCCTTGTCTTCGAACGGCGCATGTTTGTTGCTCATGACGAGCGACGGAGAGTCGCTCGCATGCGGGTCGTGGCAGGCCGAGCAATTCGCATTCACAGGATCAAATCCGACGTGCCGCTCGCGCAGCCTCTGCTCGTTCCCATGACACGTCTTGCATAGCTGTGTCAGGTTCTGAGTCAGCAGGTTGTCATGAGATCCGCCGTGAACATTATGGCATTTCGCGCATTGCCCGACGCGCATGGGCGCGTGAGTATTGGGCTTCGCAAGCCAATCCCGCACTTCGACGTGACAGGTTATGCAGAGATCCTTCGTCGCAACATTTAGTAAGTCCGCCTTGTCTGCGGCGTGCGGATCGTGACAGCGTGTGCATTCGCCGCGAGCCACCGGATCGTGTTGATGCGAAAGCTTCGGCCACTCCGCAGCTTCCGTATGACAGCTTGCGCAAAGCTCCGCTTCCTTGTCCATCAACAGAGCTTCGTGTCGAGACGCGTGCGGAGCGTGGCAGGCGCTGCACTCGCCGTCTTTCACAGGCTGATGCACTTTGGGCTTCGCGAGCGTCGCCACAAGATCGTCATGACATTCCAGACACACCTTGCGCTGATCCACCTTAGGTAACTGGGCAGCGGTCAGGCCGATGAAACTCAGAACGGCGATTAGCACTATCCAAAAGATAAACTGTCTCATCGTTTGTCTCCTTCCGCAACATGGCACGTTGCGCAGTCACCGGACTCGAAAGGCGCGTGCTGGTTGCGCATCAGCATCCGTTCCCGGTCGGAACCGTGTGAATCGTGACAGAGTGCACAATTCATCTTTTCGCCGGTCTGCCCTAAATGGGCTGTGCGAAAATCAGCGGTCGTCACGTCGTGACAATCCAAACACAATCCCGGCATTGCGGAGGTCAGCAGCGATTTGTGCGAACTGGTGTGAGCACTATGGCAGTTTAAGCATTCGCCGGATGCCGCGGGCGGGTGTGAGAACTTCGCCGTGCGCGCACCCTCGATGTCCGCATGGCATGTGATGCACAAGTCAGCCGCTCGCGCAAGCAGCAAATGCTTGTTCGAGCTTTGATGCGGATTGTGGCAGGCTGTGCACTGTCCGTCCGCCACCGGCTGATGCACCGACTTGGCCGTTTTGATCTTATCCGTGATGTCCGAATGGCACTCGCCGCACGTCGTCGTCACCGACATGTTCAACAGGCCGTCGTGATTGGACGCATGCGGTTGGTGGCAATCGAGACACGCGCCGTCCACGAACGGCGAATGAGCGACCGAAGTCTCCTCAATCTTCATTTCCGTGGCATGACACGTCGCGCACAGCGAATTGTCGGTGGCTTTCAGCAGCTTGCTGTTTGTGCCGCCGTGCACGGTGTGACAGGATGCGCAATCGCCCTTGCGGAACGGATCGTGAACATCCACCTGCGCAAAAGACTTGCGCAATTCGTCATGACAATTCAGGCACAGTTTGTCCTCCGACTCCTTCAGCAGCCCCGCGCGGTTTGTGCCGTGAGGTTCGTGACAGCTCCAGCACTTACCAAGCTTTGTTGCTGAATGTGTGAACGGCTGGCTCAACTCAACCGAGATATTGTCGTGACAACTTAAGCACTGTCCGTTACTCTTGTCCTTCAAGAGTTTCTGTTCGGAGTTTCCGTGTCCTTCGTGGCAGTTCGTACAGGCGTCTTTGGCGGCGGAGTGCGCGTGCGCAAGTCTGGTCTTCTCAAGCTCGGTTGAGTGGCACTCGCCGCACACCTGCAAGTCGTTCGCTTTCAACAGTGCGGGTTGTGTCGTGACGTGCGGATTGTGGCACTCCGTGCAATTTCCGTCCTGCACGGGCGCATGCGTGTTCGCACCGTGTTTCTCAAGCGGATCGTGGCAGGTCGCGCAGATCGCTCGCTCGTCCTCATTCAGCGCAAATGGCTTTGACTCTGTCGGCGCGACGTGACAATCCGAGCACGACGGCCCCTCCATGACCGCGTGTACCGTCTTGGGCAGCAGCGCTTTGGTCTCCGAGGAGTGCGGAAGGTGACACGCTGAGCAGTCCTTGCCCGCGACGGGATAGCCCGCATGCTGCTTCGCAAACGTGGCGTCCTGCCCACCGTGACAGCTCGCGCAAAGCTGGGTTTGCTCCTGATTCAGCAGTGCTGCGTGATCGCTGCCGTGCATATCATGGCAGGCGCCGCAGCCTTGCTGGAGGGGCTTGTGTTTGTGCTTTGCTTCAAACTGTGCCGCATCATGACATTGATAACACAGGGAAGGCAATGACGCCTTCAGCAGATTCTTTTCCGTGCCGCGATGCGGATCGTGACACTCGGTGCAATGCCCCGCGCGCGATGGCTCGTGCACAAACTTCGCCGACAATCGTAACGAGTCCGCGGCATGACAGCTCAGGCAGAGATCCGCGCCGGTATCCTTCAAGCGCAACGCGCCGACTTTTCCGTGCGGTAAATGACAAGCGGCACAGTCACCTTTTTCAGCCGGCTCGTGCGCAAACTTGCCCCGATACTCCTTCGCGTCATGGCACTCCAGACAATTCTGCTGCTTGCTAAAGCGTGATCCGCGCTTGACCTGAGCCTCGATGTGCGGCGGAAATGCCAAAGCTGCAATGAGCAGTCCGGCAAGCAGATTGATTGACAGCCACTGCAAAAAGGATCGAAATTTCAGGAGAAAAGTCTCCATGGCTTGGAAGTTCTCGGTTAGTTCAGTTGTTCCGGGGAGTGTCGGCCTGCAAGCTCTGAATGGCTTGTTGGTTGATCACGATCTCCGAATCGTTCCGCAAGTCGCGGATGGTCGCTTCAATTGCTTCGAGTTGCTTCTTTTGCTCGATATGTCCGCGAATACTCGACCGCACTTCGTCGAGCGAACGGCGCGGACCAGGCTCGCGCTCAACCAGTTTCAACACCACAAAGCCCTCATCTCCCAGTAGCGGAGGGAGACACCCGCCGATGGGAAGCATCTCGATCTGCTCGGCGATCATGCTCGGAAATTTCTCAAGATCCGCCCACTCCCGCAAGCCGCCGCGATCTTTGTATTCGTCAATCGAATACTGCTTGGCTATCCAGGTGAAATCTGCGCCGGCCAGAATCCGCTCATAGTCCATCTGCGCTTCTTCCTGTGTCTCGCGAGTGATGATTGCCACCCGCACGCGGCCCGGCTTGTGGAACTTGTCGGGATTCGCATCGTAATAAGCTTTGATCTCGGCGTCGCTGATCTTGATAGTCGGAGCAATGACGGACTCCAAGTAGCGGACGATCATCATCGAGTCTTTGAAAGCTTCGGCTTCCTCGTCTAATCGCGGGTCATCCACGTATTTCTGCTTATGTGCAATTTCCTTGAGCAACATGATTTGGCGCTGCTCATTGAAAACCTCCCACAACACTTCCCGCGCATCGCGATCCTTGCGCGACACAAAGCGGTGAATGTACTTGTTCTGAAGTTCGTCTTCAAGCAGTTCACGCGACTTCCCGACGCGCAGCACCACCCGCTTGCTGGCCGGCATATTCAAGTCGATGCGTTCCGGAATTGAATCCACCGCTGCGGAGTCCGCCCAGACCAAAATGGATTCCGCTTCGCGTTCGATGAACTCGTTACGAATCGCCGTCGCCTTGTCCGACCAGAGCTGCTCGTAGATAACCGATTTCACGCTGTCATACACTGCCTTGTCCGGCGGCAAGAATGCGTCAGGTCGCACCAAGGCCCATGTCCTCCACAAATAAAGGGGGCCGAGCAGTTCACCCGTGCGAGCGCCTTCAAGCTTCTCAAACAGTGTTTCGGGAAGACTATATAATGGATATACTCCGGCATCCCCGCCGAGGTCACGATACTTGTCAATCGCGTAGCGCGAAGCCAGCGAAGCCATCGAGACGCCGTTGCGAATACTGTCGGCAAGGCTGGCGCAAAAACCCGAGTCCGCCACGCATATCAGTCTCAGCATCGCTCTGCGGAAGTAACGCTCAAATCCCGCACGCAACTCACTTTCCGGAATCTCAAGATTCTTCGGCTGAATGTCGGCGATTAACTGCTGATAGGCAATCATCTCGCGAAACCAGCGAACGGATTCCGTGATCGTCTTTTCCTGATCCAACCCCAGTGCGTAGGCGTCCTGTACGATCAATTTATTATTGATCATGGACTGTACCAGCCGTTCAAAGTCGAAGTCCGTGCGCTGCACTTCGGTTGTCTGTGCAGCGTGGATCCGGCCCAACTCCCGAGCCAGCATGTCCGTTGTGATTTCTTCGCCGTTTACGGTGGCGAGGACTGCGGGTGCCTGTGCGAACGCGGTTCCGAACAGCGTCACAATTACGAGCGAAGGCAAGATAAGTAATCGGTTCATACTATGGTTGGTTGGTCAATGTGACGTGTGACCGCGTGATATGCAGGTCGTTTACGAAATCGTGAATCATATCCTGTGCAAGGCGTGCCGGACTGTGCACGGCGCCGAGCTTGAAAAATCGTTGCTTGTCTTGTCCCGTGCGCCGCAGATTCGTCGCCCATAATACAAGGTTCCGCTTCGGCTCAATCATCCGCAGCTCCAGCGAAACTTCAGGAACGCTCCCCAGGCCTGCAAGTCGGGAAGAGGTGAACCCGCTGACCGCTCCCGTAATCACGAGGTCCGCATCCAGACTGTCCGCAAGTGCGCGGCTTACAACATCTACGGCCTGTCCGTATCGCAAATCCTCAGTCTGAAGCTGCAGGTTGCGAACACTTCCGGCGTCCAGCACCGTGAATCCGCGTCGGCGCATTTCCGCGGCAAGCAAGTCGCTGATCAGCAAGCTTGCGTATTGGGCTTCTGATTCGTCCACCGGCGGAATGATGGCCACGCGTTGGCAGGGAATCTCGAGCCGACCCTTGCGCGTCCGGAATGTCATCCCAGAAACTCTTCGGTCTGATTGCTTCAAGCTTGCTTTTAAGGAACGAAAGACTTTCTTGACGGTCCCTTTTGCCAGTCGCTCCTGCCCGTGTGCAGGTGTTGACAATAGCGCATCGTTTCCGCCTCCTGAACTGACCGCGCAATTGCTCCAGAGCACCTGCGTGTCTTTGCCCCGTATCATCCGCGCACAAAGTGCTGCCTCCGTGAACGTGCTCTCCGCCGAGAATCTGTGGATTGCTCCGGTGATAATCGACGTGACGTCCAACAAGGCGCACAACTCTCGAACTTGGTGCGGCGTTGGAGCTGCGGTGTTCCTGATGCGCAAGTCTCGTAACGCCGACAACACGGAGTCTTCCACCGCAACCGAGAATCCCTGTCGGATCAGCAGCCGCCGCGCGTGCTGATTGACGATCGAACGTGCAGACTGTTCGACACCTTCCTCTGTGAACGGAAGCAGCGCAATACGTTCTACTGTCTGTCCGTTTACGCTATGACAAAGAAGCACAAATACATGTGCCGCTATGAGCAGGTGACGGAGCATCAGCTCAACAGCAGCTTGACAAGCTTGCGAACGGCTTTGTGAACCGCATCGCCGCGCGAATTGTCGCCTGCTCCGAACGTGCGAGCAACCGGACCCGGACCCCCCACGGAAACGGCCGCCGACCAAACTGTGGTTCCGGTCTGACAATCCACCATGCGCGCATCGATGCTCACAACATGCGTGGAAGACGAACGGCCCGGCAATTGGGTGGCTTCACCCACTGAACCGAAGACTATTGCCTGAACTCCCAAAGAGTCCGCCACGCGCCGAAGACCGGCTAAGTCAAGCTCGCCCGCCCGCGTCTGACCGATGTCGCGCAGAACCCGTGCGGTTTCACCCGGCTCGACCACGTCAAACGCCTGCGCGGCGAGCACTTCGGTGATGAACAAGCGCGTCGCATAGGCGGAGACACCCTGCTCGGTGGACAAATTCTCGAAATTCGCGACTGCGATTCGCTCTACAAAACCGAAGTCATACTCGGGATGCAAAAAAACCGTCGCGCGTTTCGCCGCACACCCCGAAAGAACCGTAGAGAGAATGATAATCGCAATCTGTAGTCTAATGTGCATTGCCGGAACCAATATTGTTCTGATTAAAATCGCGAAAGCAGCGATATGCGTGACGAATAAGTTGTGGCAAAGTCCGCCCGCTCGTTGACCGAGTAGGATGCCGTGATTTCCGTCCGGCTCGTCCAATAGTATACCGTCTGCAGTGAATACTGATTTGCGTCCTCGGCCAAAGAACCTTCGATCCTGTTGAACGTGCCGCCGATGGACAGCTTGTGCGATGGATTCCATCCCACAATGGCGTCATAGCTGCGATCGGTTCGAGTCGGATCCTCGGAGGTCGTGGCGCTCGTGGTGATGCTGATCTTATCCGTCAATCGGTAGTTCAAGCGGCCGCCGACGGACGTGCGGTACTTGCGAACAGCCGATACATGAGCGTTCTGTGTTTCATATCTGTGCGTCACGGTGATCTGTGAGCGCGTCGTCGGTTCACCCTCGAACGCGGTGGTCACCGAACGCGTGAAAATCACGTCGTCAGTAGCGAAACGCTCGTCCTCGGCATAGGCAAACTGAGAGGTCACGCGCAGAGCGGGAAAGAGCAGCGCATTGATATCCGCTCTCAGTCGGTTGTTGCGCCGCGATAAGACTTCGTCCAATTGCTCGTCCGAACGCTCCACTAACCCTGCGGTGCTCAGCGCGCGATTCCACTTTGATCTTACGATTGCGCTGATCAGTGACGTCTGGACGTCTCGGTCGCCCGCATCAAGGTAATTGGAACGGCTCCACGTGTAGCGCACCGCTGTGTCCAGCAGGCGGAGACGGTTGAATCTTGTGGAGGCCTGAAAAACATCTTCTTCGCGCGCCAAGGCAAACTGTGTCTCACTCTGCCGCAGCACGTCGCCGCCAACTTCCCACCCGAACCACTTTGCCGGTTGAACTTGTATGCGGGCCGAACCGCGATGATCCGTCGTGCGTCCCAAATCCCCCAACTGAGTTCGCGTGACAAATCCTCGCAACTCCGTCACTTCTATCGGAGTGATTTGCAGCTGAGGAGTGAGCGACAGCTTAATGTAGCGCGTCTCGACCGGAGCAAAGGAAAACTCGTAGCGCCAGAACGGCGACCTGAACGTCCCCCGCACATCCCGCGCGACAGGTGTCCAAGTGAGATTATCCGAGCTTTGCCAAATCGACCAGGTGAGCGTTCCGACATCGAGCGTATCCACATATAAGAAGAGGTGATCCACGGTGACGGGCGCGCCGAAATCCAATCCAAAATTGTGCGCCGTGCCGTTCACGAGATTATAGTCACCCGCCGGAATCTCCGTGATGCCGTCTACCAACGACGGTGCGCTCTCCAATGCGTCAAATTCCGGTGAATTGTCCGCAAGATAAAGCCCCGCCATCGTCGGCAGCGGAACCAGCGTCTCACCTGTGGCGGATGACCGTTCACTCTCCTTGCGCGACGTAATCTGATATCCTGTCTGAAAGCTGACGATGCGTTTTAACAGGCTGGTGCCGAAATCCGCGCGTCCGTTGTGCGACTTGGAGCTGCGGTCGATATCGTCCAGCTCGTTATGCGTCAGGTAGTCCGAATATTCATAGTTGAGATAGAGCCTGCGGTGGTTATATGTTCCACCTGCCGCCATCGTGCGGCTGCGCGTGTCATAACCCAATAAGTCCAAATCATTGACGTTCTTAGCCCAGCTCAGGGAACCATACAGGCGCGGCAACGTCTGCCAAGTTGTTTGTGTGTAAACAGATGCCATGCGGTTGGTCAGCCTGTTCGTCCCCAATTCGTCGCGATCCGCCCGATAGGAAGCGTTGGCTCGCGTGTCCAAAACGCCCATGTTCCAGTTGATGACCCCTGTCGGACTGACCTCATTACTCCACAAGTACGGGCCATCTCCGATTTGACTCCGCAGGTGGCGAAACAATCCGCTCAATGAGTAGCGAATTGTTGGTGTCGGACTTCCGCTCGTGAACAATGTGTATTGCTGATCCAACGATCGGGTGCGCGTGTCCCCCCCTTCGGAGGTCGTCGCGTTGCCCGAAATTGTCCCACCCCAGTCCGCCCGCACATCCGCTGGCCCTACCAACATGCTAAATAGGAGAAAGACGCTGGTGGCGATGGCCCGGTTCAGGCCTGAAATATCTCGAAAACGCGCTCGCATCGGAGCTTTCAAATATAATCAATAATAGTTATGAAGCGTAATCGTTTATCTGTCACATGCAGGGGCAAAAAGAAGGACCGTTGCCATGGATAAGGGTCCGCAACCGGTCCTTCACAGTAATTCGAGTTTTGCCGCCGCTGTGTGCAGCCTTTTAATTCTTGTCTAATCAAAGAGCAAAAACGCTCTACAAAGATTCACCGTGGTTCCCCGGCCCATGCCGGGGAGAAAGCGGTACCGGGGAACCACGGTATCCAACCCGCGAAGTTAAGAACTGCTGCCTATAGCTTGCGAGGGAAGGGATCTACAGGCTCGCAATTCACTAAAAAGGGTTGTGGTTGTTACGATCCTTGTTGTGGCACTTGTTACACATCGAACGCTGGTTCGGGCTGTTGTAGGTCTGCGGCATCACATAAGAACCGGACTCAACACCATCCTGCTGGAAGAAAGTAACGTTGAAGTCCCAACGACCTGAATTCTGAGCGCTGGATGCGTGTGCACGGTGGCACGAAATGCAGCTCACCTTGCTGTTAGCGTCCGGGCCTGCAGTCGACGTGATCAACATGTCAGGATCTTCAAACGCGACCTGCGCGAGATAAGCCGTTGCAGGGCTGCCGCCATTCTGATCCATCGTGCCGTTGTAAGTGTTGTAGATGTTCTGAATCGCTGAACTCATGCCAACGCCGCTCGGGTGACGATACTGCGTATCGTTCTGATGGAAGTTGCCATGGCAGTTCGAGCACCAGCCGCTCATACCGCTCTTGTATGCGATGTGATTGCTGTTCGTTTCGCTCGACCCTGCGCCGGAGAAAGGCAGACCTTCCGCGATCGGTGCTGGCTGAGTGTAGCTGAAGTTACCCGGTTCCGCGCGCTCGCCGACACCGTACAGAAGACGGTAGTTCTGGTTGCCGTGCGGATTGTGGCAGCTCGTGCAGCCCAGTTGCGAGGCGGGGTAGTTGCCTCCCGGGGAAATCGGATTCAAGGCATCAGCCACCGTGCCGCGGCTCGGTGAAATCACGGTGTGACCCGCACGCCAACCCGGAATCGGGTTCGCGCCGCCAAGACGTCCGTCATTGATATTGTCTTCCAGTAGGAAGGCAAAGTTTCCCGGGCCGCGTTCCGGACCCGGAGCCATCGGATCGGCCATCCATACCGCGCCACGGCTCGTGGCATGGCAGGACAAACATAGATCCGTCGCGTTCGCATACTTCAGCAAATACGGGTAGCCTTGACCTGACGGGTCAACCAGCCCATTATTGCCGTTCGTATTGTGCATCGTGTGGCAGCCCGCGCAATACGCCACACCTTCATCATGAAACGCCAGCGCGTTCGATAACGGCAAGCAAACCAGCGCGGCCGTTACCAGGAAAAGAAGAACCGACCGTCTCATTAGAGACCTCCTTAGACGTGAGATATCCATCCCTATCGGGGAATGTTTCACAACTTTGTTTTTTGTTATTGTATGCATATATGAAAAGGGTTGTCCCTTGAATTACGAGCCTGTCACAATCGGAGTCACTTGCGGCGTAACAGCCTGCACGCGATTGGCATGTATCTGACCTACCAGCAACGTCCCGTCATGACACTTTGCCAATGCGGTCGGGTGAAAGAACCAGCCCTCCACCAATCCGGCTCCGCCGATCTCATACTTGTAAAGTCCGTCGCTCCCGATGAACTGCAGCAGGTGACGGTGCTTATCCAAAACCACATATCCGCCGTCATCGGTTGGACAGCACGCTGCCGGAAAACTTAACTCACCGGGTCCGCCGCCGCTATAGCCTACGAAGCGAATCAGCTTGCCTGCCAGGTCCATCACCGCCACCGTTCCGGCTATCGGCAACGGAAGAAGCAGCCGGTCACGGTCAATCAGGAAGTTTCCAATCACCGGCGACATCCGCGTTGCTTCGTCGTCACCCAGTATCTCAAACTGCTCAATCGCTGAACCCGAAGACGTATACGTGTTCATTCGCAGCGGCTCGAGGGACAGGAGATACAGCTTGTTCTCATTGTCTAAGACGAAGTCCGCAGGCTCCAGTTGAGAACCATCTTCGGCAGTCAGATCAAGATGATTCAGAAACTCGCCGTTGTAATCGAACACCGCCAGCGTGTGCGTCCGCGTATCGCCTAAGACGTAGATCCTGCCCTGCGCGTCAACCGCGACTTTCCGCGGTGATACGACGTGACTGCGCGTCGAGAATTCGAAATTAAAGCGGCGCTGCGAATCATAAATGACAATGCGCGAAGTGGAAGCGTCCGCGAGGAATATGTCGCCCGTGTAACGATCCACATACAAATTCGTCGGCTGAGGACTGCCGTTGTCACCCGCCGGGTAACGAAGACTCTGCGTAATGTCGTAAGTCTGCGACCATGCCAACTGAGCGAATACCATCATCGCGACCCACAGCAGAGTCTTCACCGTTCGGCAATTGAAACTGCATCTGGACTTGAGGGTATACATTACTCTTGTTCGCATCTGTTGACGGTCTGTTCGGCTGCTTGAACGTAAAATCGGCCTTATTTGTCAGATTTACAGGCCATTTTACCGCACTCAAGCTTGCAACAAAGATACAATATGGAAGAGGAAAACGCAAAGGCACCTGTGGATACTCCACAACACACATTCGTCCGCTGCGACGACGACTAAGCAGTTGAATTATCTTGCGAAAGATTTCACGAACCCCCCTTTGTGGGTCAAGTGCAATCGTGCAGTTATAGACTTAATAGGAGGAGTAGGCTTCCAAACTCCTCTTTTCCAAGTTCCAATTGGTGCAAACAAACCAGTCGCTTTTGCGCGCTCTTCGATACTAACCTTTTGTGAATACTAAGCACAGTTTCGGAAACTCAAATGTGACTATTTATATCCAATTTCCTCCTGTCATAGATCGTGACTTTGCTACATATTCGCTTCGTGACAATTGCATGACACTCGATTGAGGTGTGTTTGTTATGTTGAGTGCCGAAAGTTGACCATAATTACGGATCGAACTCATGATTATCGGAACTCGGGGCAGCGACCTCGCCCGCACACAGACGAACTGGGTGAAAAATTTCCTCGAACAGAAGTTAAATATGACCATCGAGGTCAACATTATCACCACGCAGGGTGACCGAGTCACAGACCGCCCTCTACGCGAACTGGAAGGCAGCGGCTACTTCACGAAAGAACTCGAAGAAGCCCTGCTGGACGGGAGAATAGATGTCGCAGTGCATTCCTATAAGGATATGCCATCCAGAGCCCCCGAAGGGCTGACGTTGGCCGCCGTTTCTGCGCGCGAAGATGCCGCCGATCTGCTCATTATGCGACCGGATGCTGCGACCTCTGATGAAGACGATCTCTTCCTGAAACCGGAAGCACTTGTCGGAACCAGTGCCGTCCGCCGCGAAACCCAATTGTTGGCGTTGCGTCCGGATCTGGAAACCAAAGATCTGCGCGGCAACGTCCCGACACGTTTAAGAAAACTGCGTGATGGCGAATACGATGCTATCATGCTGGCGAGTGCCGGCGTTCGCAGGCTCGCGCTCGATCTCTCCGAGTTTCGCGTCGAACGTCTCGCTCCGTCGCTGTTTGTTCCGGCCCCCGGTCAAGGAGCACTCGCTATTCAAATGCGCGCGGATGATTCGCGTCTTTCCATAGTGCGCGAGGCCGTGCACAACGCTGAGTCTTTCACTGCAACCCGCATCGAGCGGCAATTGCAGGCCCTGTTTGGCGGCGGATGCGGCTTGCCGTTAGGCGCATACGCATCCCGTAACGGCGACGTGTGGATCATGGAAGGTTTCTGGTTTGACGCGCTGTCCGGGCCAGTGCGCGCCACCGTGCGCGGCAATCTGCCTGATGCGTTGCCGCAGGAACTCTTCACCGAACTTTCCCAGAGTCAGGCATGCTCCAGCGGGTGTTGTTAATCCGTCAACCGGAACTCTGCAGCGAACTCTGCGACCTTCTGCACGCGGAAGGCTTCGCTTGCTCGGCTCTTCCGGCCACCACAACAGAGTATATCACTCCCGAAAAGCTGGAAATCGCCACGCCGTGGGTTGCCTTCACCAGCGCGAACGGTGTGCGCGGACTCTTTGAAGCACTCCGGAGCACAAAACAGGTTCTACCCTTCGACGTCATGATTGCAGCCGTCGGTGAGTCAACCGCCAACGCCGTGCGAGTGTACTTCGCTCAAGAGCCTGAAGTCATCTCCTCGGTGGGAACCGGAGCGCACCTCGCGGAAGAGTTGAGCCGCACGCTCCCGCTCGGGACGCAACTGCTCTATCCGTGTCCAGACCAGCACAGATCGGATTTTGCGGACATCTGCCGCAGCAATGGTCTATTAATACACGCGCTGCCGGTCTATCGCACGATTGCACGCGAGCCACGCGAACTTTCCCGGCAACTGCAATCGCATCTTCCGGTGGACGCAGCAGTCTTTTTTGCACCGAGTGCCGTGCATGCACTTCACCGCGCTCTGCCGTTGCCGTGGCCCTTCGCGGCCATTGCCATCGGCCCGACGACTCAACGTGCACTAAGCGCACTTGGACACTCACGAATCTCTACAGCCACTCACCCCGACGCACTATCCATCACGAAAGCCGTTCGCGCGAGTCTCATGCAACACGAGCCCGATCATGTCTGAAGTCATTTCCGCAATGAAACCTGTATCTGAACAGCGCACCGCAACCTCCAAGTATGTGCGTGCCGCACGCGGTGAAGCGCTCGCCATTCCTCCCGTATGGCTCATGCGGCAGGCGGGACGTTATCTTCCCGAGTATCGCGCCGTACGAGAACGGCACGATTTCATCTCCGTCTGCTACACACCTGAACTGGCTTGCGAGGTTACCCTGCAACCGATTCGCCGCTTCGATTTCGACGCCGCCATCCTCTTCAGCGACATCCTGTTGCTTGCAATTCCCCTCGGAGCAGGATTGCACTTCGACAGTGGACACGGCCCTGTGATTGAGCGGCCGGTGCGTGCGCACAACGACGTTTCCAAACTGCGGGACTTCGACCCGCGGGAAGAACTCGGCCAAGTTCTCGATGCCGTCAAATTGATTCGTCGCGAGCTTCCCGATGACAAAGCCCTGATCGGCTTTGCAGGTTCACCCTTCACCGTGGGCTGTTATCTGATTGAAGGCGGCAAGCCCGATCCCTTCAGGCGCACGAAACGGATGATGTATGCGGACTCGCACGCGTTCTCCGAGCTCATGGAGAAACTCAGCACGTTAACCATCTCTTATCTGCGCGCGCAAGTCGAGGCCGGTGCCGATGCGCTCCAGCTGTTCGACACGTGGGGGGGGATTCTCACGGACGACGAATACGCAGAGTTCAGTCTGCCGCACTTGCAGCGGATTTTCTCCGAATTGAGATCGCTCGACGTCCCGCTCACCTACTTCGTTCTGAACGGTATGCACCTTGAGTCTGCGGCGAAGGTTGGAGCAACTGTTTACGGCCTGGATTGGCGCATGAGTTTTGAGCAGGCAGGCCGCCGCTTCGGTCAGCGTGTCGCACTGCAAGGAAACCTTGATCCCATCCTGCTGCTGACCGATGAGCGGACGATCCGCGCGCGCACTCGTCAGATTCTGAATGAGGCGCCGCAGCGCGGCCACATCTTCAATCTTGGCCACGGGATTCTGCCCGAAACGCCTATCGAGCACGTCGACATTCTGCTCGATGAAATTCGCGGAGAATAGACATGAACCGCTTAAGCTGGCACGACATCTCTGAAGAGCGAGCCTTCGCGCTGGTCAACGAGCTGGATGGCCGCGGGCCGCGATATACCTCTTATCCGACTGTTCCCGTATGGCATGCTCCGGTCCGCGAAGAAGCGTTTGTAGATGCTTTACACAGGCTGGGACAAGAGCAAGAGAGTATCGCCGTCTACGTGCACCTGCCGTTCTGCCGTCAACGCTGCCTCTATTGCGGCTGCAACGCGCACATCACCCATGACGAGTCGCGCATGAATAGATACATGGATGCGCTCGAAAGTGAAATCCGGCTGGTCACAAGCAAGTTCGTGCGCCCTGTTCGCCACAGTCAATTGCACTTGGGCGGCGGAACTCCCACATATGTTCCGCTGAATCGCTTGGCGGGCATGCTTGATCTGTTGATTGAGAAAATCCCCGGTGCACCCGTCGCGGATCGTTCCGTTGAAGTGGATCCACGTGTCACCACCGACGAACATCTCGAGCTGCTTGCCGCACGCGGCTTCCGCCGCATTTCCGCCGGATTGCAGGATCTGAATCCTGAAGTGCAGGCAGCCGTGCGGCGTGAGTACAATTTACATGAGATCACCGGATTCATCACCCGCGCCCGCGAGTACGGCTTCACGAGCATCAACATTGATCTGATTTACGGGCTGCCCCGTCAAACGCGCACAACATGGTTGGAAACCCTGCAAGCCGTGGCCGGATTGCGGCCTGACCGACTTGCTTGCTTCGGTTACGCTCACCTGCCGTCGCGGATGAAACATCAGCGCGCCATCGACGAGAATGATCTGCCCTCCTCGCGTGAGCGCCTCGGCATGATCTTCGATGCCCATCGCGTGCTCGGTGACTCCGGCTATGTGGGCATCGGCATGGATCACTTCGCGCTGCCCGACGATGATCTGACCCTCGCTCAGAATCAAGGCCGTCTCTGGCGCAACTTCATGGGCTATACCACCACGCGCGGCCTTGAACTGCTCGGACTCGGCTGCTCCGGAATCAGCGAGTTTCGCAATCTCTTCACTCAGAATATCCCCTCACCGGAAGCCTACGCTGACGCGGTTGAAGCGGGCCGCCTGCCCCTCGAGCGCGGACACGAACTGAGTGCCGATGACCGGACAACCAAACAGATTATCAACCACTTGATGTGCAATCTTGAGATCAACTTGCCCAAGCATATGCACGAGCTTGGTGACGAATTCGTGGCAAGAATGAACTCGGCAATCGATCACATCTCCTCCTTCGAGAGCAGCGGGCTGGTCAAACGCGACAACGGCGGATTTCGCGTCACGCCGCTTGGGCAGCTCTTCGTAAGGAACCTTGCCATGCCCTTTGATCGCTACCTCGCCGATCAGGCGAACGTCGTCTACTCGAAAACCTTGTAGGAATAGATGATGAGTGAAGCAATCCTACTGGTAAATATGGGCGGCCCCGCCCGCCGCATCGACGTAGAACCCTATTTGCGTGAAATCTTCAGCGATCCCGCGATCATTGACCTTCCGGCGATTATCCGCAAGCCGCTTGCGTCGCTCATTGCACGGAGCCGCGCATCAGAAGTCGCCGAGCGATATGAAGGCATTGGCGGTTACAGTCCGCTTTTCGATTGGACGGAAGCTCTTCGACAAAACATCTTGAACGAACTCTCCCTGCGCGGCGAACAAACCGAGGTGATGTGGGCATTCCGCTATATTTCGCCGACGATCCCTGAAGCGATTGCCGCGCTCGCCGGAAAAGGCATCCGTCATCTCAACGTCATTCCGCTTTTCCCCCACTACACGCACACGATGACCGGTTCGGTGATGAAAGAAGTCCGACGAGCAGCTAAGTCCTGTCACCTGACGTTCGACTACATTGAAGACTGGGGACAGGAGGAGAGCATGCTGGCGATCTGGTGGGACTACCTTCGCGATGCTCTGTCGGAAGCAGGTCCGCGCGCGCGCGTCATGTTTGTTGCTCACGGCATTCCGAAAATCTATGTAAACCGAGGTGACGACTACCCTGACCGCGTCTGTGCTACAGCGGAAAAACTCGCGCGGAGCTTGCCGCACGGAACGCGCTGGATAGTTGCCTATCAAAGCAAAGTCGGACCCGTCGAATGGACGAAACCATATATGGAAGATGTGCTCTCTGAATGGACCCAATGTGACGATCCCATCGTCATGATGCCCCTGAGCTTCGTTTCCGACTGTCTCGAAACACTCTACGATCTCGATTCCGTTGCTAAGGAAATTGTTGAGCGGAAGGGTGTCAAGAAGTATGTTCGCGTGCGCGTCTTCAATGACGACACGCGCTTCTCCGCTGCGTTACTCAATTTGTTGCGGGAGTCCTGTCATGCCGTTGCCTGCTAATCCCCTTCGGCCAAGCGTCGTGGTAATCGGCGGAGGTGTCGCCGGACTGGCCAGCGCCTTTCTGATTCGCACCCTCGCGCGCGAACGCGGAGCAGACCCGCAGGTGACTATTCTGGAAGCCGCAGCTTTCACTGGTGGCGCGACGCGCACGGAACTCGCCGAAGGCTTTCTCTGCGAATGGGGACCGAACGGTTTCCTCGACAATGAACCTGCGACGCTTGAGCTTGTCAAACTTCTCGGCCTCGAGCAGCGGCTGGTGCGTGCCTCCGGACACGCGAGCAAGCGCTTCATCTATCATCATGGCAAGATGCGCGAAGTGCCGCTCTCTCCGCGCTCGTTCCTGCAGTCGGACATCCTGCCTGTCGGAGCAAAACTGCGCATGGCGCTCGAACCGGTTATTCCGGCCAAGCGCAATGGTTATGACGAATCCGTCTATGACTTCGCCAGGCGTCGCCTTGGAGAAGACTTCGCGCAATACATGATCGACCCGATGGTTTCCGGAATCTTCGCGGGCAACGCCAAAGAACTTTCGTTGCGCGCCGTCTTTCCTAAAATGGTTGAGATGGAAACCGAGTACGGCGGTCTGATGCGCGCGATGATCGCGAAGAAGCGTGCTGCCAAACAGTCCGGCGAATTGACGGGCGGACCTGCCGGAGCGGCCGCGACGCTCACGACGTTTCGTAACGGCATGGGTGAACTTACCGAGACTCTCGCACAGCAGCTTGCCGCTGACATCATTACGAACTCGCCCGTCCAGTCCTTGCGGCCGCGTGGTGAAGTCTTTGAGGTTCACGCAAAAGGCAGAACCCTTACGGCGGACGCCGTCGTCCTCGCATGTCCCGCATACGCCGCAGCCGAGATTCTCAATGCTGTGTCCTCAAACGCCGCCTCAGCGCTACGGGAAATTCCCTACGCTCCAATCGATGTGGTCGCCCACGCGCATCCCATCGCTGATGTCGGTCATCCTCTGGATGGTTTCGGAGTCTTAATCCCGCGCGGTGAGGACTACCGCGCACTGGGATCGCTCTGGTGCGATGCCATCTTCCCCAATCAGGCTCCGCACGGATTCCATCTGCTTCGCACCATGATCGGCGGAGCGCATGATCCCCAGATAGTGGACCTGAAAGATCACGAAGTTGAGCAAATCGCCGCCGACGAGCACCGCCGTTTGTACAACGTGAAGAGCGCGCCTTGCTTCCGTCGGATTTTCCGTCACCCTAAGGGCATTGCCCAGTATACGCAAGGTCATCTAAGCCGTATCGGAGAACTGGAGCTTCTCGAAAGACAACTTCCGGGATTTATCCTGACGGGAGCAGGCTATCGAGGCGTGTCGGTCAATGGTTGTGCAAAAGACGCTTTCCGCGTCGCGCGCACGCTGCTCGCGCAGTGGAGGATGGCCTGATATGTTCATCTACGCACTTTTCCCCGGATTGATGCTCCTGGTGTTTGGCGGCCTTTTCTCGCTCTGGATGATGCTTTACCAGCGTCCCGACGAACACCTCGAAAAAATCGCCGTCCGCGTGGGCTGGATAGCCGCGGCTCTGTATGCGTTGTGGCTGACGCTCCTTAGTATCGACCAGCGCCAACTTCCGATTCTTACGGCAGGACAGATCAGCGTCTTCCTCGCGTTTCTGGTCTGGATGGATCAATTGCTCGTTGAACGTCGTATCTCACAACGCATGCTCACGGTTTTGCCCATCGTGATTGTCACCGTCCTGCTGCTGACCGGTGTGGCGGGCGGACTGCGGCACACGGAAGGTCCGCGAGAACTTCACTCGATCTGGTCCGCCGTCCATATCGTTCTCTCCACCGCCGGAGTCGCAATGCTCTTCGGCAGCGGCGTTTACAGCGCCGGTGCGATTCTCCTGCGGAGAGTGCTTGTCCAGCGCAAATTCGGACGGCTATTCACGGCTCTTCCCTCGATGGAAGATATGCACAGATTGCGCGCGCTCGCGGTTTACAACGGCTGGCTGCTCATCACCATCAGTTTCGCTTCATCCACCGTCTTTATGTTCATCCAGCGTGCCGGCACGCCCAGCTTCTTCAACCACCTGCATGAGATGTTCGCCCTTTGGTTCGTGGCGACAATTCTCGCGATTTCAGAACGAAAAAACTGGCTGGGTGACCAGAGACAGGCCAAGCTGACAGTCGCACTGACCGCCTTGATGTTCTTCCTGCTCGCAGGCTCCGTCACCCAAATTTTCTTCCGGGGCCAGTCATGAAACTTGAGATGATCGGTCTCAATCATCACTCGGCTTCGCTTGGTCTCCGCGAACGCGCCGCCGTTTCACCCGACGCGCTGCCTGCCTTGATTCAGCAACTGGTGCGGCATCCGAACATTGAAGGCGCCGTTATCCTGTCCACCTGTAATCGCGCCGAATTGTATCTGTCTCCGACCTACCATTTTGAAGAGTCTGAGTTACGCGCGCTCTATGCGGATATCTGCGGCTTGGAGCTTGCCGAGGCCAATGTTGCATACGTGCATCGGGATACCGCCGCCGTGCGTCACCTCTTTCGCGTCGCTTCCGGTCTCGATTCCCAGATGCTCGGCGAGATTCAAATCCTTGCTCAAGTAAAAACGGCATACGCTGCCGCTCTTGAACTCGCCGGCACGAGCGGCATCTTGAACAAGCTTTTTACTCATGCCATTTTCTGCGGCAAGAAAGTCCGCACTCGCACCGCGATCTCGCAGGGTGCGGTCTCCGTCGCCTATGCGGCCATCGAACTCGCGCAGAGACTCTTCCGCAAGCTTGATGAGAAGAACATTCTGCTCGTTGGTGCCGGCGAAACCTCCCGGCTCGCGGCGAAATATCTCGCCGATGTCGGTGCGCGCAATTGGCGTGTCAGTAATCGGACCGCCGAGAACGCACTGCAATTCGCCGATAGCATCGGTGGCCAAGCCACTTCGTTTCCACCTTCCGCCGACGATTTGGCATGGGCGGATATAGTTGTGAGTGCCACTTCCTCTCAAGCTCCGGTGATTTCGCTGGATACTGCTGGAAGCTCCTTGCGTTCACGTAAACGCCCGCTGTTGTTCCTCGACCTTGCCGTGCCCCGCGACGTCGATCCGGATTTCGCGCAGCACGACGAAGTCTATCTCTACACCGTGGACGACTTCCAGGAGCTTGTCGCCACGAACATCAAGGCTCGCGAAAAAGAGGCCGTCCGCGCTGAAGACATCGTAGACAAAGAAGTCGCCGAGTTCTCTGAGTGGTATCGTCAGAATCGCATCGCGCCGAGCATTCAGCAGCTGCAGATTGCGCTCGAAAGTATTCGTGCTTCTGAAGTTGAGCATCAGGCACATCACTTTCGCGCAGAAGACCTTGAAGAGGTCGATAAATTCTCCCGCTCTATGATGAAAAAGGTGACGAGTCTGATTGTCGCCAACATGCGCCGCGCAGCAGCCGATGGCAGTGATCTTACGCTCGCCCGCGCCATTGCCGTCGCTTTCGCAGGTCAGGACCGTCAGGCCGTTGAAGAAATTCTCGAAAAACTGAACCATGAGCTTTCCCATTGATCGCCCCCGCAGGCTTCGCCGCACACCCATGCTGAGGAGTCTCGTGCGGGAAACACATCTGCATCCGACCGACTTCATTCAGCCGTTGTTCGTCGTTCCCGGCAGCGATGTCAAGCATGAAATCAGCAGTTTGCCCGGACAATTTCATTGGTCCGTCGATCGCGTGACCGAAATCGCCGGACGCTGTTACCATGCCGGAGTGCCCGGCGTGATTCTGTTCGGTGTGCCGACACACAAGGACGCAATCGGCTCCGCCGCATTTGATGACAACGCCGAAGTGCAGCGCGCCGTCCGTGCCATCAAGCAGGCCTATCCTGATTTGCTTGTCATTACCGACGTCTGCCTGTGTGAGTATACAGACCACGGACACTGCGGAGCGATTCATGATACCGACGTAGATAACGATGCGACGCTCGAGTTGCTCGCAAAAACTGCGCTTAGTCACGCGCGCGCCGGAGCCGATGTGGTTGCGCCCTCTGATATGATGGACGGACGCGTCGGTGCGATCCGCCACTCTCTCGATGAACACGGATTCTCGCATATTCCCATTCTGTCCTATGCCGTCAAATATGCCTCCGCCTTCTACGGACCGTTTCGTGTTGCGGTGGATTCCGCTCCGCAGTTCGGAGATCGTCGCGGTTATCAAATGGATCCCGCCAACGCTGATGAAGCGCTGCGCGAGGCTGAACTCGATCTCGCCGAAGGCGCGGACATGCTGATGGTGAAGCCCGGTATCGCCTATCTCGATATCCTGCACACCATCAAGGAGAAATTCCGCCGCCCGACTGCGGCCTATCATGTTTCCGGTGAGTATGCCATGATCGAAGCCGCCGCGCAACGCGGCTGGGTGGATCGCAAACGACTCATTCTTGAGACGCTGCTTGCTTTCAAACGCGCCGGAGCAGACTTTATTCTGACCTACTATGCGGTTGAAGCCGCCGAATGGCTGAACACGGAGAGTCGTCATGCCGAATGATGCAATACTGACTGAATCCGCGCGTTCCATTGAACAATCTGAAGAGTGGTTCACTCGCGCACAGCGCGTGCTGCCCGGCGGTGTGAATTCCCCCGTGCGCGCTTTCAAATCCGTCGGCGGGCAGCCGCCGGTCATGGCCTCCGCCCGCGGTGCGGTGCTGGTGGACGTTGACGAAAATGAGTATATTGATTACATTGGTAGCTGGGGACCAATGATACTGGGACACGGCGCGCGACCCGTCGTCGAAGCGGTTCATCGTGCTGTCGACAAGGCTTTCAGCTATGGCGCCCCCTCGACGCCGGAAGTTCTGCTTGCGGAAGAAATCACCGCGCGGGTCCCCGGACTCCAAATGGTGCGCTTCGTCAATAGCGGAACCGAAGCGACGATGAGTGCAATCCGTCTCGCTCGTGCCGTTACGAAGCGCGATGTGATTGTAAAGTTCTCCGGCGGCTATCACGGCCACGCCGATTCCTTTTTAGTTCAGGCAGGCTCAGGGGCCGCTACCTTCGGCCTGCCCGATTCACCGGGTGTTACCCGCGGCGCCGCACAGGATACACGCTGCGCAATCTACAACGACCTCGCATCTGTGCGAGCGATCTTTGACGCTGAACCCCGTGAAATTGCGGCCGTCATCGTCGAACCCGTTGCCGGAAACGTCGGCTGTATTCCGCCCGCATCGGGATTCCTCGAAGGTCTGCGTACTCTCTGTGATGAGTTCGGCGCGTTGCTGATCTATGATGAAGTCATGACCGGCTTCCGCGTTGCGCGCGGCGGTGCCATCGAGCGATATGGTGTCATGCCGGATCTCGCAACTTTTGGCAAAGTGATCGGTGGCGGGCTGCCAGTCGGAGCTTACGGCGGACGTTCTGATTTGATGTCGCACGTCGCGCCGCAAGGAACAGTCTATCAAGCGGGCACGCTGTCCGGAAATCCGCTTGCCATGTCTGCGGGACTCGCCACTCTTGCGCAACTCGATGCCGGTGTATACGACTTGCTCGAAGAGCGTTCCGCAAAACTTGAAGCGGGACTGCTCAAAGTTTGTGCCGACGCACATGTTCCCGCCCTCGTGCAGCGCGTCGGCTCCATGCTGACGCTGTTCTTCGCAGATCATAAGATTCAAAACTACGCGGATGCGCAGCGGGCGGACCATGTACGCTTCCGCAAATTCTTCCACGCAATGCTGGATCACGGCGTACATCTTCCGCCGTCGGGATACGAATGCTGGTTTGTCTCCCTTGCGCATGATGACCAAATCATCGAGCGCACGATTCAAGCCGCGCGTGATGCGCTGACAGTCACATAAACATCAGGGTTCTCAATCAACAAAATGCTCGGATGGCTGCGCACTGCCTGGCGACAACCCAAGCTGCCCTTCCGGCGGCACTTCGTCGTGTTTGCGCTCATCTCGTTCTTTGCACTCGCGCAGCTCGCATGGTGGGCCGTCTTCCAATACAATGAAGGCCGCCGGCTCATCGAAACGCAAAATGGCTATTGGCAGCAGCAAATCGTCGTCGCCTACATGCAGCGTAATACTCTGGGTTCGGAGTTTGATGCTTGGCTTGCGACAACCTTCCGCGATCTTGAGATCACTCCTGCCGGAGCTATCGAAGTGAAACCCTCCGCGCGCGCCGACCTTCGGGAGTTCGTCCATAGGCGGATGCGCATGTTTATCTCGGAAGGAGCCTTCTTCGGCCTGCTCGTGCTCGTCGCGGTGCTCTATATGTTTCGCACGCTTCGCGAAGAACTTGATATCGAGCATCGCCAATCCGTGTTCCTGTCTGCAACGTCGCACGAGCTGAAGACCCCGATCACCTCGCTTCGCATGTATCTTGATACACTCCGTGACCGTGAGTTGCCAAAAGAAAAACGGGCCGAGCTGCTTGCCGTGATGTCGCTGGATCTGAATCGTTTGAACGACCTGATCGATCGGCTCTTGCAGGCGCAGCGCGTGCTGACTCCCGGCGCCGCATTGCCCCTCGAACGCGTGGACATCAGCGAGGAAACCGTGCGCGCGGTCAATGAGTTGAAGGATCGAATTCAGTTTTCAGGCAAGCATCGACTAAACGTCGACACCGAGTACGGACTCATGGCTATGGCCGACCCGCGCCGCTGGCAGCTCGTTGTTAAGAATCTTGTTGATAACGCCGTCAAGTATTCTCCCGCCGGCGGCATGATCGACGTCTACCTCGCCCGCCGCGACGGGAAAATCGAATTGACCGTCACCGACGAAGGACAGGGATTCGAACCCGATGAAACAAAACGCATCTTTGAACGCTTCTACCGCATCGGCAATGAAGATACCCGCGCCAATCAAGGCGTCGGTCTCGGACTCTACTTAGTCAAGGAGATTGTGCAGGCAATGGGCGGATCCGTCAGTGCGCACAGCGCGGGCAAGGGCAAAGGCTCACAGTTTGTTGTAACCATCCCCGCCGCACAGGACGAACTGCATGTCTGATCGCATCCTGATTGTCGAGGATGAAGCCCACATTGCCGCGGGGCTCAAACTGAATCTTGAAGCCGAGGGCTTTGAAACGGCCCATGTCGCCGATGGTATCACGGCAATCTCGGAAATTCTGAGCGGAAAGCACGACTTAGTATTGCTGGACGTCATGCTGCCCGGCGCCAGCGGATTTGACGTCTGCGAACGTGTCAGAGCGAAAGGGAATCATGTTCCGATCCTCTTTCTGACCGCCCGCGATAGTGATGATGCTCGCGTCCGTGGCCTTGAGCTTGGTGGCGACGACTACATCACCAAACCGTTCAGCATCCGCGAGTTGATTCAACGCGTCCGCGCCATCTTCCGCCGCAATGAATGGTATCGTCAGATTCCCGAGCGCGGCGCGTTGCTCAAAATCGGATCGTCGGTTGTCAATCTCGAAGCCTATTCCGCGGAAACTCCCGCCGGCCCCGTCGCCCTGACGCAAAAAGAGTGTATGCTCCTGAAACTGCTCGCCGAGCGTGAAGGCAACGTCGTCACGCGCGACGAGATAATCGAAACTGTCTGGGGATATGACCGCTATCCGTCCACTCGCACGATTGACAACTTGATCGTCCGCCTGCGCAAATTGTTCGAAGATGACGCGCGCAATCCCCGCCATCTTCATACCGTGTACGCGGCGGGCTACAAGTTCACAAGTGCGGCGGCTGAAGGATAGCCCCAATACTCATGAATATATTCAAATCTCTACTTCTCGCGACGCTCATTTCGTCAAGCGCGCAAGCGCAGGCGGTGCATTCCGGCGGCGTCGGTTCCTGCTCAGTCTGTCATGCCATGCACACGCTCGCGGACGGTTTCCCCGTCATGCCCACGTACGAGAACAACTATTTACTGAGAGCTAACTCTCCCTCCGACATGTGTCTGAGTTGTCACGCTGCGGGCAACGGTGCTGTTTGGGCCGACAATCTCATGCACCCCTCTCCCGAGCGCGGCGGCGGAAACTTCATCTTCACGGGTGCTCCAAACATCAACGATGCACCGAACGGTGCGATGTTTCCGCTCTCCGGCAGTCACGGCGTGCACAACTGTGACGCTCCGTCGCAAAACTCCACGCGCGATCCTGTGCATCAGCTCTCGCCCGGCGGTTCCTACCCTTCCGCTTCCCTCGGTTGCACAAGTTGTCACGATCCCCACGGCAACGAAAACTTCCGTTTGCTTCATGGAGTGGGCCGCATCCCTGCCGGTGACTTTGTCTTTAGTTTCCCCGCCCCTGTTGCAGACGGTATTCCGTTGCAAGGCGCCGCTGAATCACAATCGCTGCATACTGCCTACAAGTCCGGTTGGACAAACTGGTGTCGCAACTGCCATGGACTCTATCACGAAGAAACCAAGACTGGTTTCCAGCACCCTGTGCGTGGTCCATTGAGTGGAGGCACGCGCGCATCATATGAGCACTACAATGGAACCGCTGATCCCACAGGGGGAAATCCCCTAACTGCCTACTTGCCGCAAGTTCCATTTGAAAGCAGCGATGTCACGATAAACAGCACCAACGGACCAGATCATCGCAGCGAAATCACGTGCATTTCCTGCCATCGCGCACACGGCTCCAGTGCCGTAGACCTGGGGCGTTGGGACTTTCGCGTCGTCAACCTTCTGCAGGATGGCTTTCCTTCGGGTTCTTTTCCATTGCCGAATCCCTTTAACTCCGGCACTACTGAACGCCAGCTTTGTGTGAAGTGCCATGAGCAGGAGACTCGCACTCACGGATTCACTCAAGCCTGCATCGAGTGCCACCGTGCCGATACGTACAGCTCCGGCAAGGAACTTCTGCCTACTCCGATTCGCAGGCCCAAATAACCAAGAGGAATGCTTTTTCTTTCGCGAATCGGATATGTGCAGTCTCATTCCATGTTATGTCTGAACATCCGCTGTCTTCCGGTAAAACTGATTTGCATGAATGTGACAAATAAACGCCAATACTGCTTGACTATACGCGAACGTTTTCCGAAATTACTGACGTTGTCCTTCACTAATTCACAATAACTAAGCAGGTGTCCTATGGCACCCACACTTGACGTACAACTCTTCTGGTTTGCTTTCTGGGCCTATCTTGTTGGTTGGCTCTCCTTCACAATTTGGCTTGCCGCGCGCAAGCCCTTCTGGACCAAACTCGGCTCTGTAGCTTTCGCTGCAGGCTTCATTCCGCAGACGATTGCCTTCTTCTGGCGCTGGAATCACACCGGTCACTTTCCCATGTCCAACATGTACGAATACATGGCGGTCATGAGCTGGATGGCTGTGCTGAGTTTCGCTTTCCTCACGTGGCGTTACAAGAATTGGGTAATCAGCGCGCTGATTTCTCCGGTCGTCATCATGCTGATGGTCGCGGCGTCGTTGCTGCCGAAAGATCCCAGCCAGCAACTGATGCCCGCGCTGCGCAGCTCGTGGCTTATCATTCACGTGACTCTCGCGTCTGTCGGTGCCGGAGCATTCGCCGTTGCTGCGGCCGTCTCTTTTGTTTATCTGCTCGCCGTGCGCAGTGAAGAAGAAGCCAAGCGACCCTTCCAGCCCTCCGTTCGCGTCCCACTCCGCGTCTTGGTCTTTATTCCCTTGATTATTGCTGTCATCGGCAACGTCAGCGATGCGTTTGCGAACCAATCCACCATGCAGTTGCTCGGTGCTCCCATGCGCGGCGGCAATGTGCTGATGCTGCTCGGTATTTACTTGGTTCCCGCAGGCTTTGTCTGGAACTATCTCTTCAAAAGCACTCCATCCGTCGAAACGCGCTACTGGACCGCCATCGGTTTTTCCGGACTCTTTCTCGGAGCGCTGGCCGGTGGAATCCTCATGAGCACCGGCAAACTCGGCCTGACTCCCGACAGCCCCTTGCGCATTTTTGAATTCTTCGGCGTCACGCTCGTCTTCGGAACTATCGGAGCATTTCTCCTGCATACCGCATTAGGTTTCGGCAAAGTTGCCGGCAAACTCCATCTTGACGGCAGACTGCTCGATGAAGTGAACTACCGCGCCGTCGCGCTCGGCTATCCGCTTTACACCCTCGGTGCGCTCTTCGCCGGTGCTATCTGGGCCGAAAGCGCCTGGGGTTCCTTCTGGAGCTGGGACCCGAAGGAAGTCGGCGCGCTCATCATCTGGCTCTTTTACAGTGCCTTCCTGCACGCCCGCTATCAGCGCGGATGGTCCGGGCCGCGCACTGCCGTTCTCTCGCTCATCGGTTTCGCCATGATGATGCTTTCGCTGTTCGGCAACTACTTCTTCGGCGGACTGCACGCCTACGCCTAACTCAGCATGAACACAACCACTCCTAATAACAGCACTCCGCACGTCAGCCGCAAACCAAAGTGGTGGGCCATGCTCTCCACCATGAAGTTTGCCATCTGGATTCTGATTGTCCTCGGCGTGCTCTCGCTTGCGTCTCTCTTCAGCGGCGAACTTGTGGACCCGCTCTGGATGAAGCAGGAACCGGGCAATGCGGCGGGTGCTTTCGGACAACTGGTGTACAAAACACTCGAAATGGACAGGCCGTTCAGCTCGTGGTGGTACCGTCTGTTGATCGGCGTCCTGTCGCTCTCGCTCTTCGCCTGTGTGCTCGAACGCACGCCCATTGTCTGGCGGATGTGGAGCCGCAAGCCGGAGCTTGACCCGCGTGTCGTCAACGAACGCACCGCTCACATCTATCTCACCACTTCCGAGACCGCCAAGAATCTGATAGACCGGCTCTCCAAATCCTTTTCCACGCGCGCCAACTACGAAGGCGTCTGGGTTGGTGAGTCGGGTCGTCCCGCGCTCTGGGGGCCGTTGATGACACATATCGGTTTGCTCCTCATTGCCATCGGCGGACTCGTCGGATCATTCGGCGGGGAACATACGCGCGCGGGCGGATATGCAGGAGATACCGTCTCGGTCGAAGGCATGCCCTTCGAAGTTCGCATCGACAGCTTTCGAATTGAATACTATCCGCTTCAGCCCGGTCAATGGGTGCTCGTCGACAATGAGTGGATTGGCCGTCTCGTTGAAAAAGACAGCCCCAATTCATGGCGCATCGAACGCCGTAGTCAGATGGGCGGCACCGAGTTTGTCTCTATGGAGGAAGAGTGGATTTCCAACGACTGGGATATTCGCTCCACTGGCGGAAACATCAAGCAGTATATCAGCAGCGTCACCATTCTCGAAGACGGGCAGGAGGTCGACAAGAAGCAAATCTCCGTCAATACACCTCTGCGTTACGCGGGCTTTCGTCTCTATCAAAGCTCTTACGACCCCGACCGCCCGCGCGTGATTGCCTCCTATGACCAGATTACCTTGACTGTCTCCGATACCCTGGGCAATCTCCTGCACAGCATCCCGCTGAAGCAAGGCGAAAGCGTGGACATTCCCGGTGACACCATCAAGATCACCGCCGGCAAACTGCTGCCAGACTTCAAGCTCGACGCACGCCGCATGGCCTATTCCGCCAGCGCCACGATGCAGAATCCCGCAGTGGAAATGCTCGCGCAGGGTCCCAACGGCTTTGAACGGACCATCTGGTCCTTCCTCCAGATGAAGGGGCATCAGATTACCATCGGCAATTCCCTCTACGAAGCTACCGACATCGTTAATCCCCGCGCTGAAGCCGGAATCGCGACTATCTTCGAAGTCCGTCGCACGCTCGGAACTGAATTCCTGTGGCTCGGCTTTGCCGTGGCAAGTATCGGCCTGATTCTCTGCTTCTACATGATTCATCGCATCGTCTACGTGCAGCTTCCGACCGCCGAAGCTCCCGTCACGCGCGTCTACGCCTTCAGCAAGAAAATGATTCGCGGCTTCGAGCATGACCTTAAAGCAATCGCCGATCAGCCCGGCTGCGAAGTCAACATGGTCGTTCAGCCTGAAATTGATCACTACTGATCTTTTCTAAGGCTGGGTCCCGGAAACAACAGGGCTTGCCGAATCGGCAAGCCCTGTTTACGTCACGATGCGTTGAACAAAACGGGGCGGCCCTTGCGGACCGCCCCGAATCGTCAGAGACTATCTGAAGAAAGATGTGCTTACTTCAGCAGCATCATCTTCTGCTGTGCCGAGTAGCCGTTCACATTCAGACGGTAGACATACATACCCGACGGCAGACCCGTCGCGTCGAAGTTCACCGTATGCGAACCCGCACTCTGCAAGCCGTTGATCAGCGTCGCCACTTCCTGACCCTGAATGTTGAACACCTTCAGCGTCGTGAAGCCCGCGTCCAGCAGGTCGAAGCGAATCGACGTTGTCGGGTTGAACGGGTTCGGGAAGTTCTGATGCAGCGCGTATTCGCTCACCACACCCGCGTCGCTGCGCGGTGTCGCCGAGGCCGTCGCGAGGACTTCCTGAGCGCCGTTCACGTCCACCGCCACCAGACTGTAGCTGTAGCTCGTGCCGTTGGTCACGTTCGCGTCAGTCCACGTGTAGCTGTAGCCAGCCGCCGAGTTGCCCTGTGAGGCAATCTGCGCCATCATCTGGTCGTCACGCAGCACGAGGAAGTGATGATTGTCCGTCTCGCTCGCCGTGCTCCAGTTCACCGTCACGCTGCCGTTGCCCGGCACGAGGTCGAAGCTCGAAAGCTCGACATCCAACTGTCCGTCAGCGATGATGTAATCTTCCACTTCGCCGAGGAAGTCAAACGCGAACGTACCGCACTGCTCTGAGCAAGCGCCGGCAACTGCTTGGCCGAAGCCGAAGCGACCGACCGGAGTCGAGGTCAGACGGAAGCGGAACACGCCGTCGTACACACCGAGGTCAAGTACGCCCGGATCAAGCACACGGAACGGCCATGCGCCCGGAACCACGAGCACATCCTGAATAATCCACTCGCTCGCCGTGACGATCGGCGGAACATCCTGACAGATGATTTCATCGCAGAAATCGCCGTCCAGATTGCCGTCTTTCCAGGCATTCAAATACAAACGGCCGCCGCACTCGGCATAACGAGCATATTCCGGACCAGCCGTTACCACCACGCGCAGGTCTTCATATTCGCAGGGAGTCCACGGCAGATTCGCAAAGAACACGCCGTCGTCTTCCGGAAGCTGATCCTGATTCAGAATCTCGGGAGCAACTTCGCCGTCGACCATCGGGCCGAGCCACGCGATGCCCGACAATCCGTGAGCAGGATTGTTCACCAGCGTCGGATAGTTGCAGGCCGCGAGATCACCGTGATCCACTTCCTCATACGGGAACTGGCAGGTGTCCGGCAGTTCCGCGCACACACACGTTCCAGCTTCAATTTCGAAAGCGGTCACGGTGTTATTGTAAGCGTCCTTTACCCATAGAACCGTCTGCGGAGCGAAGTTAATCGCGTCGCACTCCATACCTTCGCAACGCACTTGACCGGCGTCAAATCGGCTGATGAAGGCACCCGTCGACTTGTTACAGCGGCGCACGTCGTCGATCGGGCTGTTTCCGGCCCAGACCGTGCCGCCCGCGCCCATTTCAACACCCGAAATCACGCCTTCGGGATTGCCGTTCTCGTCCAACAATGTCAATGTTCCGAGCAGCAAACCGGTCGCGCTGAAATGCGTGATATAATCGCTGACGTCCGTCGAATGCCAGACCGTTCCGTCCGTGCCGTCGTAATCCAAACCGTCGGTCAACGTATAGCCGCCCATGCCCGGGAACTGATACGTTGCGAGGCCGTTGCGGTCCACCGTCCAGATCGCATTCGTGCCAAGCTCGCCACCCCAGAAGACCTGGCGGCTCTCGTCCCAGCCCATTTCGTCAATGTAGCGCGGGGCGCCCGAAGCGTCTACGATCGGGTTTGAACTGATCAGCACACCAAATGAATTCATCTGATGCAGCACGCCTTCACCATAGTTCGTGTAGTAAAGGTCGCCGCGGCAATCTGCCGAAATCGAGACACCCAGACCGCTCGGCACCGGAACCGTTATCACGCGCAATGCCCCGGGCGGCGGCGGCGGCGGCGGGCACGGGTTGTTGCATGTCTCGTTCGCGGTCCAGACCCCGCCGTACCAGTATTGACAGTCAAACTGCTCAATACCATCCACGCAATACAGACTGTTGTTGTAGCAGCAACGGCCGAACACGATCGGTGCGACCTCGCCGACATACAGTTCGTAGCCGCCGAAACCGTCCCAGTATGCGTCTACAATGATCGTGTACTCTTGACCACCAGTGAGGTTCGCGACGATTCTGGATGCGAGACCGCAATAATCGTCGTTACAGGCAATCGAGAATCCTGAGCAATCACCCTGATAAAGCTCCAGACGAGTGTCATACTCGTAGTAGTTACAGGTAGTGATTTCGACCGTCATATTTGCCGCTGGCGTAAATGAGTAGACCACGTCCGGCCCGATATTTCCATCGCAGCCAAAATCACTCGCCATCCCGGCGGTCGTCCCTGCATCGACGTAGGGCAGCCCCGGAATCACGGTCGCCGGACAGTAGTCCGCGCCCTGATCCAACGAACGGCGGCCTTCGCGCGTGCCATTTAATGCGGCACGTCTCTGGAATTCCTGAATCGCAGGGTGACTCTTAAGAATCTCTCCCTCGACCTTCAGCGAGGAGATCAGTCTCTCCAAGTCCTGCTGAGACAAGGTCGGATACTGGTCAACCGATACATTCGGGACCAATTTTCCTGCCGGCTGGGCCGACCTCTTGCCCATACTCTCAACAGTCCCTTCGGCTGCAAAGACGGAACCTGCAGCAATCGCAAGACAACAAATAACAATACATAATCTTCTCATAGCCAACCTGCACTTTCTGGATGGTTAACTGCTTGCATTTCAAGGCCTATCAAATATACGAATTATATATCCTCACTTGCATTACCCGTGGAACTATGTCAACAAATTTTTTGAAAAACCCTGCCAGATGCTCAAATTCGGTGAATTATCATTTTACAGAATTTACGCTGTTGACCCTCCCCAAAAGTTCCGTCTTTTACCAATTCCTTATAAACATGCCTCTCTTTGTCATATTTTAATACAAGTAACTCCAAATCTTGTATTCCGCGAGTGTTCTCTGTAAATTGAACAAAACCAAATTCGTCCAAGTAACTCGGAACTATAATGATTTTGAACAGATACGTGACCATTTTCCTGCTCGCTGCGCTGGTTTTGGGCTGCAAGGCGAAAGACAAACCCGCCGCTCCGGCCCCCGTTCAAGCACCGCACAGGCCCGCTTCAATTGCCCACAAACTCTATCCGATTTTCGAGAATAATCGCTGGGGCTTTGTCGACGAACACGGCGACTTGGCCGTTGAGCCGAAATTCGACTTTGCCGACCAGATGACTGAAGGTATGTCGCGAGTCAAGCTCGGGGACAAGTGGGGTTACGTGGATGTCAGCGGAGCGGTGGTGATCGAGCCGGCCTACGAGCGCGCGCGCCGCTTCGCCAACGGACTCGGTGCCGTTCGCGTAGACCGCAAGTTCGGCTATGTGGACAAGACCGGAAAAATGGTTGTCGAACCGAAATACAGCAAACTCGCGCAATCGTTCAGCGAAGGCTTGGCCGCCGTGCCCGACTCCAACAAGCTCTTCGGGTTTATCAATGAACGTGGCGAAACCGTTATCCCCCACAAATTCACCAACGCGCATGAGTTCTCAGAAGGCCTTGCCGCCGTCGCCGACGGTGACAAGTGGGGCTTCATTGATACGACGGGCAACTGGGTGTTCAAACCGCAATTTGTTTGGGGAGATGCTTTTGTCGACGGCCATAGTCTGGTGCGCGTTGGCACGCAGCCGGATGTAGACTATGCGCTGATTGACAGAAAGGGTCGAATCAAATTCCAAATCAATACCCTGCATGCAAAAACTCCGCAGGACGGCTTGATTCTCGTGCAACAGGGCGACAAGTGGGGACATGTGGACTATGAAGGCAATATTGTGATTCCTGCAACCTACGTCGCGGCGTTCAGTTTCAGCGAAGGTCTTGCCGCCGTGCGTATCGGCAATGGCTGGGGATATATTGACAAGAGCAACAAGCTCGTGTTGAATGTGGAGTTCAATGTCGCCGAGGAATTTCATGACGGTGTCGCGCGCGTTACGTGGCCGGGCGGACTTTGGGGCTATGTTGATCAGACCGGACGTGTGTTGTGGAAATCCAAGGTTCCCGGCAGCCCCAGTTCCGGCGATGACTTTGACAGCTGAGACGCGTTCATTAACTCTTTAATACTTCTCAATCCATCTTCTCATGCTTCCCATAGCTATTCGCGACTCTCGAGAGTTCTCAGTACTCCCCAAGCTGCTGAATCGTCACGGGCTGGTGACCGGAGCCACCGGAACTGGCAAGACTGTCACCCTGCAGGTCATGGCCGAACGCATGTCGCGCGCGGGCATTCCCGTGTTTGCCGCGGATGTCAAAGGCGACCTCTCGGGAGTGGCAACTGCCGGAAAATCTTCGGAAAAATTCCAACAACGGCTGAACCTGATTGGCGTGCCATCTCACGAGTTCTCCGCGAATCCTTGCATCTTCTGGGACGTGTTCGGCAAGCAGGGACATCCCGTGCGCACGACGATTTCCGAGATGGGACCGCTGCTGCTCTCACGATTGCTTGCGCTGAACGAAACTCAGGCCGGTGTGTTGCAGATTCTCTTCAGCTACGCCGACGACGCGGGATTGCTGCTGCTCGATTTGAAAGACCTGCGCTCGATGCTCGCACATGTTGGAGAAATCCGTAAAGACCTTAC